>JADZCY010000087.1 GCA_020851325.1 Acidobacteriota bacterium | reverse complement strand
TGCGGCGCCTGCGCCATCGCTGCGATGTGCCCGCGGATCGGCGTCACAGGACGATCATGATCAACACCGTTCGTGCGTTCCGTCTTCCGGTTGTCCTCTGCGCGCTGACGCTGCTGGCGTCCCCAGGCTGGGCGCAGGGCACCGCGCCGGCTCAAACCTCGCCTGGCGCCGGTCCGGTGATCGTCGTCGAAACCGTGAAAGGCACGTTCGAGTTCGAGACCTATCCGAATGAAGCGCCGAAGACCGTCGCGCGCATCGTCGAACTGGTGAACAAGCGCTTCTACAACGGCCATCGCGTGCACCGCGTCGAACCCGGCTTCGTGGTGCAGGTGGGCGACCCGGCAACGCGCGACATGACCCGGCAGGATTCGTGGGGACGCGGCGGCAGCGGCACGCCGATTGGCGTCGCCGAGATCAGCAAGACGCGCACGCACGTGCGCGGCGCCGTCGCCATGGCGCATGCCGGCGATGCCAGCAAGGCCGACAGTCAGTGGTACGTCACGCTGTCGCCGCAGGCGCGACTCGACGGCAAGTACACCGTGTTCGGCCGCGTCATCAGCGGCATGGACGTCGTCACCAAGCTGGCGGTGACCGACCGCATCATCAGAGTAACCGTGCGCGAGGCAAAGTAGTCACCAGCCCCTCGAGCGCCGGATAGGCATCGACGAGCTCCGCCGGCATCGGTGCCGTGATCGGATCGTCCATCAGGTGCCGCGCCATCGTCGCGTTGGTGACGGCCTGCGCGGCGAAGTGATTGTTCATGTAGAGATACAGCTTGCGCACGTGGGCGCGCGCGGCGCGCAGCCGATCGGTGATCGGCGCGAGCTCGGCGGCGGAGTAGAGATAGTTGTAGCGATCCTCGGACTCCGGCGCGTCCCACCACTGCGCGGCGTTGCGGCCGTGCAGGCGGACGTACATCAGCTCGGCGATGTTCGGCGTCAGCGTCTGCTCGATCGATCCGGTGAACTTCGGTTCGTCGATCTCCGCCCACGCGGCGTGCCCCGCGGCCAGCAGCGCCTCGGTGTCGGCCCGCGCCTCGCTCCACGACCGATGGCGCAGTTCCACGACGAGCGGATACTCGGCGAAGGTGCGCAGCAGCCAGGCCAGGTAGTCGCGGGCTTCCGGCGTGTCGTGAAAGCGCGACGGGAACTGCGCGAGTAGCGGCCCGAGTTTGCCGGCGGCGGCCAGCGGTTCGATGCCGCCCTTGAACAGGTCGATGTCGGCGCGCGTGATCGCCGTGCGGTCCAGCGCCGTCGCCGGGTGGGTGAACTTCTGATAGAGCTTCACCGCGAACTCGAACCCGGGCGGCGTCCGCCGCACCCAGGCGAGGCTGACGTTCCGCCGCGGCTGGCCGTAGAACGTGCTGTTGATCTCCACCGTGTCGAAGCGTTCGGCGTAGAAGGACAACTCGTCGAAACCGCGCCGGCGATCGGCCCGGAGGGGATAGAAAATCCCGTCCCAGGTGCCTTTACCAGCCGGATAGTGCCAACCCGATGTGCCGATACGGAGTGTCATGCCGCGTTCTACAATGAAGGATTCAGGACCACCGTGCTCACCGTCAACGAGATCTTCCACTCGATTCAGGGCGAGTCGACCTACGCCGGGGAGCCCTGTGTCTTCGTCCGCCTGACGGCGTGCGACCTGCGCTGCCGCTGGTGCGACACGCCGTACGCCTTCCATGAAGGCCGCAAGATGAGCGTGGACGCGGTAGTGGCGGCCGTGGACGAGTATGGCTGCCCGACGGTCGAGGTGACCGGCGGCGAGCCGCTGCTGCAGCCCGACGTCATTCCGCTGATGGAACGGCTGCTCGCGGGTGGCAAGACGGTGCTCATCGAGACCGGCGGCCACCGGTCGATCGCCGCTGTTCCTGACGGCGTCATCCGCATCGTCGACATCAAGTGTCCCGGCTCGGGCGAAGAGGGCCGCACCGACTGGTCGAACATCTCGCGGCTGACGCCGCGCGACCAGGTGAAGTTCGTGCTGGCCGACCGCGCCGACTACGAATACGCGCGCGATATCGTCCTGCGCGAGACGCTGGCCGAACGCTCGGACGCGGTACTGTTCTCGCCCGTGCACGGCGAGCTCGACCTGCGGACGCTGGCGGAGTGGGTGCTGGCCGACCGCCTGCCGGTGCGCATCCAGGTGCAGCTGCACAAGTACATCTGGGACCCGCAGACGCGCGGCGTCTGAGCGGCCAGCTCTTCACTTGCGCCGGGCGATGACCGACAATAGGCCGCACATGCCTCCGGCTGTCGTGCTGCTGAGCGGCGGGCTCGACTCCTACACCGCGGCCGCCGTGGCGCGCCGCGATGGCTTCGACCTGCGCGCGCTCAGCATCCGCTACGGTCAGCGTCATCACCAGGAGATCGACGCTGCCGCGCGTGTCGCGCACGCGCTCGGCGTGGCGCAGCATCTCGTCCTCGATCTCGACCTGTCGGCGATGGGCGGCTCCGCGCTCACCTCGGCGGACATCGCGGTGCCCAAGGATCGCACCGTCACCGCCGACGAGATTCCCGTCACCTACGTGCCCGCGCGCAACACCATCTTCCTGTCGATTGCGCTGGGCTGGGCCGAGGTGCTCGGCGCGTCCGACATCTTCATCGGCGTCAACGCGCTCGATTACTCGGGCTATCCGGACTGCCGGCCCGACTTCATCCGCGCGTTCGAACGCATGGCGCAACTGGCGACAAAGGCCGGTGTGGAAGGCCGGCCCTTCACCGTGCACACGCCGCTGATGCACCTGGGCAAGGCCGAGATCATTCGGCTCGGTGTTTCGCTGGGGCTCGACTACGCACTGACGATCAGTTGCTACGACCCGGCGCCCGACGGCACGCCGTGCGGACGGTGCGACAGTTGCCAGCTTCGCGCGGCGGGCTTTGCCTCCGCCGGCCTGGCGGATCCGGCCACGCGTGTGGCGCGCTGACATGACGCAGCCGCTGCGCACGCAGATCCTCGTCGTCACCGCCGTGCTCGCGGTGGTCGTGCTGTCGGCGACCTTCTACGCGGCGCGCGTGACCTACCGCGAGGAAGTGGCGCATCTCGGCGACGAGACCCTCGCCCTCACCGCAATGGTCACGGCCTACGTCGATCGCAATCTCTCCGCCGCCGACGCCGTGGCGTGGACGGCGACGCGGCATCCGGCCGTGCGGGCCCTGCGGCCGACGGCCATCGAAGAGGTGCTGCAACCGCTCGTTGGTGGCAGCGGGAATGTGGTCCGCAACGTTGTCCTCGCCGATGCGGGCGGCACACCCGTGGCGTGGGCCCGTCCGCCGGTCACTTCGGTCGAAGGCGAACTGTCGTCGGCGTGGCTGGCCAGTGTGGCGGCCAGTGGACGTCAGGCGACCAGCTCGCTGCTGGGCGGCGCCGACGCCAACCTGCACGCCATCGTGCTGGGCTATCCAATCGAGGGCTCGACGCCGGGGCAGATGGTGGGCACGCTTGGCCTCGTCATCCATCTCGAGGCCCTCGAAACGGTCCTGCGCAGCATTCCACTGCCGGCCGAATCGGTCGTCACCATCACCGACGATCGCAGCATCGTGCTCGCGCGCAGTCTCGACGCCAGGCTGTACGTCGGCCGGTCGGTCGAGACCGATCCCGCCGACGTGCGCGACCCGAGAGCCGTGCCGCCCAGCGCCACGCGTGCCGGCATGGACGGTGTCGAGCGCGTCTATGGCAACGCCGTGCTCACGGGCGCGCCGTGGCTGGTCAGCGTCGGCATCCCGACCGCGGCCGCCGATCTCCGCACGGCGCCCATCTACGTGCGCAACGTGGCCATCGCCGCCGGCACACTCGTGATCATCCTGAGCCTGCTGTTGTACTTCTCACGGCGCTGGATTGTCGGCGTGCGCGAGGTGCGTCGCGTCTCGGAGCGCGTCGCCGCCGGCGATCTCTCCCCGCTGGCGCAGCAGGACTTCGGCGCGCTCGAGCTGAATCAGTTGCACGACAGCCTGGGTGGCATGATCAACAGCCTGCGCGCGGCGCAGGAAGCCGTCGATGCGCAGGTGGCGGAGGAGCGTCGCATTCGCACGGAAAAGGAATCACTGCAGCAACAGCTCATCCGGCAGGAACGTCTTGCCGCCAT
The DNA here is from genome assembly GCA_020851325.1 of Acidobacteriota bacterium. Taxonomy (GTDB): domain Bacteria; phylum Acidobacteriota; class Vicinamibacteria; order Vicinamibacterales; family UBA2999; genus VFZN01. The sequence continues at coordinate 36,293 of JADZCY010000087.1, read as the reverse complement.
TGGCGTGCTCGTCTCGGGCGTCGCGCACGAGCTGAACAATCCGCTGCAGGCCATCCTCGGCTTTGCCGAACTGCTGACGATGCACGAGGAGTTGCCTGAGGGCGTGCGGCGGGACCTCTCGCTCATCCAGCGCGAGAGCACGCGCGCCAGCGCCATCATTCGCAATCTGCAGCGCTTCGGTCGTCAGACATCGGAGCCGTCGCCGGTCAGGCTCAGCGATGTCGTGGCCTCGGTCATGGAACTCCGGCAGCGCAAGATCGAGACGCAGGGCATCCGCATCGATCTCGAGGACCAGTCGGACGCCATCGTCTCGGCGGTGTTCACCGAATTGCAGCAGGTCGTCCTCAACTTCGTCATCAACGCCGAGCAGGCCGTGCGCGATCTCGACCCGTCGCGCCGCCGCATCCTCATCCGGACCAGCGACGGCCGCAACACCGCGCGCCTCGAAGTGGAGGATCATGGAGACGGCGTGCCGCCGGATGACGAGGGCAAGCTCTTCCAGCCGTTCTTCACCACCAAGCCGGTGGGCGAGGGCACGGGGCTCGGGCTCTCGGTGAGTTACGGCATCATCACCTCGCACGGCGGCGAAACCGGCTATCACCTCTCGCGCCACGGTGGGGCCATCTTCTACTTCGAGTTGCCGACGACATGAGCATCGAGCGCCTCTATTACACCGACGCCTATGTCCGCACCTTCGATGCCCGCGTCGTCACCTGCGCGCCGGTCGCCGGCTCGAGTGACGACGCGCGTTACGCGGTGCGTCTCGACAGCTCGGCGTTCTATCCCACATCAGGGGGACAGCCGTTCGATACCGGCACGCTCGGCCCGGCTCATGTTCTCGACGTGATTGACGATGCCGACGGCGCGGTGACGCACATTGTCGATGCGCCGCTCGAGAGCGGGACGACGGTCACCGGCACCATCGACTGGACGCGTCGCTTCGATCACATGCAGCAGCACACGGGACAGCACGTGCTGTCAGCGGCCTTCGATGCCTTGTTCGACAATCGCACCGAGAGCTTTCACCTCGGCGCCGACACGTGCTCGATCGATCTGGCGAAGGAAGTGACGGCGCACGACATCGCCGCCGCCGTCGACGAGGCGAACCGCGTGGTGTGGGAAGACCGCCTCGTTACCGTCCGGTTCGTGTCGCCCGAGGAAGCCGCGGGTCTGCCGCTGCGGAAAGAGCCGGCGCGCGAAGGACCGCTGCGTCTGGTGCAGGTGGCCGACTTCGATCTCTCGGCCTGCGGCGGCACGCACGTCGCGCGCACCGGCGGCATCGGCATCATCGTGGTCAGTGGCTGGGAACGGTTCCGCGGCGGCTCGCGCGTGCAGTTCCTGTGCGGCGGCCGCGTGCGTCAGCGCTTCGATCTCTGGCGCGACGCGCTGCAGTCGACGATGAAGCATCTGTCGGTGGCGCCGCAGGAACTGGCGGGCGCGATCGAGCGGCTTCAGGGCGAGAACAAGCAGGCCGCACGCGCGCTGCGCACCGCGCAGGAACGGCTGGCCGTTGTCGACGCGCAGGCGCTGGTCGAACGCGCGCCGCTGGCCGGCGACCGGCGCGTGGTGGTGGAGTCGATTGCCGACGCCGACGCGTCGATACTGAAGGCCCTTGCTGCCGCTGCGGCGTCACATGCCGGCGTCGCCGTGGCGCTCTTCAGCGCCGTGCCGCCGTCGCTCGTCGTCGTCGCGCGGCACAGCGACGTCACCGTGGACGCCGGCGCCGTCGTCAAGGCGCTGGTCGGTCGATTCGGCGGCAAGGGTGGTGGTAAACCCGACCTCGCGCAGGGTGGTGGGTTGACCGGATCGACAGAAGACCTGCGCGCCGCCGCCCGCGAGCTATTGGCCAGGTAAAGAAACCGCGAAGGCGCGAAGGGCTCATTGTTGACCACGATGCGCGCGAAGGGCACAACAAGACAGGACACCGCAAAGGCACGAGGATCTCGTTGCTGATCACGAAGGTCGCGAAGAGCGCGAGGGCGCACAGCCCGGGAAGAGTTTTGCCAGTGTTGCCTTTGTGTCCTTCGCGCCCCTCGTGGTCGGTGTTCGCCCTTCGTGCCTTCGTGGTCTCTCTTCTTACCGCGGCGCCATGCGCAGCGATCCGTCGAGGCGGATCACTTCGCCGTTCAGCATCTCGTTCTCGATGATGTGACGCGCCAGGGCGGCGTATTCATCGGGGCGGCCGAGCCGGGAGGGGAACGGCACCTGTTGACCGAGCGACGCGCGTGCGGCTTCCGGCAGCGCCGCCAGCAGCGGCGTGTCGAAGATACCCGGCGCGATGGTGACGCAGCGGATGCCGATCGACGCGAACTCGCGCGCCACCGGCAGCGTCAGCCCGACGATGCCGCCCTTGGACGCCGCGTAGGCGGGCTGGCCGATCTGGCCGTCGTAGGCGGCAATCGACGCCGTGTTGATGATGACGCCGCGCTCGCCGCTTTCGACCGGCGTGTTCTGCGCTATTGCCGCGGCCGCCAGCCGGATGACGTTGAACGTGCCGACCAGGTTGATGCGGATGGTCTTCTCGAACAGGTCGAGCGCGTGCGGTCCGTTCTTGCCGATCACCTTGGCTGCGGGTGCGATACCGGCGGCGCTGATCACGCCGTGCAGCCCGCCGAAGGTGCTGACGGCGAGGTCCACGGCCGCCTTGACGTCCGCTTCGCTCGTCACGTCCGCCTGGGCAAAGCGGGCCTTGTCGCCGAGCGCCTGTGCGGTGGCCGCGCCGGTTTCGGCATTGACGTCGAGGATGATGACGTTGCCACCGGCGCCCAGCACGGCTTCCGCCGCCGCGCGTCCGAGCCCCGAGGCTCCGCCGGTCACGATGAAGGTCTTGTTCGCGATGTGCATGACTGAAATGATTGTAGTCGCATGCTGAGCTACGACAAGCAGTACTACGGCGGCGCGTGGCAGGCGTCGACGGGCGCCGGCACCATCACCGTGTTGTCGTCGGCGACAGAAGACGCGATCGGTCGCGTTCCTGACGGAACGACAGAGGACGCGCATCGCGCCGTGACCGCGGCGCGTCAGGCGTTTCCGTCCTGGAGCCGCGTGCCGGTGGAAGAACGCGCGCAGTGGCTCGAGAAGCTGGCGGCAGCGCTCGAGCCGCGCGTGCCCGCCATTGCCGAGACCATCAGTCACGAAGTCGGCACGGCGCTGTCGTTCTCGACGCGCGCGCAGGCGAAGTTCCCGGTGACGATGCTCGGCCTGAACGCGCGGTTCATCCGCGGCGCCACGCTCGAAGAACAGCTCGGCCACTCGCTCGTCGTCAGGGAACCGGTCGGCGTCGTCGCCTGCATCACGCCGTGGAACTACCCGCTGCACCAGGTGATCTGCAAGATCGCGCCGGCGCTGGCGGCGGGCTGCACCGTGATCGTCAAGCCGGCCGAACTCGCGCCGCTCAGCACGTTCATGCTGGCCGAAGCCGCGCACGAGATCGGGTTACCCGCCGGCGTGCTCAACATCGTCTCCGGCACCGGCCCGGTGGTCGGTGAAGCGCTCGTCACGCACGACGACGTGGACATGGTGAGCTTCACCGGATCGCTGCGCGCCGGTCGTCGCGTGGCGGCGCTCGCGGGCGACGGCATCAGGAAGGTGTGCCTGGAACTCGGCGGCAAGTCCGCCTGCGTCATCCTGGACGATGCGCCGTTCGACAAGGCGGTGCCGGCCGGTGTGAACAGCGCGATGCAGAATTCCGGGCAGACGTGTTCGGCGTGGACGCGCATGCTCGTGCCGCGCGATCGTCACGATGACGCCGTCGACCTGGCGACGACGCAGTTGTCGAAGCTGCCGCTGGGCGATCCATTCGATGCCGCGACGCGGCTTGGGCCGCTGGCCTCGGCGGCGCAGCGCGACCGCGTGCTCGGCTACATCGAACGCGGCCGCAGCGAAGGCGCAACGCTCGTCACCGGCGGCGGCCGTCCCGCGCAGATCGAGCGCGGCTACTACGTCGAGCCGACGATCTTTGCCGGTGTGCGCCCTGACATGGTGATTGCGCAGGAAGAGATCTTCGGACCGGTGTTGTCGATCATCCCGTACGAGGACGAAGCCGACGCGGTCCGCATCGCCAACGACTCCATCTACGGACTGTCCGCGGGTGTGTGGTCCGCGAGCACCGACCGCGCGATGCACGTCGCTCGGCAACTGCGGAGCGGACAGGTGGACGTCAACGGCGGACGCTTCAACATGCTGGCGCCATTCGGCGGCTACAAGAAGTCCGGCATCGGACGCGAAGTCGGCCCCTTGGCGCTCGACGAGTTCTTCGTCCTGAAGGCCATCCAGCAGCAGCCATGACGCGCGCGTTGCAGCTGGCTCCCGGGGTGATCGCGGCCGTCGTGGTGATGCAGGCCGGCTTCTGGCTGGCCGATGTGCTCGGCCACGCCTGGCTGGCCGCGCAGGGGCTTGGCGGCAGCAGCCCGATCTCCGGCGTGCCGGTGGCCATCGTCCTCGGCCTGGCGCTGCGGAACCTCACGCCGTTGCCGTCCGCGCTGGCACCGGGCCTGAAGTTGGCGTCCACGACGATCCTTCGCCTCGGCATCGTCCTCGTCGGCATTCGCCTCAGCTTCTTCGATGTGGTGCGGTTGGGCGTCGCCGGATTGCCGGTGGTGATCGCGGCCATCACCACCGGACTTGTCTTCGTCACCTGGTTCAATCGACGCCTTGGCCTGCCGTCGCGCCTCGGCACGCTGATCGCCGCCGGCACGAGCATCTGCGGCGTCACCGCCATCGTCTCGACGGCGCCGGCGATCGACGCCGACGAGCGCGACGTCGCGTACGCGGTGGCCAACGTCGTCGCGTTCGGCCTGTGCGGAATGATCGCGTATCCGTATCTGGCGCACGCGCTGCTCAGCCGCTCCGAGACCATCGGCTTGTTTCTCGGCACCGCGGTTCACGACACGTCGCAGGTGATGGGCGCGGCGCTCACCTACAAGCAACTGTTCGCTGACGACGTGGTGCTGCGCACGGCGACGGTGACGAAACTGACGCGCAACATCTTTCTGGCGGCGGTCATTCCCATCCTCACGTGGATGCACGCGCGGGAGTCCGGACGAACGACATCGGCGAACGGACACGTGTCATCGACGCCGGCGTGGCGCCGATGGACCCGCTACGTGCCCGGCTTCGTCGTCGGCTTCCTGTTGATGGCCGTGCTGCGCACGGCTGGCGATGCGGGCGTGGGCAATGGGGGCTTCGCGTTCGGCATCTGGGACGCGCCCGCGTGGCAGGCTCTCACCACGTCGCTGGGCGACTACTGGGCCTCTCGGCTGCTGCTCGGTACCGCCATGGCCGCGGTTGGTTTGAACACCAGTTTCAGCGTGTTCCGGGGTGTCGGCCTGAAACCGTTCGCGGTGGGACTCGCCGGTGCGGTCGTGGTGGGTGCGGTCGGGATGGTGATGGCGGTCATTTTCGGCCGCTTCGTGACGCTCTGACGGGTTGCACGCTGCGGCGCGGCCACGGCCGAGAACGCCGGGCGCCGCGGCCCCTCTGCGTCTATACTTCCTCGATCGCGTCAGGGGACCACTACATGAAATACCTTGTGACGACGGCGCTCGTCGTGTCCGGATTGGGGCTGAGCCTCGCGGCCCGCGAGCAGGCGACGACCCCGCCGAAGCCCGCGGTGTCGCATTCCGTGAGTCTGACCGCCACGGCGCAGGCCGAGATGGTCACGCAGTACTGCGCCGGTTGCCACAGCGATCGCGCCAAGGCGGGCGGCTTGTCGCTCCAGGGCTGGACGCCAGCGAAGGCAGACGACGAGCGTGAGACGACCGAGAAGGTCATCCGCAAGTTGCGCGCCGGGATGATGCCGCCGGCCGGGGCCAAGCGTCCCGCGGAAACCGAACTGACGCGTCTGGCGACGTCGCTCGAGACGCGCATGGACGCCGCCACCGGTACCGTGATCGATCCCGGCTGGCGTCCGTTCCAGCGGTTGAACCGCGCCGAATACACGCGCGCCGTCCGGCAACTGGTTGGCCTCGACGTCGATGTGTCCGCGTTCCTCCCGCCCGACACCATCAGCAACGGCTTCGACAACGTCGCTGACGTGCAGACGTTCTCGCCGACGTTGATGGAGGGCTACCTGCGCGCGGCCAGTCGCGTGGCGGCGCTGGCGATTGGCGATCCCGACAGTTCGGCGACGCAGGCGACGTTCAAGCTGCCGAAGACCGCGTCGCAAGTGGAGCGCGTCGACGGCGCGCCGCTCGGCACGCGCGGCGGCGTTTCGGTGGAGCACACCTTCCCGGCCGACGGCGACTACGTCTTCAGCATGGACTTCTACGCCGAGCCGCTCGGCCTGCTCTACGGCAGCACGTCGGCCAACGAGAAGATCGAAGTGTCGGTCGACGGCGCCCGCGTGGCGATCTTCGACATCGACCCGCGCATGAGCGAAGAGAAGACCGGCCTGACGATCAAGTCGGTGCCCATTCACGTGCGGGCCGGCACGCACCGCGTCACCGCGGCGTTCCTCCAGCAGTTCGAGGGGCTGATCAACGATCTGATCGCGCCGATCGATCACACGATGGCCGACACCGAGATCGGCACGGCCTACGGCATCACGACGCTGCCGCACCTTCGCAGCCTCAGCATCGTCGGACCGCACCGCGTGACCGGCGTGTCGGATACGCCGAGCCGGCGGATGGTGTTCACCTGCCGGCCGACGGCGCCCGCCGAAGAAGGTGTGTGCGCGTCGAGCATCGTTCGTCGCCTGGCGACGCTGGCGTTCCGGCGGCCGGTGAGCGAGAAGGACTTCGATCGGCTGATGGCCTTCTACGCGAGGGGACGCGACACGCGGAATTTCGAGTACGGCGTGACCAAGGCACTCGAGGCGATTCTGGCAAGCCCGCAGTTCCTGTTCCGCGTCGAAGAGACGCCGCTCAACGCGGCAGGGGCGTATCGACTGGGCGATTACGAACTCGCGTCGCGCCTGTCGTTCTTCCTGTGGGGCGGTGGACCGGATGAAGAGTTGCTGACCCTGGCCGGCCAGGGCCGCCTGAGCGCGCCGGCCGTGCTGGCGAAACAGACCCGCCGCATGCTGGCGGATGGACGCGGCGACGCGCTTGCCACGCGCTTTGCCTCGCAGTGGCTGCGTCTGCAGGACCTCGAGCGCACGACGCCGGATCCCATCCTGTATCCGTACGCCGACCAGACGCTGTCGCTGGCACTGAAGCGCGAGACGGAACTCTTCTTCGAAAGCCTCGTCCGCGAGGATCGCAGCCTGCTCGATTTCCTCACCGCCGACTACACGTTCGTCAACGATCGCGTGGCGCGGCACTACGGCATCCCGAACGTCAGCGGGTCGCAGTTCCGCCGCGTCTCGGTACCCGAAGAGCGTCGCGGCATCCTTGGTCATGGATCGATCCTCACGCTGACCTCGATCGCGGATCGCACGTCGCCGGTGATGCGCGGCAAGTGGGTGATGGAAGTGCTGCTCGGCACGCCGCCGCCGGCGCCGCCGCCGAACGTCCCGGCGCTCGAGGAGACGAAGGGCACCAGTGCGAGCGGCCGGCAGTTGTCGGTGCGTGAGCGCATGGAACAGCACCGTGCCAACCCGGCGTGCAACTCGTGCCATCGCGTGATCGATCCGCTCGGCCTGGCGCTCGAAAACTACGATGCGACCGGTCGCTGGCGCGCCAAGGACGGCGGCGCCGCGGTGGATCCCGCGGGCACGCTGTATGACGGGTCGTCGATCGATGGTCCGGCGGGTCTGCGCGCCGCAGTGCTGCGCCGCAAGGACGTCTTCCTGCTCAGCTTCACGCAGAGCCTCATGACCTACGCCATCGGTCGCCGTGTCGAACCGGCCGACATGGCCACCGTGCGCCGCATCATCCACGACGCGGCGGCCAAGGATTACCGCATCAGTGCGTTCGTGGACGGCGTCATCGCCAGTCCCGCGTTCCAGAAAGCCCGTGTGCCGATGAAGGACGCCGCCACCACGACGCTGGCTGGCGAGCCGCGATAGGGAGCCATCATGTTCATCACTCAACAGCACCTCTCGCGACGCACGATGCTGCGCGGCATCGGCGCTTCCATCGCGCTGCCGTTTCTCGACGCGATGCGACCCGCCGGTGCGTCGGCGCAGGCCCGCAAGGCGCCCGTGCGTCTGATTGCCATTGAAATGGTGCACGGCGCCGCCGGCAGCACCGTCTTCGGCATCAAGCAGAACATGTGGGCACCGGCTGCGACCGGCAGTGCCTTCGATCTGTCACCGAGCAGCCTGAAGGCGCTCGAGCCCTACCGGGACTATCTGACCATCGTCAGCAACACCGACTGCCGCAATGCCGAAGCCTTCCTGCCGCCGGAGATTGGCGCCGATCACTTCCGATCGGCGGCGGTGTTCCTGACGCAGGCGCGGCCGAAGCAGACGCAGGGCTCGGACGTCTTCGCCGGCACCTCCTTCGATCAGATCTACGCGCAGGCGTATGGCCAGGAGACGCCGATCCCCTCGATGCAGCTGTGCATCGAGAACGTCGACCAGGCCGGCGGCTGTTCCTACAACTACTCGTGCGTCTACACCGACACGATCAGCTGGGCCTCGCCCACCGACCCGATGCCGATGATTCGCGATCCGCGGGCGGTGTTCGATCAGCTCTTCGGCGTCGGCGCCACGCCCGAGGCGCGGCGCGTGCGGCGGGCCGACGACAAGAGCATCCTCGACTGGGTCACCGACTCGGTGAACGACCTCAAGCGCAAGTTGAGCCCGGCGGATCAGGCGCGGCTGTCGGACTATCTCGACGACGTGCGCGAGATCGAGCGGCGTATCCAGAAGGTGGAAGTGTCGAACACGTCTGGGGAACCCCGTGAGCTGCCGGATGCTCCGGTGGGCGTGCCGGACGACTTCGAAGAGCACGTCAAGCTGATGTCGGACCTGCAGGCCGTGGCGCTGGCGTCGGACGTGACGCGCATCTTCTCGTTCAAGCTGTCGCGCGACGTGTCGAACCGCGTCTTCAAGCCGAGCGGATCGCCGACGGCGTTCCACACGGCGTCGCATCACCTCGATCGCGACGACCGCATCACCGACTTCCAGAAGATCAACACCTACCACGTGAGCCTGCTGCCGCATCTCATCGAGCGGCTGAAGAGCACGCCGGACGGCGACGGCACGCTGCTCGACAACACGCTGGTGATGTACGGCTCGTCGATGGGCAATTCGAACGTCCACAACCACAAGCGCTGCCCGCTGATCATGCTCGGCCACGCCGGCGGACTGCTGAAGGGCAACATGCATGTGCGCGCCGCGGATGGCACGCCGATGGCCAACGCCATGCTGTGGACGCTGCAAGGCCTGAACGTGGACATCGCGAACTTCGGCGACAGCACGCAGGCGATGGACCTGAACGCGCCTGGCGTCGCCTCCAGCGCGGAGGCGCGGTGATGCGCCGCGGCAGGTTCGGCCGTTCGTTGTGTGCGGCACTGCTGGCCACGTGTGTCGCCGCCGGTCTGCACGCATCGGACGATGTGACGGTGGCCGAGGCGGCGCGGTCCGGTGATGTGGAAGCCGTGCGCGCGCTGCTCAAGAAGGGCGAAGACGTCAACGAGGCGCAGGGCGATGGCATGACGGCGCTGCATTGGGCGGCGCAGGCCGGTCGCGCCGATCTCGTGCAGATGCTGCTGGCGGCCGGCGCCAACGCGAAAGCAACAACACGACTTGGCGGCTACATGCCGCTGCACCTGGCCAGCCAGGGCGGACACGCAGCGACGGTGGCGGCGCTGATTGCCGCCGGCGCCGCGGTCGACGAGCGCACGGCCACCGGCGCATCGCCGCTGATGTTCGCGGCGCGTGCCGGTAGCACCGACACCGTCACGCGGTTGCTCGAGAACGGCGCCGACATCAATGCCGCCGAACGCGCCAACGGTCAGACGGCGCTGATGATTGCCGCCGGCTTGAACCGGGCCGACGTCGTCACGCTGCTGCTGGCGAAGGGCGCGGATGCGGTGGTGGCGTCGAAGGTGGTGGACCTCAACAAGCTGACGCAGGCGGTGGAAGCCGATCCGCTGCAGGGACAGATCCGGCAGAACGTGCCGTCGGAGGCCGAGCGCAATCAGGTGGCCGGGCTGACGCGCCCGTATCGCTACAACGAGTTGATCGGCGCGCAGGGTGGCTTGACGGCGCTGCACTTCGCGGCACGGCAGGGCGCCGCGCGTGCCGTCACGGCGCTCGTCGCCGGTGGCGTCGCGGTGGACGCGCCGAGCCCCGGCGACAAGGCGACGCCGCTGCTGGTGGCGATCATCAACGGCCACTTCGACATCGCCGCGTATCTGCTGCAGCACGGCGCCGACGCGTCAATGGTGAGCGACGCCGGTGTGTCGCCGCTCTACGCGACGCTCAATGTGCAGTGGGCGCCGATTGCCGCCTATCCGCAGCCGCGCGCGCATCTGCAGCAGAAGGTCGGCTATCTCGAGATGATGCAGTTGCTGATCGCGAAGGGCGCCGATCCGAACGCGCGCGTGAAGAAGAAGGTGTGGTACTCGAGCTACAACTTCGATCAGTCGAGCGTCGACGAGATTGGCGCCACGCCGTTCTGGCGCGCTGCGTACGCTGCCGACATCGACGCCATGAAGCTGCTGCTGGCGGCCGGCGCCGACGGGAGCGTCTCGACGATGAAGCCGATGTCGCGCCGCTTCGGCGGTGAAGGCGGTGGCGCCGACAGGAGCGGCCTGCCGCCGGTTCCCGTCGGTGGCCCGAACGTCACGCCGCTGCAGGCGGCCGCGGGTGTCGGCTATGGCTTCGGCTTCGCCGCCAACTCGCACCACTACGCGCCCACCGGCATGCTCCCGGCGGTGAGGTTTCTCGTCGAGGAGATTGGCGCCGACGTCAACGCCCGCGACGCCGATGGCAACACGGCCGTGCACCACGCCGCGGCGCGTGGCGACACCGAGATGATTCAGTACCTGGTCTCGAAAGGCGCCGACGTCACGCGCGTCAATCGTTCCGGCCAGACGACGGTGGACATGGCCAACGGCCCCGTGCAGCGCACGCAACCGTATCCGGAGACGATCGCGCTGCTCGAGAAGCTCGGCGCGGTGAACAACCACAAGTGCGTGAGTTGTTAGGCGACGTCGCTGCCGGGAGCGCCATCGCTCCCGGGACGGCGGAGTGTTCGGGACGGACCCATCCCGCGGGAGTGTGAACCCTCAGTCCCCGCCGGGCATCATCGTCGGGCAGGAGACCTGTTACGAGCACGAGTCGGACTCGATGCCCCGATGAGGGACGTGCTATCGTCCCCTGAGGAGCGCGGCAATGGACATCACCATCCCCAAGAGTCTCGAGGCGTTGGTTCGCCGCAAGGTCGACGAAGGCGACTACAGCACCGAGGATGAGGTCGTGGCGGACGCGCTCCGCCTGATGCAGGCGCGCGACGAGGTCGCCGAGATCAAGCGCTCTCGCCTCGAGGACGCCATTGAGAGGGGTTACGCCGACGCCGCCGCGGGCAGAGTGATGCGACTCGAGAACGACGATCAGATCGACGCCCTCTTCGCCGAGCTGTGAAGCATCTCGATCTCACGGATATTGCCCGCGCGGATCTGAAGTCGATACGCCGCTATTCACAGAAGACTTGGGGTCCCGATCGCACCGCCCAGTACATGGCGGCTTTGCGGGACACCATGAAAGGTCTTCGCGCCGGCACAATCACCGGCCGCAATCGCGATGACATCCGACCCGGCTTGCAGATGGCCACCAGCGGTCGTCACAGCGTCTTCTTCGAGGCCGAGCAGATGCGCATCCTGGTCGTTCGCGTGCTCCACGACCGGATGGATTACCAGCGTCATCTCGGACCTCAAACCGACCGCGACACCGACCGGTGACGTTTGTTGCGGTCAGCTGCCTTGCCGGGGCATTCAATGGGACTGAAGTCCCGTCGCTCCACCTGCCGTCGCGACTCAGCGCCGCTCGGTGACGATCGCGAGGAGCGCGTCGTCCATCATCGACTCGATCGCGGCTGACGGCACGGTGTAGTTGTTGGCGATGAACGCGAAGACGATCGGTTCGCCGTCCACCGTCGTCGCGTAGCCGGAGAGCGCCCGGATGTTGAACATCGACCCGGTCTTGGCCCACACGCGCCCTTCGCCGGGCGTGCCTTTCAGGTTGCGCTCCAGCGTGCCCGGCTGACCAGTCACCGGCAGCGCGGCGCGGAAAGGATCGCGCAGCACCGGGTCGTTCCACACCGCCGTCAGCGTGCGCACGAGCGATTCGGGCGTGACCATGTCGTAGCGCGACAACCCGGAGCCGTCGAAGGCGCGATAGAGCGACGCGTCGACGCCGAGTTCGGTGAGCACGTCGCGCAGGCCTCCGAGGCCCGCGGCTTCGCTCGCTGGCGCGTCCGCCGGCGACAACGCCCACAGCAGCGTTTCCGCGTACTCGTTGCGGCTGTGACGCAGCAGCGGGTCGATGATCGCCGACAGCGGCGGCGACTGATCGGCGATCAGCGTATCCGCGCCCGCCAGGTCCGGCGGCGACGGCAACTCGTCGACATCCAGCGCCGAACCGGCGACGAAGATACCCTTGCGGTTCAGCGCTTCGCGGAACGCCTCCACGAACAGGCGCGTCGGGTTGTCCACTGACGCCAGCAGCGTGCGCGGCGCCGCACCGGTGGCAATCTGTCCGTTGATCGTCAGCAGCGTCTCGCCGGGCCGTCGCTCGATGCTCACCCGTGTCGGCACTTCGCTGCCCACGGTGTTCGCGCGGTTCTCGACCAGCAATCCGTGCCCCGCCGGCGACACGCTGACGATGGCGCGGGCGCCGGGTTCGAGACCGGGACCAACGGCAATCTCCACCTGGTTCTCGTGATACTGCAGCGCGCCGATCTGCGCGCCGTATCCCGCTGACAGGTCGTCCCACGACCAGCCCGACCCCCAGCCCGGCTCGCTGAAGGCGTTGTCGTCGCCGATCAGGTGCCCGCTCACCACCTTGATGCCGCGTGCCCTGAGCGCGGCCGCCCAGTCGTCGAGCGCGCCCCACCGCTCCGGATGACGCGGGTTGATCGTCGGGTCGCCGGATCCGACGACGACAAGATTGCCGTCGAGGGTACCGTTGGGCAGCAGCGGTCCGGTGGCGACGATGCGCGTGACAAAACGGTGGTCCCAGCCGAGCGCGCGCGCGGCGGCGGCGACGGTGAGTACCTTCATGTTCGACGCCGGCACCATCATGCGCTGCTCGTTCAAGGCGTAGAGCGTGTCGCCGGTGGCGAGCGATCGCACGAGCACGCCGAGTTGCGCGTGTGCCACAGGCGCGGCGGTGAAGATGGGCGCGAGTCGATCGGCAAGCGAGGCGCGCGGTGGAGCCGTGGGCGCGGCGGATGACGGTTCGACCGCGGCCGGCGCTGGAGAAGAGGGCGGCGCCGCGGGCGCGCTGCCGCGGCTGGCGCAGGCCATCGGCGCGAGCGCCGTCACCACCAGTGTGAGGATGACGAGGCGCTCGCGACTGATCATCTGGCTATTGCGGCTTGGCCGTCGTGTCCGTTGCTGCCGCCGGCGGCTTGATCGCATCGTCGAGCGCGGCGAGCGCGGCCATCACCGCCGGTGTCTCGACCTCGCCGGTCACCTGCTCGCCTTCGCGGTTCGCGTAGTGACGTCCGGCTTCGCCGATGCGCACGCGTTCGAACTTGCCCTTGTCGTAGCTGATGCCGACGTTCAGCAGCGGCCGCTCGAGTCCCGTCTTCGCCGTGGTGTCGACGAGCGTCTGGAAGCGAATGGCCGCCAGCGCGTTGAGGAACTCGTCCACCTTGGCACGGTCGGCCTCGATGGCCTGGCCGCCCTCGGGCGTCACCTGCCACGTCTCGCCGGCGTCACCGCTCTTCTTCACGAACTCCCAGGTCTTCGGCGTGCCGTCCACCAGACGCGTCACGCGCACCGAGTCCGCGGTGAACGAGCGCGCCTCGAACAGGTCCTTCTTGTGGAAGTCGTCGAAGCTGCGCGACAGGTCGTCGCCCAACACGGTGTCGAGCGTGAAGATCAGCGGCCGCGACACATCGCGCGCATACGGACGTCCGCCGTCCGGCCCCGGCGTGCCCACCTCCAGCGTCGTCTGGCTGCTGCCGACGCTCACCTGAATGCGCAACACCGGCGGCGCCAGACCGTACTGCTTCAGATCGGTCGACGGCGTTTCGATGATCGACGCCATCCCCGCGGTAGACAGCCGTGTGAGCAGACCTTCCACCGTGGCGTAGTCGGCGCGGCCGCGGCGCGGCGACTCCACCGTCCACTCGCTGCCGTCGCGCACCATGCGAATGGTGCTGCCCTCGCGAGTGACTTCCAGGCGATCCGCCTTGTCGCGCTCGAACTTCACCACGCGCTTGTCGCGCAGGTTGAACGGACCCTTGTCGAACGTGGTCTCGACATACGACGGCACCAGGAACACGCGCGTCGTGCCCGCCTTCACCGCATAGATGTCGCCCATCGTCGGCGTCTTGTCGCCGAGGTGCACTTCGCCGCTGATATTGCCGTCGGCCTTGAAGGCGACGCGGACGTTGGGTTCGGCGAGGCCATACGCCGCCAGGTCGGGCGCGTTCTCGTCGACCACGCGCGTCTGTTCCATCGATGCGATGTTGGTGACGAGGCTGGCCGACTCGGTCGGGTCCGCGTCGGTGGCCATCGGTTCGGTAATCGTCCAGCCGCTCTCTTTGCGAACGAGCGTGGTCGATCCGGTCGGCGCGGCGACGCGGATCTCCTGGATCTTGTCGGGCTCGACGGTGAACACCTTCTCGTTCACCGTTGCTCCGCCTTCCGGCCGCTTCGAATCGACGAAGTAGATGTAGGCGCCCAGCCCCGCCAGGACGAGGACGAGCGCGAGTGTGGACCACGCGCCGCGCATCGCCTATCGCCTCCCGTACCAGGTGTAGATGCCGGTGGCGAACACGGCCGCCGGCAGCAGGAACACGGCGAGCAGGAAGATGCGGCTCTGGTCGTCGGCCGTCAGCGTCAGGCGCCGATCTTCGGGCTCGCGCGGACGAATCGCGATCAGCCCTTCCTGCTGCGCCAGCCAGTTCACGGCGTTGAGGAAGAAGTCGCGGTTGCCCTGCACGCCAAGGATGCCGTTGGACGCGAAGTCGGAATCGCCGATGACGATCAGGCGCGACTCGGGCTTGCGTTCAGGTTCGGCCGGCGCGTCGGCGGGTTGATCCGGCTTCGGTTGCGGCGCCGGTGCATCCGTAGCCGGTGCCGACACGGCGGCGCCCAGCGAGATCGGCCCGGGCCGGTCGCCCTTGTCGGCGTTCAGTTCGACGCGGCCATCGCCGGTGCCCAGCGCGGCGATGTCGGCTTCCGCCCAGCTCTGCTGGCCCGTCTGCACGAGCGACTGCGGCGTGTGGCCGTTGACGCCGCCTTCGACGGCTTCCACCGATCGCGCCATCGGAAACGCCGTCATCAACTGGAAGTTGGTCGTTACCGGATGCGGCGGATAGTTGGCGGCCACGGGGACCGACGCGTCGGTGCCGAGGATCTGCCCGATGCCGCTGGCGTCGACGACGATGTTGGTGCCGATGTTGAAGCCCCAGCTGCGGAGGAAGTCGTCGAAGATCGGCGTGGTGGCGGCGTTGGCGCCGGCCGCCGGCGGATCGATCAACGCCAGCACTTTGCCGCCTTTGGCGACGTAGGCGCTGATCGCATCGATCTCCGGCTGGAAGAAATCGGTCTGCGGCCCGGCAATCACCAGCACCGTGCAATCGGCCGGCACTTCGCGCGTCTGCGCCAGGACGATCTTCTCGACGCCGTAGTTGTCGGTGCCGAGCGCCTGGCCGATGGCGCTGTAGCCATTGCGCTGCGCGTCGGTCGTGTCCTTCTCGCCATGACCCTGCGTGAAGTACACCTTGCGTGTCTCGCCGGTGATGGCCTTGATCAGCGCGTTGGTCAGGTCCTGCTCGTTCGTCGTCGAGACGCGCTCGACGCGGCCCTTGTGCTCGACGAGGATGGTGCCGAGCGAGGTGATCTCGGCCGCCTTGGCGCGGATCGGGTTCTTCTCCGGATCGATGTACTCCGCCGACACCTGCGGCGACTGATACAGGTAGGCTTCCAGACGATCGCGATAGCCGTCGAGGTTGAGTTCGCGATCGAACACCGTGAACTTCACCGGCGCGTCCAGTTCCTTCAGGATCTTGATCGTCTGATCCGACAGGCTGTAGACCTGATTGCTCGTGAAGTCCCAGCGCTTGTTCTGGCGCGAGCCGAGGTAGTTGACGGCGATCAGGATGCCGATGAAGGCGAGGATGCTGACCACCGACATCGTGCCGTAGCGGCCGCTGCGGCCCTGGAAGAACTCCAGCATGTCGCGCCACTGGCTGGCGATGTAGACGAGGACGAGCGCGAGGCCGGCCCACGCCGCGTACTGCTGGTACTGCGCCCACTCGGGCTTCAGGAAGCGGATGGCCACCGACGCGAAGACGAGCAGTGTGCCAATCCAGCCGATGACGCCGAAGACGGTCGGCGCGCCGCTGCCCTGGTTCGGGGTCTTCGTATCCATGTCGCTCAGCCCCTCCACCGTTCGCTGTCCACGGCCTTCATCGTCAGGAACAGGCCCGTGGCAATCACGCTGAGGTAATAGATGACGTGCTTGGTGTCGATGATGCCCTTGGCGAAGTCGTCGAAGTGCTCGACCAGCGACAGGTAGGTGAGCACCGACTGCGCCGTCGGTCCGACGAACGACGACACCCAGTTGATCACCCACAGCATCAGGAACACCGAGAAGGTGATCATGCCGGCGACGATCTGGTTTTTCGTCAGGCTCGAGATGAACAGCCCGATCGAGAGGAAGCTGCCGCCCATCAGCAGCAGGCCGAGATAGCCGGTGGCAATCGGCTTCCACTCCGGCGTGCCGAACATGAAGAGGATCCCCATGTGCACGAGCGTCACCGCCAGCATCGCGGCGAAGAGGCCGAGCGCGCCGAGGAACTTGCCGAGGATGATCTCGAGGTCGGTCACTGGCGAGGTGAGCAACAGCTCGATGGTGCCCGAGCGCTTCTCTTCGCTGTAAGTGCGCATCGTGATCAGCGGGAAGACCAGCAGCATGATCACCGTCGCGTTCGACAGCAGCGGCCCGATCAGCATCTGGTTGACGTTGAGGGCGCCGCCGGGGCCGGCCGCCATCTGCATGCTCTGGCGGTCGAAGAACGCCAGCAGCGTGTAAAAGAACCAGCCGAAGAGCAGCGCGTAGAAGCCGACCAGCACGTAGCCGATCGGCGAGGCGAAGTAGCCGCGCAGTTCCTTACCGGCAATGGCGAGGACGTTACGCATGCGTCACCTCCTCTTCGACGGGCGCCGCCGCCACCGGCTCGCTCGCCTCGTCGGTGATCACGCTGAGGAAGATGTCTTCCAGGCTCATGCGCATGGAGCGCAGCTCCAGCAACCCCCAGCCGCGCGTGACGATGGCGGCGGCGAGTTCGCGCCGCAGGTCGGCGCCCTTCTCGGTGTCCACTTCGAAACTGGCGACGTCGCCCTTCGGTTCGGACGGCACCACGCGTGTCACGCCGCTCACGTTCTGCAGCGCCGATTGCACGTCCATCGCCGGTCCATCGCTTTGCACGAATACGGTGGCCGCGCCCTGCATGCGCTGCGTCAGGTTCTCCGGCGAGTCCACGGCGACGACGCGTCCCTTGTTGATGATCACCACGCGCTGACAGGTCTGCGACACCTCGGGGAGGATGTGCGTGCTGAGGACGATGGTGTGGGTGCCGGCGAGTTCGCGAATGAGCTGGCGCGTTTCGATGATCTGCTTCGGGTCGAGACCGGCCGTCGGTTCGTCGAGGACGAGGACGTCGGGGTTGTGAATGATCGCCTGCGCCAGGCCGACGCGCTGCTTGTAGCCCTTGGAGAGCTTGGCGCAGTGGCGGTCGGCCATGTCGGCCACCCACGTCCGCTTCATCACCTCGTTGACGCGGTCCTTGACGTGCGTGCGCACGCCCTTGATCTTCGCGACGAAGGTCAGGTACTCGCGGACGGTCATGTCCGGATAGAGCGGCGGGGTTTCCGGCAGATAGCCGGTGCGGCGCTTGGCCTCGAGCGGCTGCTCGAAGACGTCGTAGCCCGCGACGGTGGCCTTGCCGCTGGTCGCCGGCATGTAGCCGGTGATGATCCGCATCGTTGTCGTCTTGCCGGCCCCGTTCGGGCCGAGGAAGCCGAGAATCTGTCCCGACTCCACACGGAAACTCACATCGTCCACGGCGGTGAAGGGGCCGTAGCGTTTAGAGAGGTGATCCACCTCGATCACGGCATCGCTCCGATGAATGGGAAAGTGGGTGTAAACTCTAGACCCAGCGTCACATAGGACGCCGAGCCCCCCATCCTAGTCGAACCGCCATGAGGCGGCAAGACGCTTGTCGCCCCGGAGCCCCGAGACGCCGTGACGCGCCTGCTGGTCACCACGCTGCTGGTCCTCGTGATTGCCGCCGGCCTTGGCGCCACGTGGTGGACGCGCCAGTCGCTGCCGGCCATGGACGGCGAAGTGACCATGCCGGGCCTGCAGGATCCGGTCGAGACCATCTTCGACAGCTACGGCGTGCCGCACGTGTATGCGCGCGATCCCGAGGACGCGTGGTTTGCCGCCGGCGTGCTGCACGCGCGCGAGCGGTTGTGGCAGATGGAACTGTATCGCCGCGTCACCGCCGGGCGGCTGTCGGAAGTGCTCGGCGCCGACACACTGCCGATCGACAAGCGCTTTCTGACGCTGGACCTGCGCGCCGCCGCCGAGGCGGAGTGGCAGCGGGCGACGCCGGCGGTGAAGACCGCGCTCGAACGCTACGCGGCCGGTGTGAACACGGTGGCGAGCCGCTGGGTGTCGCGCGAACGACCGCTGGAGTTCCAGGTGCTGGGCATCACGCCGTCGCCGTGGACGCCGGTGGATTCACTGGCCATCGGACGTTTGCTGGCGTGGCGGCTGGCGGAGAACCATCAGGCGGAACTGGTGCGCGCGGCCATCGCCGAGAAGCTCGGCCCCGACTCGGCGCGCCAGTTGTCCGGACGGTATCCGGCGGGCGGACCGACGATAGCCGCCCATGAACGGGAGACGGGAGGCGGGAGGCGGGAGGCGGATCTTGCCCACGAGTCTCCGGCCGGGACAGCTGACGTTTCCGGGACGGAACAACGGTCGGGACAGAGCTTCTCACGGGAGCGCACGCCCTCAGCTGCGCTCGCGATCGGACGGGATGACGTCACGCGGAAGGCCCCTCGACTTCGCTCGGGGCAAGCCGACGAGCGCAGCGAGAAGGCCTGGCCGGTGGGGCTCGAGTGGCTCAACCCCGGGGCGCGGCGGGGGAACTCCAACAACTGGGTCGTCGCCGGCTCGCGCACGGCGAGTGGCCGTCCGATCCTCGCCAACGATCCGCACCTGCTCGTCGAGTTCCCGTCGGTGTGGTACGAGATGCACCTCGTGGCCGCCGGCCTCGACGTGATCGGCGTCACGATCCCGGGCGTGCCGTTCGTGGTGATCGGCCACAACCGTCGTGTGGCGTGGGGCTTCACCAATTCCAACGCCGACGTGCAGGACGTGTACCTCGAGCGCGTCGACGTGGCGCGCAAGCGCGTGATGTCCGGCGGCGCGTGGCAGGCGGCGCAAGTGACGCGCGTCGAGATTCCGGTGAAGGGCGCCGCGGCCGAGCCGTTCGACGTGTGGCGCACGCCGCGCGGGCCGATCTTTGCCGATGTCGGGCTCGACTGGCAGGCGCCACCGGCGTGGATGACGCCGGGTGCTGCCGAGGCGCCGGGGCAGGCGTCGGCGTATGCGCTGCGTTGGGCGGGCGTGGATGGCGATACCGCGGCGGCGTTCGAACTGCTGAACCGTGCCACCGACTGGGCCACCTTCACCGCGGCGATCGATCGCTTCGACACACCATCGCAGAACGTCGTCTATGCGGATGTCGATGGCAACATCGGCTACGCGCTCAGCGGCCGGTTGCCGGTGCGGCTGGGGTCCGACGGCACGACCGTGCAATCCGGCAACGCCGGCAGCGGGTGGGCGAGCGCCGATGCGGGCGCGCCCTATCTCCCGCGCGTGCTGAATCCGGCTTCAGGCTATTTCGCGTCGGCGAACAACGAAGTGGGCGGCGGCGGGGCGCTCATCACGCGCGACTGGGCGGCGCCGTATCGCGCGGAACGTCTGCACGCGGCGTTGGCCGAGGTGTCGGGCGCCACGGTTGCCGGGATGACTGCGCTTCAGCAGGACACGACGAGCCTTGCCGCCCGGCAGGTGCTGGCCGGCGTGCAGGACGCGCTGACGCTGGCCCGAGGCCAGGGTGCCGACGCGTCCGCCATCGACACGCTGGAGCAACTGGCGGCATGGGATCACGTGGTGGACGCGCGACCGGTGGTGACGCTCTATGAGGCGTTCGAGCACGCGCTGTGGCGCCGGACGTTCGTCGACGAGATGGACGAGCCGCTGTTCCGCGTCTTCTACGAATGGGCCGGGGCCGAGCGGCCGGCGGGGCTGTACGCCATCATCGACGAGCGGCAGTCGCGCTGGTTCGACGACATCGCGACGGTGGAGAAGCGCGAGTCGCGCAGCGACATCTTCGTGCTGGCGGCGCGCGATGCGGCCGAGCGGGTCGAGGCGGACTTTGGCAGCGGCAGCGGACGCGCCTGGGATCGCGTTCACACGGTGACCTTCGAACACGCGCTCGGCTCCGGCTCGCGCGTGATGTCGTGGCTGTTCTCCCGCGGGCCCGTGCCGATGGTCGGCGACGGCACGACCGTGATGCGCGTCAGCTGGAATCGCCTGCGCCCGTTTGCCGGTTGGGAAGCGCCGTCGTGGCGCCAGGTGCTCGACGTTGGCCAGTGGGACGACTCGCGCGTCGTGCTGCCCACCGGCCAGTCCGGCCATCGCTGGAGCCCGCATCACTTCGACCAGAACGAACTCTGGCGCACCGGCCAGACCCGCCCCCAGCCCTTCTCCCGCCAGGCCGTCGTCGCTGCCCAGGCTCACCGACTGGTCATGGTCGGGACTGAGTAGGGAGAGCCGGGCCGGGACAGAGAACACTTGCGGGACGGCATCGCGCTCGGGACGAATTGACGTTCGGGAGTATCCGCCTCCCGCCTCCCGTCCTCCCGTCTCCCGCCTCCCGCCTCCCGTCTCCCGCCTCCCGCCTCCCGCCTCCCGATCCTGATCCTGATCCTGATCCTGATCTTTCCTTCCCGTCGGTGGCGCCCTGCGCTAACATATGAGCACCTGTTCATATGTTCAAACAAGACGACGATACCTGCGACCTGATCCAGATCGACCTCAACCGTGTGCGGCAACTGCGCGGGCGGATGGTCGATGCGCCGGCGGTGGCGTCGCTGGCCGAGATCTTCCGCGTGCTCGGCGATCCGACGCGCGTGCGGCTGCTCGACGTCCTGTCGCACGGCGAGTTGTGCGTCTGCGATCTGTCGGCGGTGGTGCAGATGTCGCAGTCCGCGGTGTCGCATCAGTTGCGCCTGCTGCGCAGCCTCCGTCTCGTTCGCGCCCGACGGGAAGGGCGCATGGTGTTCTACGCGCTCGACGACCGCCACGTCGTCGATCTGCTCCGCGAAGGCCTGACGCACGTGCACGAGGCGCCGGCGCGACGCACGGTGAAGCCGCGAAAGGCGGCGGCGCGATGAGCGCGCACACGCACGCCGCGGACGTACCCGCAGCCGATTGCTGCACGCACTGCGCGCCGGAACCGCCGCGGTCCACGGCTGCGCGCGCACGCGGTGTGCTGGCTGGTGTGGCCGCGGGACTGCTCGCCGTCGGCTGTCTGGCGGATCTCGCCGGCATCACCCCCACATGGTCGCAGCCATTCTTCCTGCTCGCCGTGCTTGCCGGCGCGGTGTTCCCGGCTCGCCGCGCCTGGGACGCGCTCCGCCGCCGCACGGTGGACATCAACGTGCTGATGGTGGTGGCCGTCGCCGGCGCGCTGATGATTGGCGAATGGGAGGAAGGCGCGATGGTCGTTTTCCTCTTCGCGGTGGCGCAGTGGCTCGAGTCGCGCAGCCTCGATCGCGCGCGCGCGGCCATTCGCTCGCTGCTGGATCTCACACCCCCGCAGGCACGCCTGGACGAAGCCGGCCACGAACGCATGGTCGGCATCGACGATGTGCGGCCGGGCCAGTTGATTCGTATTCGTCCGGGTGAGCGCGTGCCGCTCGATGGCACGGTCACTGATGGACAGTCCGATGTGAACCAGGCGCCCATCACCGGCGAGTCGGTGCCGGTGGAGAAGGTGCAGGGCGACGAAGTGTATGCCGGCACCATCAATGGTCACGGTGCGCTGCGTGTCTCGGTGACGCGACGGCGCGACGACACCACGCTCGCCCGTATCGTGCACCTGGTCGAAACCGCGCAGTCCGAACGCGCGCCGGTGCAGCAGTTCATCGATCGCTTCGCCCGGTGGTACACGCCGGCGGTGGTGGTGCTGGCATTTTTTGTCGGCGCCATTCCCATTGCGCTTGGCGGCGACACGGCGACGTGGGTATATCGCGGCCTCGTCGTGCTGGTCGTCGCGTGTCCGTGCGCGCTCGTCATTTCGACGCCGGTGTCGATGGTGTCGGCGCTTGCTGGCGCGGCACGGCGCGGCGTGCTCATCAAGGGCGGCGCGGCGCTCGAACGGCTGGCCAGCGTCAAGACGATGGCGTTCGATAAGACGGGGACGCTGACGCGCGGTCAGGTGAGCGTGGGCGCGGTGGAACCGTCCCCCGGCATCGCCGTGGAAGAACTGCTCGGCGCCGCGGCTTCGGTCGAGCGGCACTCCGAACATCCCATCGCTCGCGCCATCGTGGATGACACTCGCGCTCGCGGCATCGACGTGCCGCTTGCCGCGGACGTCCGCGCGCTCCCCGGCATGGGCGTCGAAGGCGCGGTGAATGGACACCGGGTGCGCTGCGCGAGTCCGCGCTATGCCATCGCGTCGGGAGGCGGGAGGCGGGAAGCGGGAGGCGTCAAGCTAGCGGCGGAAGATGCCAGCGAAGAAGACCCCGGAGGCGCGCTACGCTCGGCCGGCGTCGTCGACGCGATGGTGGCGCGCGGGTTGTCGCCGGTGATCGTCACTCGCGACGGCGTCGTGCTGGGCGTCATCGGCGTGTCCGATCGTGAACGCGACACGGCCGCGCCCGTGGTGCAAGCGCTTCGCACGCACGGCATCGGCCGCGTGGCGATGCTCACCGGCGATCACGCGCCGGGCGCCAGCGCCGTCGGCGCGCGTGTCGGCATCGACGACGTGCGGGCGGAGCTGTTGCCGGAGGGCAAGGTGGACGCGATTCGCGACCTCAAGCGCGGCGGTCCGGTGGCCATGGTCGGCGACGGCATCAACGACGCGCCCGCCCTCGCCACCGCGGACGTCGGCATCGTCATGGGCGCGATGGGGAGCGACGCCGCGATCGAAACGGCGGACATCGCGCTGATGACGGATGACCTGTCACGTCTGCCGTGGGCGATTCGGCTGAGTCACGCCACGCTGGCCAACGTCCGCGCCAACGTCGCGATTGCGCTGGGACTGAAGGCCGCGTTCGTGATCGCCGCGGCGCTTGGCGTCGCCACGCTGTGGATGGCTGTCCTCGCCGACACCGGCGCGTCGGTGATCGTGCTCGCTAATGCACTAAGGCTACGGAGATTCGCGTAGCCTGCGCCTCCCGCCTCCCGCCTCCCGCCTCCCGATCTACTCGATCGGCTCGTCCGGGGGTGGCGGCACGGCGTCGGGCGCGGGCTTCTCGTCGTGGAAGTGCGCATCGACGAAGTCGTCGATCGCCGACTGATCCACGGCATCGACCCGCGTGAAGGCGAGGCCCATGCCGGCCTTGGCGTCGCTCCAGCAGACGCGCGCGTCGAGATCGATGTCCTTCTTCGACCCCGGCAGACGGAAGCGCAGCTTGACGTCGGTTTCGCGCTCGAGCGGGCTGGTCGTGCGGATGGCCATGCCGCCGCGGTTGATGTTGAGCGTCAGCGCCGCCGCAATGGTGCCGCCGGATCGATAGGCGATGGGAATGCCGAGGACCAGGCGCGGACTGCCGCGCCGGTTGAAGTTGTCGGGGAAGAGATGCGGCGCCAGCGACGGCAGGATGTGCTGCGCGGCGCTGTACTCGTTGATGTAGCCGCTGACGCCGAGCGCGGCGAGTTCCCGCACTTCCTCGGCGCTCGACACCGTGCCGCTGAACACCAGCACCGGCAGCCGGCCGCCATCCAGCTTGCGGACGGCGCGAATCAGGTCCGCGCCCGACTGGTGCGGCAGCTTCAGATCGACCAGCAGCAGGTCGATCTCCTCGATGTCGGCCCGCACGCGCGCCAGCAACTCGGCGGCGCTGCGCGCGAACACCGCGCGGTGGCCCGCGCCTTCCAGCGCCGTCATGAACCGTTCGCGTACGAACGGCGTGTCGTCGGCGATCAGCACGGTCTTGCCCGGCGCAGCAGATGACGCCATACGTTCGAGAGTATATAATCCCTTCTGGCTGAACGACCGCAAGGAGCCTTTCTGATGTCCGCCATTTGTCCCGAGTGCGATTCCGAGATCGAGATTGACGAAGCCGACGTCGACATCGGCGACGAACTCACGTGCTCCGAATGCGGCTCGCTGCTGCAGATCGTCAACGACTCGCCCATCGAACTCGAAGCCGCCGACGAGGACGATCTCGACGACGACGACGATGAGGACGATGACAAGGAAGACGGCGACGACGAAGACGACGACGAGGACGAAGACGACGAGGAAGAGGACGGCTTCTCCGACGAGGAATGACGCCGCCGGCCTCAAGGCGGCACGTCTCGAGGCCCGCCTCGCCGGCCTCGGTTCCGTCATCGTCGCCTTCAGCGGCGGCATCGACAGCGCGTTCCTGGCCGTCACCGCCGCCCGCGTGCTCGGCCCGCGGAGCCTGGCCGTCACCGCCCTCAGTCCCAGTTACCCCGACACCCACCGACGCCTGGCGCTGACCGTGGCGCGCGAATTCTCCCTGGCCCACGAGTTCGTCGACACCGCCGAACTCGAGCGGCCGGAGTATCGCGCCAACGCGTCGAACCGCTGTTACTTCTGCAAGGACGAACTCTACGCGCGTCTCGCCGCCCTGGCGCGGACACGCGGCTTCGCGCACGTGGCCGACGGCAACAACGCCGACGACCGCGGCGATTATCGTCCCGGCCGTCAGGCGGCGCGCGAACACGGCGTCGTCAGTCCGCTGGACGAAGCCGATCTGACCAAGACCGATATCCGCGGGCTGGCGCGTGAGGCCGGCATGAGCACCTGGGACGAGCCGGCGTCCGCGTGCCTGTCGTCGCGCATTCCCTACGGCGCCGAAGTGACGGACGAGAAACTGCGGCGCATCGAGCGCGCGGAGGAAGTGGTGCGCGCGCAGGGGT
Organism: Acidobacteriota bacterium; assembly: GCA_020851325.1. Lineage (GTDB taxonomy): Bacteria > Acidobacteriota > Vicinamibacteria > Vicinamibacterales > UBA2999 > VFZN01. The sequence goes on along the minus strand of JADZCY010000087.1, from coordinate 11,026 downwards.
TCCGGATCTTCCGTGTCCGACATCACGACGACACGGCGCGCATCGAAGTGGCGCGTGACGAGATGGCGCGCGCCCTCGAACCGGCCGTCAACACCGCGATCGTCACAGGCTTGCGGACCCTCGGGTATCGCTACGTGGCCCTGGACCTCCAGGGCTATCGGCTTGGCAGTCTCAACGAGGCGCTGCGCTTGCGTCCGGTGTCGTGACGCCGCGCCGCGTGCTGACCGCGCTGGCCATCGTCATCGGCCTCGCGCACCTGCCGTTTCTGGCGTCGACACTCGAGGACATCGACTCGGTGAACTTCGCGCTCGGCGTGCGCGACTTCGACGTCGCCGCGCACCGGCCGCATCCGCCCGGCTATCCCGTCTACATCGCGATGGGCAAGGTGGCCGCCGCCATCGTCGGTGCGGTGTCGGGCGCTGCCGCGCCGTCCACGATCGAAGCGCGCGCGCTGTCGCTGCTGTCGTGGCTCGCCGCGATGCTTCTGCCGTTCCTCGTGTATCGCGTGTTTGCCGCGGCGCGTGCCGTGCGCGACCAGACGCCGCCGTGGACCGGACTCGACGCGCCCGCGCTTGCGACCGCGGCGTTGACGCTCACCAATCCGCTCATCTGGACGATGACGGTGCGGCCGATGAGCGACTTGCCGGGGCTGACGCTGGCGCTGGCGGCGCAGGCGTGCCTGCTCACCGCGTGGTGGTGGCAGACGCCGCCGGCCGACGGCGATCGACGGCTGGAGCCCGAGATGACGGCGATGTCGGGCCGCATGCTCGTGGTGGGCGCGCTGCTCGCGGGTCTCGCGATCGGGCTGCGCACGCAGACGCTGTGGCTCACCGCGCCGGTGTTGCTGGCGGTGCTCGTCGACCGCATCGGCCGTGGTGTGGCGGGTGCGCTGATCGGCGCCACGATGACCTCCGCGATCGGCGCGCTGGCCTGGGCGGTGCCGCTCGTCGTCGTCAGCGGCGGGATGCAGGAGTATCTGGCGGCCCTTGGCACGCAGGCAGGCGAGGACTTCGCCAGCGGCGAGATGCTGTATCTCAATCCCGCCCCGCGCCTGATTGCGCTGGCACTGGTCCACACGTTCATCGACCCGTGGGACGGTTGGCTGCTGGCGTTACCCGTGCTTGCGCTTGCCGCGGCTGGCGCCGTGCATCTGTTGTGGCGCGATCGGCGCACGCTCGCGCTCGTCGCGGCGATGGGCGTGCCGTATCTCGTCTTCCATCTGCTCTTCCAGGACACGTCGTTCATCCGCTACGCAATGCCGCTGGTGCCGATGGTGGCGTTCCTTGCGGTGCAGGGCGCGGCGCTCGTCTCGGCGCGTGCGGTGATTCCGGTGGCGGCCGCGCTGTCGCTGGCCGCGGTAGCCGTCGCGACGCCGACGACGATGACCTACGCCACTGCACCGGCGCCGGCCGTGCAGGTGCTCGATGCGATCAATGCCGAGGCAGCGAAGTCCCCGCCCGGTGCTCTGGCGATGCACCAGACATTTCAGCGCCCGCTCGAGGCCGAGCGTGTAACCGTGACGCCGCAGCTGCCGTCGCCGCCGCGCCGCGAGTGGCTCGAACTGACGCGCTTCTGGCAGCAAGGCCATACCGGACCGGTGTGGTTTTTGGCCGATCCGCGGCGCAGCGATCTGGCGCTGATCGATCCGCAGAGCCGCCGCGACGTCGTGCCGTTCCGGTGGGAGCCGACGGAGCACCTGGTGTTTGGCGGCATGCGGCCAGCGGCCGTGGACTGGGTGCGGATGACGCCGCCGCGCTGGTTTGCCGAAGAGGGGTGGTCGCTGACGCCGGAGACGGCGGGCATGGCGGCGCTGATGGGACGCGCGCCGCATCTCGGGCCGATCACCGCGCGCGTGCGCCGCGATCCGCAAGCCGTGCGCATCCTCGTCGGTGGCCGCAGCCTGGCCGGACCGCACGACCCGGCGGCGCGTTTCACCCTCTCCATCGACGGACGGGTCATCGACACCTGGGACGTCGCGCCCGGCTACTTCCTGCGCATTGTCGAACTGCCGTCTGGTTCGTTGGCTCTGACGCCCGGGGCGCTCGCTCCCGAGGGCGCGTTGGCGGTCGCGAACGATCCGTGGGCCGCGCTCACCATTGCCTCCACCGCGGTCTCGGGATCGGCGCCGATCCCCACCGCGATCGAGCAGTTCGATCTGCAGCCGGCGGACACGTTGATGTGGGCCTTCGATCGCGGCTGGTACGAGGCCGAATACACACCGGCACTGGGCGTCTGGCATTGGGCGGGTCCCGCCGCCACGCTACGCGTGTTCAATGCCTCGTCGGCGCTGCGCGTGACGATGGAGATCGAGTCGCCGCTCCGCTACTTCGGTCAGCCCAGCGACGTCGTGGCTCGCGCCGGCACCGTCGAACTCGCGCGCGCAACGATCGCCGACACGACGACGTGGAGTTTCGACGTCCCCGCGGGCACGCTGCCCGCGGCCAGCGGCGAAATTGTGATCGAAACGACGCAAACGTTCGTGCCGGCGGAGCGCGGCGGCCCTCCTGATTTGCGCGCATTGGGGCTGCGCGTCTTCAATCTGCGCATCGAACACGTCGGTTTGCGTTGACACCACTGGAGAGCCGCCTTATTCTCCGAGGCATGATTCGACGGACCGTTCAGATTGCGGCGCTTGCGCTCGTGCTCACGATGGGCGCGAACGCTTGCGCGAAGAAGGCCCCGGCCCCCGCGCCACCGCCGCCGCCACCCCCAGCAGCGCCGGCTCCGCCACCGCCTCCTCCACCCCCACCGCCGCCGCCACCACCGGCTCCCGCTCCGGCGGCACCGACCGAAGACGAGATCTTCGCGCGGACGACGCTGGATCAGTTGAACGCCCAGCGGCCGCTGGCCGACGTGTTCTTCGATCTGGACGCGTCGACGATCCGCGACGACGCCCGCGCCGCGCTGTCGCGCAACGCCGATTACCTGAAGCGCTGGACCAGCACGCGCATCAACGTCGAAGGCCACTGCGACGAGCGCGGCACGGCGGAGTACAACCTGGGTCTGGGTGAACGTCGCGCCAACGCGGTAAAGGATTACCTCGTGAGCCTCGGCATCGCCGCCGACCGCGTGACGATCATCTCGAAGGGCAAGGAAGCGCCGGTCTGCACCGAGCAGGCGGAAAGCTGCTGGCAGCAGAACCGCCGCGGGCACTTCATCTTCACCGCCAAATAGCTAGAACCGAGCATTGGTAATTGACGGATCGGGACATTTCGCGAATTCCCCCGATCCGCCGATTGCCAATGCTGAAGTTCAGCCCAGTTCCGCCGCAATCCCCTCGGCGGCGGCGCGCGGGTCGCTGGCGGCCGTGATGGGCCGGCCGATCACCAGGTAAGTGGCGCCAGCCGCGACGGCTTGTGCCGGCGTCAACGTCCGCGCCTGGTCGTCTTTCCCCGCCTCACCAGCCGGACGAATCCCCGGCGTCACAATCGCAAAATCCGGCCCGCACGCGGCGCGAATCGCGGCAATCTCCTGCGGCGAGGCGACCACCCCGTCCAGGCCGGCATCTTTCGCCAGCCTGGCCAGGTGCACCACCTGCTCCAGCACCGATCGTGTCGTGCCGATCTCCGCAAGCGCGGCTTCATCCATGCTGGTCAGCACGGTGACGCCGATGACGAGCGGCGGCGTGACGCCAAGCTTCGCGGCCTGTTCACGCGCGGCCGTCGCGGCGGCGCGCATCATCGCGGAACCACCCGAGGCGTGCACGTTCACCATCCACGCGCCGGTGGCGATGGCCGACTTCACGGCCCCGGCCACGGTGTTCGGAATGTCGTGGAACTTCAGGTCGAGGAACACGCGATCGCCGCGCGAGGTGAGCGCGCGGACGACGTCGGGGCCTTCGGCGGTGAAGAGCTGCTTGCCGATCTTGTAGCCGGCGACGGTGCCGCGCAGCTGATCCGCCAGGTGCAACGCCTTGGCGCGCGAGTCGACGTCGAGCGCCACGAGAATCCGGTTCATGCGTGTACGGCCTTCGGCGGCGTCGGGTCGAAGGCGCCGATCAGGTCCGACAGCTTCTCGACGCCGTGCCGCGTCATGTAGTCGTCCAGCCCGTCGAGCACCTTGCCCCACACGAACGGATCGACGAAGTTGGCGGTGCCAATCTGCACCGCGGTGGCGCCGGCGAGCAGGAACTCGAGCGTGTCGCGCGCGTCGGTGATGCCGCCCATGCCGATGACGGGAATCTTCACGGCCTTCGCGCATTCCCACACCATGCGCACCGCGATCGGCCGGATGGCCGGTCCGCTGAGCCCGCCAAGGACGTTGGTGATGGCCGGGCGGCGCGTTTCGACGTCGATGGCCATGGCGAGGAACGTGTTGACGAGCGACACGGCGTCGGCGCCGGCGCTTTCCGCCGCGCGCGCGAACGACGCGACATCGGTCACATTCGGCGTCAGCTTCGGGATCACCGGCAGGTGCGTCGCCTTGCGCACCGCCGCCACTACCTGGTCGGTGCCGATGAGGCTGCAGCCGAACTGGATGCCGCCTTCCTTGATGTTCGGGCACGAGATGTTCAGTTCGATCGCCGCCACCCCGCCGGCGTCGCTCAACACCTTCGTCACCTCGACGTATTCGTCGATCGTCGTGCCGCAGACGTTGACGAACACGCGTGCGCCGCGTTCACGCAGCAGCGGCAGCTTCTCGCGCACGAACCGGTGCACGCCAATGCCCTGCAGGCCGATGGCGTTGATCATCCCGGCCGGCGTCTCGACGATGCGCGGCGGCGGATGGCCTTCGCGCGCGGTCATGAAGAGGCCCTTGGTGCAGACGCCGCCGAGGCGCGACAGATCGACGACGTCTTCGTACTCCAGGCCGTAGCCGAAGCAGCCCGAGGCCGCGATCAGCGGGTTGGGCAGGACGAGCGAACCGATGCGAACGGATAGATCACGAGCCATCAGTCCCACACGATCTCGGCGCCGTCGAACACCGGGCCGGCCACGCACGAGCGCACGAAATGCGGCGCCTCCGTGCCTTGTTTCACCTTGATGACGCAGCTGTAGCACCCGCCGAGGCCGCAGCCCATGGTGCGCTCGACGGACACTTCCGAGCGCTGTCCGTGCTTGGCGGCCACGCCCGCCACCGCCGCCAGCATCGGCTCCGGCCCGCACGCATAGATCATCGTCGAGCCGGGGGCACGACCGGTGAGCTCCCGATCGAGCGGCAGCGTCACGCGCCCGCGTTCACCCTCGGAGCCGTCTTCGGTGGTGAGGACGGTGCGGATTCCGAGCTTCGCGAAGAAGTCGAGGTAGAAGAGTTCCTGTCCCGAGCGCGCACCGTAGAAGAGCGTCGCCGGACGGCCTTCCGCGGCGAGGCGCTCGGCCAGCGTCCAGAACGGCGCCAGGCCGACGCCGCCGGCCACCATCCACGCCTCCTGGCCGTCAGCGGGCGGCGTGAAGGCACGGCCGAGCGGTCCGAGCGTGACGATGCGATCGCCGGGTTCGGCGTCGTAGAGCCGGTTGGTGGTGCGGCCGGCGCGCTTGTTCAGGATGGAGATGGCGGTCGGCGAGCCGCTGGCGTCGCGAATGACTTCGAACACCGAGAACGGGCGGCGCAGCAGCGTTTCGGTCATGCCGGCGGGACGGACCATCACGAACTGTCCCGGTTCGGTGCGCGCACCGACTTCGGCCGCCGACAACGTGAGGACGTTGTAGTCCCGTGACAGCCGCCGGTTGGCGATCACGGTGGCGTCCACGTCGAGGGGTGGCATCCCTTCAGTATAGCTGGGGCCCCCACGGCACACGATCGGACCGCCGCTGCGCGGCGGTGGGGCATCGGGACCGCGCTCGCGCGCGGCGGGAGGTCCGGGAAGAACTTCGTGCGTGGCTTCGTGATCTTCGTGCGCTTCGTGTGCCGTCCTGTTCGGCCGCCTCCCGCCGTCCGCCTCCCGCCTCCCGTTCCCACATCGGTTCCGGCCTCCCGCCTCCCGCCTCCCGTTCCGAAGTCGGTTCCCGCCTCCCGCCTTCGCGCTGTGCGCTTCGGCGCGGCTCCGCCCGTGTCCTGCTCTACACTTACGCGATGAACAACGTCATCGACTTCATCCACGTGCACCGCGATCGGTACGTGGACGAACTGAAAAAGTACCTCGCCATCCCCAGCATCAGCGCGTTGCCCGGCCATGCCGCCGACGTGCGGCGCTGCGCCGAGTGGACGCGCGACGAGATGACCCGGATCGGGCTGCAGAATGCCCGGCTCGAGGAAACCGATGGCCATCCGGTCGTCTACGGCGAATGGCTTGGTGCGCCGGGCGCGCCGACCATCCTGTTCTACGGCCACTACGACGTGCAGCCGGTGGACCCTGAGCACCTGTGGACGTCGCCGCCCTTCGAAGCGACGGTGCGCGACGGCGAGATCTACGCGCGCGGCGCCGCCGACGACAAGGGCCAGGTGTTCATGCACTTCAAGGCGGTGGAAGCGCACCTGAAGCAGAACGGCCGCCTGCCAGTGAACATGAAGTTCCTCATCGAGGGCGAGGAAGAGGTCGGCAGCGCCAACCTCGACACCTTCATCCGCGCCCACAAGGACCTGCTGAAGGCCGACGTCGTCGTCATCAGCGACTCGCCGATGTTCGATCGCGGCATCCCGTCGATCTGCTACGGCCTGCGCGGACTGGCCTACTTCCAGATCGATCTGCGTGGATCGAAGAGCGACCTGCACTCGGGATCGTTCGGCGGCGCAGTGGCAAACCCGGCGATGGTACTGGCGCAGATCCTCGCGCAGGCGAAAGACAAGAGCGGCCGCATCAAGATCCCGAACTTCTATGACGATGTGGTGGAGCTGCGGCAGGAGGAGCGCGAGGAATGGGCGCGGCTGCCGTTCAACGAGAAGAAGTATCGCCAGGATCTCGGCGCGCCGAAGCTGTTTGGCGAAACCGGCTACACGACGCTCGAGCGCGTGTGGGCGCGGCCGACCTTCGAGGTGAACGGCCTGCTGTCAGGGTTCACCGGCGAGGGCGCGAAGACGGTGCTGCCGGCGGTGGCGATGGCCAAGGTGAGCATGCGCCTGGTGCCGAACCAGGATCCGCAGAAGATTGCGGACCTGTTCGAGCAGTGGCTCGAGAAGACGGCGCCGAAGACGGTGGAGACGAAGCTGACGCGGATGCACGGCGGCAAGTCGTGGATGACGGCGTTCGACAATCCCTACGTGCAGGCGGCGGGACGGGCCATCGAGGCCGGCTTCGGCAAGCGACCGGTCTTCAACCGCGAGGGCGGCTCGATTCCGGTGGTGTCGACGTTCCAGGAAGAACTCGGCGTGCCGTGCGTGCTGTTCGGCGTCGGTCTGCCCGACGAGAACGCGCACGCGCCCGATGAAAAGCTCGACCTCGGCAACTTCCACGGCGGCATCGTCTCGTCGGCGTATCTCTACAACGAGATCGGCGCGATGTCTCGGTAGAAAGACACCACGAAGGCACGAGGGGTGAACCCTGACCACGAAGGGCGCGAAGAGCACAAAGGAACAGCCTTCGTTTCTTCGCGACCTTCGTGATCAGAACGGAAGCCTTCGTGCCTCCGTGGTTTCTTCCCAGTCATGAAACGCCCGACCCCGCCGCCGCACTAGGGTCATGGAGGCCGGCGCGCTGATCCCCCTGGCGCCGCCGGTGGACGACCATGCAGCGGTTCAAGAAGCTCGTCATCTTCCTCATCTGCGCCACGGCATTGACCACACTGGCGGAAAGCCAGGCCCCGGAACGGGGTCCCGCTCCCGAAACGACCCTCGCACGGGCGCACTGACCGTCACGCGGATGGTCGCGCTTGCCGTCGTTGGGCCCCGGACTACGCCGGCCTACCGAGCAGCACGAAGCGCTGCCCGGTCCGCGAGTCGCGGATGCTCCGCAGGTCCCAGCCTTCGGCCATCGTCGACGTGATGAACGCCATGGGATGGAACGACGCCGTGATGTTGGACCCGGACAGACTGGCGTAGCGCACCACCGAGCGGCCGGCCGCGTAGTCGCCCGATTCCGCGGCGGAGAAAAACCCGTCGGGCGGGTCGAGGTGCAGCGTCAGCAGCAGCGCTCCACCCGGCTTCAGGATGCGCCGCAACTCCGCCAGCCACGCGCGTTGCAGCGCGTCGGAGAAGTGCGTGAAGACCGAGAAGGAATACACGAGGTCGAAGGTGCCGTCGGCGTAGCGCAGCGGTGGTTCGAGCGCGTTGGTGTCGAACCTCGCGAAGGGCAGATGCGCCTGGCACCAGGCGATGAGCGCAGGGTTGTAGTCCGTGCCCGCGTAGTGGTGGACTTCGGCGTATCGACGAAAGCGACGCAGCAGCCGGCCGCAACCGCAGCCGAAGTCGAGCACCGAGGTGAAGGTGTCGAGCGGCGTGCCCGCGTCGGCCAGCACGGATTCAATCTCCGCCGCGATCGCAATCCCGCCCTGCAGATACGCCTCTACCGTCGTCTGGCCACCGATGGCGACGAGCAACTCCGGCGGCGGAATCGGCAGCCCATCGTCGCCCGTCTGCGTGTCGGTTGACGACCCGCCGCCACGACGAAGCCGCCGCGCCCGCAGCCAGTTCTGGAGTTCATACGCCGGGCGCAACAGCCCGACCCGCTCCAGCCCTCTCTTCAGCTGCGTCACACCCTTCAGCACCCTTCAGCACCCTTCAGCACCCGCCTTCGCCCGCCCGCGCACCCGCGGGCTTCGGCGCGGCAGGCCCCTCGCACCCTTCAGCACCTGTCCGCACCTTTCAGCACCCTTCAGCACCTGTCAGCACCTGTCAGCACCCTTCAGCACCTTTCCCTAATTCATCTGCGCCGCTCTTCGCCGCAGCGTCTTGACGTGCTCCCACACCTGCTCGGTTTCCTTGCGCTCTTCTTCGTCCTGCTCGGTGAGGCGCGCCATCTTTAGGTACTCCTCGAGATCGCGCAGCGCGTGGAAGACGTCGTTCATGTGGTACGCCAGCAGACCGCGGTCGCGCAGTTCGGTGAGTGACGAGGGCTGCAGCGCGAGCAGGATGTCGGTGACGTGTCGCGCCTGCGGGAAGGAGCGCATGCGCACATAGAGGCGCTTGAGGTTGAGCAGCATGCGGATCATGATCTGCCGCCGCGTCGCCCGCGCCAGCAGCGCCGGCGCCCACGCCGCCTCTTCGCCCATGTGCCGGTGCAGCAGCGCGCGGCAGTCGTTCTCGCCGAGGATGGCGCCGCCGTGGAAGGCGTCGATGATCAGGCCTTCGTCCGGATCATCGGTGTGGAGATCCTGCAGCGCGCGAACGAGAAAGTGTCCCGGGAAGTTCACGCCTTCGGCGCGGATGCCGGCACGGCGCGCCACCTCGATGTAGAGCAGCGCCAGCGTGATCGGAATGCCCGTGTGCCGATCGAGCACTTCGTTCAGGCACGAATTGCGGGGATCGTCGTAGTGCTCGCGGTTGCCGCTGAAGCCGAGTTCGCCGAACAGATACTTGTTGAAGGCATCGACGCGGGCGCCCAGCGGGGCGTCGAGCCCGGCGACGCGCGCGATGTGGTGCGCCGCCGCCACGCCCATGTCGTCGATGCGGTCGAGGTACCGTTCGGGGTCGAGGTGCGGATACTCGATGCGCGCGATCAACAACGCCGGCGCCGCCAGATCCGGGCCCGGTCGATCGGCCGCGTCGACAATCTGCTCGGCAAGCGTTCGCGCGCGCGCCACGTCAGGAAGTTCCTCGATGTGGCTCCCGCAGCCGCGTGGCTCCGTCCCGAACCGCTCCGGCATCATCGCCGACCAGCGCCTCGAGCCGTTCGACCGTGAGCTCGGCCAGGCCGCCGCACACGAGTTCTGCCTCACCGATCAGTTCATGGGCGGGATAGGTATTGGTGACCGCGACCAGGCGCAGATCGGCGCCGCGGGCCGAGGCCAGGCCCCACTTCGAATCCTCGATGGCCACGGATCGCCACGGCTCGAGCGCGCGTCCGCTCGCGGCCTTCAACTGCGTGAACGCGAGCGCGTACGGCTCGGGATGCGGCTTGCTGCGCGCCGTCTGATCGGCGCCGACGATCACCGGGAACAGCGAGCGGAGTCCGGCGCGTACGAGGATCTCTTCGATCTCGTGCGTCAGCGCGCCGCTGGCGATCGCGATCGGCACACGGGCCGCCGCGGCGCGGATGAAGTCTGCCGCGCCCGGATAGAGCATCTCGCCGGCGGCGGCGAGTTCGTCGTATCGGCGCCCTTTGCGTTCGATCAAATCGGTGACGCGCGCTTTCTCGAACCTCAGCCCGTGGTCCTGTGAGTACTGCCGGAACACGCCGACGTCGTCGTAGCCGAGATAGCGGTCGTAGTAGTCGCGTTCGGGAAAGCTGAGCCCTTCGGCGGCCAGCACGTCCTGATACGCCTTCAGGTGCAGCCGCTCGCTGTCGGCAATCACGCCATCGAAATCGAAAATGATGGCGTGAAGCATCACCGCGCCGCTCCCAGCGGCGCCGGCAACTTCTCGCCGGCGGTGATCGGCACGCTCAGGCGATTCTCGGCCGGCGGGTAGGGGCAGTCGTACTCCGCGTTGTAGTAGCAGAACGGATGGTAGGCGGTGTTGAAGTCGACGACGTAGATGCCGGTGGCCGTGGGGTCGAGCTCGATGTAGCGGCCGGCGGCGTAGGTGTCGCTGCCGCTGGTGGCGTCGGCGAAGGGCACGAACAGGCGCGAGATCGGCTGGCCGACCTCGTGGAACGCGGTGAGCTGCGTCCGCTCGCCGCGCAGTGTGAAGCGCAGTGTGCCGATGCGTTCGTAGTCGCGCAGCTTGCCGGTCGAGGTGGGGATCTGCAGCCGCGTCCGGTCGGCCGTGATCTCGAGCGACGCCGGCACGGCAAACGATTCGTCGATGGGGAAGTAGGAGAGCGGCAGCAGCGCGTTCTTGCGATCCGCGGGCACCGGCGAATCGGCCGAGTTGCGAAACGCGTCGTCCTTCATCGCCCGGCCTTCGGCAATCGTCGTCGCGTAGTCCTCGACCTTCGGCCCAATCGTGCAGGCGCTGGCGGCCATCATCGCCGCCACGGCGAGAGAAAGGAATCGCGGCGTCACGCGATCAGTGTAGCAGGCACGCAATCGGCAGTTCCCCCAAGCCCTGCAAG
>JADZCY010000086.1 GCA_020851325.1 Acidobacteriota bacterium | reverse complement strand
GGTTCCAGCTCGGCGTCATCTCGCTGGCGCAGTTCCTCGGCATGACGCTGTGGTTCTCGGCCACAGCGGTCACGCCGACGCTGGTGCGCGAGTTCGGTCTCAGCACCAGCGAGGCGGCGTGGCTGACGATGGCGGTGCAGGCCGGTTTCGTCGTCGGCACGCTCGTGCTGGCGGTGGTAAACGTCGCCGATCTCGTCGCCGGTCCGCGTCTCATCTGCGCCGGTGCGCTGATCGGCGCTGCCGCCAATGCCGCGATGCTGCTCGAGCCCGGCGCGTGGAGCGCCATCGGGTTGCGCTTTGCCACGGGCCTCGGTCTTGCCGCCGTCTATCCACCGGCGATGAAGATGGCGGCCAGTTGGTTCCGCGCGCGGCGCGGCCTGGCGCTCGGCCTGTTGATCGGCGCGCTCACGCTCGGCAAGGCGGTGCCGTATCTGATCACGACGATCTTCGGCGACGCATGGCGTCAGCCGATGCTCACGGCATCGATCCTCGCAACTGCCGGTGGCCTGCTCGTGCTCGCGGTCGCGCGTGACGGTCCGTACCTGGCGCCGACGGTGCGTTTCGATCCGCACGCCATTCGCCGGCTGCTGTCCATCCGCGGCGTGCGGCTTGCGCTCATCGGTTACCTCGGACACATGTGGGAGCTGTACGCGATGTGGACGTGGATTGGCGTCTTCGCCACCGCCAGCTTTGTCGCCGCGGGCCTCGGGCCGTCTGCATCCGCGGCCGGATCGCTGGCGGCGTTTCTCGCCATCGGCGCCGGTGCGATCGGCTGCGCCGTCGCGGGACTCCTTGCGGACTCGTGGGGCAAGGCGCACGTGGCTCGGCTCGCGCTCGTCGGCAGCGGCATCTGCGCCGCGCTCACGCCGCTCGTCTTCGGCCGCGCGCCCATCTGGACCTTCGCACTGGCCGTGGCCTGGGGCATCACGGTGGTGGCCGACTCGGCGCAGTTCTCCGCGCTCGTGAGTGAATACGCGCCGCCGCATCAGGTGGGCACGGCGCTCACCTTCCAGACTTCGATCGGCTTCCTGTTGACGATGATCACCATCGACCTGCTGCCGCGGCTGGCAACGGCCACGAGCTGGCAGTACGCGGCGTGGCTGCTGGTGCCGGGGCCGGTGATCGGCGCGCTGGCGATGCGCGCGCTCAGCGCACGGGCGTGAGCGGAATCTTGCCCTTGTGCTCCATCTCGTTGCGGATCGCCCGCATCGAGATCTGCGCCGCCATCTGCGACGCGACGCTGCTGAACGCCTGCGCCGCCCCGGACGCTGGTTCGGCAATCACGAGCGGGATGCCGACGTCGCTGCCGACGCGAATCGGTTCGTAGATTGGCAGGCGGCCGAGGAACGGCACGCCCATCTGCTCGGCCATCGTCTCGCCACCGCCGTGGCCGAAGATGTTGGCCTCGTGGTGGCACGACGGGCACTCGTAGTAGCTCATGTTCTCGACGACGCCGAGGGCCGGGATGTTGAGCTTCTCGTACATCCGGATGGCGCGGCGACTATCGGCGAGCGACACCTGCTGCGGCGTGGTGACGACGATGGAGCCGGCGACGGGAACGGTTTGCGCCAGCGACAGCGCGACGTCACCGGTGCCCGGCGGCATGTCGATGATCAGGTAGTCGAGATCGGTCCACGCGACGTCGTGGAAGAACTGGCGGATGGCGCTGTGCAGCATCGGCCCGCGCCAGATCACCGGCGCTTCGTCCTTGGTCATGAAGCCGATCGAGACGATCTGCAGACCGAACTTCTCGGCCGGGCGGATCTTGTTGCTGCCGTCGGTTTCGAGCTGCGCCTGGATGCCGAGCATGATCGGCACGTTCGGGCCGTAGATGTCGCCGTCGAGGATGCCGACGCGGCTGCCGGCTTTCGCCAGCGCCAGCGCGAGGTTGACGGCCACCGTGGTCTTGCCGACGCCGCCCTTGCCGGCGCCCACGGCAATCACGTTCTTCGCACCCGGGATCGGCGTGGCGCCCTTTTCCGGCGCGCTCACCGAGCGCACCTGCGCCGTCATGGTCACGGCCACCGAGGTGACGCCGGGCAGCGCGCGCACCAGATCCTCGGCCTGGGCCTTGAGCAGGTCCTTGACCGGGCACGCGGGCGTTGTCAGTTCGATGTCGAAGGCGACGGCGCCGCCGTCGATCGTCAGGTTCTTGACGAACCCCAGTGAGACGATGTCGCGACGGAGATCCGGGTCCATCACCGCGGAGAGGGCCTGCAGCACGGCTTCGGAATTCATGGGCAGTTTTTCGAGCTTACCATGCGGGTTCGGCGGTGGCATCCGGCCCAGCCTTCGCGATAGACTCACGCTGACGTTCCCTCTTTCAAGGAGATCCCGATGGCTGACGCGACGCCTCCGGGGGTGCCTCCCGTGCCGCCTGTGCCTCCACCAGTGCCGCCGGTGCCCCCCAGTTCGCCCAGTAGTAACCGCACGATCATGATCGTGCTGTCCTACCTCTGGCTCCTTGCGCTCATTCCGCTGCTGGTGGAGAAGGACGACCGCGAGATCCAGTGGCACGCCAAGCACGGCATCGTCCTCATGGTGGTCGAACTGATCATCTGGGTGACGCTCAACCTGATCACCATTCCGCTCGGCATGTTCCTCGGCTGCCTGCTCGCCCTGCTCTTCCCGATCCTCTTCATCGTCGAGGTGGTGCTGCACATCATGTGCATCGTCAAGGGCATCAACGGCCAGCGCCTGATCATCCCGGGCATCAGCGAGTTCGCCAACAAGTTCTGACCACTCGCACTCGTCGTCTGATCGTGCTGTCGGTCGCGGGCCTGCTGCTCGCGGCCGACACCTTCCGCCCGCCCGCGGACCAGCTCACCTCGCGCGCGGCCATCGGCCTGATCCACGGCTACCAGGCCACCTTCTCCCGCTATTTCGAACGCACCGGACTGATGTGCCGCTTCACGGAAACGTGCAGCCACTACGGTGAAACGGTGATCCGCGAATTCGGTCTCGTGCAGGGCGGCTGGCTGGCGATGAAGCGAGTGGCCCGCTGCGGTCCGTGGACGCCGCTCGGTACTGTCGACCCGCCGCCGCTGGCCGCGAAACGCGGCACCGGCGTCGATTGACGCGTCAGGCGTGAAAGACGTTGCGCCCTTCGTCCTTCAGCAGCACCCAGCACGTGTAGGCGCCGAGCGCGGTGCCAAACGGCAGCAGCACCATGTTGACGACGGCAAGACCGAGCGCGAGGGTGCGGGCCCAGGGACGATAGGCGCGGAGCGCGCGGCCGAGCCACAGATGCAGCGCCGCCCAGAGCAACGCCAATCCCGACAGAATCAGCACCGTGAATGCGGTGAGCCGCGCCGCCATCGGTGAGCTGACGGCCACGGGGCTGGCGCCGGTGGCGATGGCCAACGCGCCGGCGGCAATGGCGCCACCGGCAAGCGCGACGAGCAGGAAGATGACGCCCCACGCGAGGTGGAGCCAGGCCAGGAAGTCGACGTGCCGTTTCACGGCCGGCCCGTGACGGCGAGGCGCACGTCCACGCGCGTTCGCGGTCCACGGCGCGGGGTGACCGCGAAGCGGAGATGGTCGCCATCGGCGGCGCCGGGCGGCACGCGCACTTCGACCCACAGCGGCGCGACGGCATGACCATCGCCCAGGCACGCCGCGCAGCGCTCGTCCCACACCTCGCCGCGACCGCCGCAATCGGCGCAGGTGTGACGCACGTGCAGCGGCAGCGGCAGGCGCGCGCCCTGCGCGGCCTGTGCGCGGTCGAGCACGAGTTCGGTGGTGACGCGCTCGGTGGTGTCGGGCTCGGTGCCGACACGGCGCAGGCAATCCACGGCCGCACGCGCCGACGGAAAGTCGATCGCCACTTCGTCGGTCAACGAACGGCGATAGAGGCGATCGTCAGGCGCGAGCGCCTGGATGTCGGCACGATCGAACGGCAGTCGGCGCGGCAACACAGTGGAGTCGTACGATAGCGCGGTTACCTGCAAAAGGGAACCGCGAAGCTGCTACCATGCGCGCATGAACGCCAAGGAATGCCCCATGTGCGGGGAGTTCATGCGGCTCGTCACGCGCGAGCATGTGCAACATGTGCCGGGCCAGCCGAAACCACTCACGCACGTCGTGCGCGAGTGGGTCTGCCCGGAATGTGATTACTTCGAAGAGAAGGAAGACTGATCGGCGCGATCAACGAGCGCCGAGCGCCAGGAGGATCTCCTTGCGCAGCGCGTCGTCCACTTCGTCGAACGCCAGTGTCGTGTCGCACTCGTCGCACAGGCACTCGATGATGCCGGGCCGGCCTTCTTCCGCGACG
The DNA here is from genome assembly GCA_020851325.1 of Acidobacteriota bacterium. Lineage (GTDB taxonomy): Bacteria > Acidobacteriota > Vicinamibacteria > Vicinamibacterales > UBA2999 > VFZN01. The sequence goes on along the minus strand of JADZCY010000086.1, from coordinate 623 downwards.
TCCACGCGATCGCCCTGGATCTGCACCACGTGCATTTGCAAGGTCTTGATGAGAAACGAGCGGGCATTCCCGCAGTTCGGGCACGTCAACGTCACGCGGCAGGCACTCCTTATCGTTGCGAATTGTACGGGATAGCCGTCATCGCGACCAAGCAGATTCGCCACAAGTCGTGCAGATTGCGGGATTTGCCGGCCGGCGAACCGGAATCAGGACTCGCCGGCATAGATCAGTTGCCCGGTCACGGCGCGGTCCGGATAGCGGCCGCGCATGGCCTCGACGTAGGCGGCCAGTTGCGCTTCGTGCTCGGCGCGCCGCTCGCCGGTCTTGAACTCGAGCACGGTGACCGCGGTGTCGGACAAGACGAGCGCGTCGATGGCGCCGCGTTCGACGCGGCCGTCCGGCAGGCGCCGCGAATACGCCGCTTCGAACACCAGCCGCGCCTCGTCCGAAAGCACGGTGAGCTCCGGGTGCGCCAGCACGCCCAGGCATAGCGCGACCGCCCGCTGGACCAGATCGGGAGCCGCGTCCGGATCGCCGGCCACGCCAGCCAGATGCCGGGCCGCGCGCTCGAGTGACGCGGGATCGCGATCGTCACGCTGCCGCGCGTGCGCGAGCAGTTGGTG
>JADZCY010000085.1 GCA_020851325.1 Acidobacteriota bacterium | reverse complement strand
GGAGGCCCTTCGACTTCGCTCAGGGCAAGCGGGAGGCGGAAAGACCAGAGCCCGAGTCCGACGTACGCTCCAGTTGCGTCGGCGACCGCCGAAGAGGTTGAAGTGCCGTCGCGTCGTTACCAGATGCCGATCAGCTTCCACCAGCCGAAGCCGATCGTCAGCCACACCGCCATGTGACCCAGCGAGACGATGAAGCCAACTCGCCACCAGTCGCGCAGCGACACATACCCGAAGCCGAACAGGATCGGCGCCGGCGTCGTCCCGTAGTGGGTGAGGCCGGCCGGCAGGTTGGCGAGGCAGAGCAGGCTGTACACCGCCAACTGCGGCGGCACGCCGATGCCGACGAGCAGCACGACGAACGGCGGGAACAGCGCCAGCATGTGCGCGGTGATGCTGGCGAAGGCGTAGTGCGTGTAGAAGTAGATGACCAGCACGCCGAGCAGCACCACCAGCCACGGGATGCCCGTGAACAGCGCGCCCACCGTGTTCGCAAACACCGTTGTCGTGCCGGTGGCGTTCAGCAGTTCGCCCATGCGCAGCAGGCCGCCGTACCAGACGAACACGTCCCACGCCGCCTTTTCGCGCACCGCCTGATCCCACGGCATGGCGCCGGTGGTGAGCAGCACGGCCAGGCCCAGCAGGGCGACGAAGGTGACGTCCAGCCGATGCCACGCGGACGTGATCCACAGCAGGCCGACGCCCGAGAAGACACCGAGCGTGATCCACTCCTGACGCGACAGCGGCCCCATGCGCTGCAGCTCTTCGGCGGCAAACTTCGGCGCCTCCGGCGTGCGCGTCACCGTCGGCTTCATGATCCGCTGCACGAGCCAGGGTACGAGCGCGGCGGAGGCGAGGCCGGGCACGGCGGCGGCGACGAACCAACTCGACCAGGTGACCTGCACGTTCACCAGCTTCGCGGCGAGGTTGGCGCCAAGGATGTTGCTGGCCTGGCCGGTGAAGAACATCGCGCAGGCGACGGCGGAGCCCTGATAGATGCTGGCGATGAGATACGCGCCAATGCGATTGGCGGTGGGGCCGGGCGTGGAGTCGAAGAGATCCGCGATGCGGATCGCGATCGGCGCCAGCATGCCGGCGGCGCGCGCGGTGATCGACGGCACGCCCGAGGCCAGCGTCACATCGGTGGCCATCAGCGCGTAGCCGACGCCGAGCGAACTGCGCCCGAACGCGCGGATGAAGACGAGCGCGATGCGCCGCGCCAGGCCGCTGTCGAGCATCGACCTCGCGATCAGCATGGCGACGATGACGAGCCACACGGACGGTTCGGCAAAGCCGCTGAGCACCTCGCGCATCGGCGTGCCGTTGGCCACCATGGCCGTCAGCCCGAGCAGCACCAGCGCCGAGGCCGGTAACGGCTCGATGATCATGCCGGCGATGACGCAGAAGAAGATGGCGGCGACGCGCCAGCCTTGCGGCGTCACCGATTCCGGCCGCGGCACCACGAAGGCGAGGACGAGGAAGAGGAGGACGAGGGCGGCCAGCCCGCGCACCCGCACGTGCGCCGGCGTAGCCGTAGGCACCGTCATGCCACGGGATTATAGGCCGCAGCAGGGCCACAGATGGCGCAGACCACAGGCCGCAGATGCGCAGACAACACAGAGAACCAGAGCGCACAGGCCGCAGAGCATGCGTTCCAGCCCTCCAGTCCTCCGGTCCACCAGTCCTCCAGCCCTGATTGCCGCAGATGCGCAGATGGCGCCGGCCACAGATGGCACAGACAACACAGATAGATTCCCGGATCGTCAGATAGATCTACGGATCGTCAGATCTCCAGATTGATCACCAGATCACCACCTCACCACATCAACAGATTTACCTATCCGTAACACCTCTGTCGTGAGCGGTTGACCACCACCCGGCAGACTGGCCTCCATGCAGTTCTTCTGGAGGATGCACACAATGCTGTTTCGCAGTTCCGGGCGGCGGGCACTGGCCCTGGCGACCCTGATGCTGACCCTGGCGCTTCCCGTCCTGGCGCAGCAGACCGAGTCGCGCGTCGTCGGGCGCGTGCTCGATCAGAGCAGGGCCGCGCTGCCGGGGGTTACCGTCAACGTCACGTCGAAGGAGACGGGCGCACTGCGCACCGCCGTGACCGGTGCCGATGGCTCATACGCCATCACCAATCTTCGCCCCGGCGCGTATGTCGTCGAGGTGGAACTGGCCGGCTTCCAGCCGCAGCGCCGCGAGGTGGTGCTGGGTGTCGGCCAGATCGAAACGATCGCCGTCGAACTCGGCGTGGCCGCGGTCACCGAGCAGGTGACCGTATCGGCGGATGCGCCGGTGCTGGACCTCTCCTCGGCGCGCATCGGCGTCAACGTCTCGCCCGTGGAGGTGGAGACGCTGCCGGTGAACGGCCGCAACTTCGCCAACCTGATGACCCTCGCCACCGGCGCCACGAGCGACGGCAACGGCGGCTGGGCCTCGGTGCGTTTCAATGGCAAGTCGAACCAGCAGAACTACCTCAATTACGACGGCGTCGATGGCACCTACGTGTGGGATGCCAGCCCCGGCTACCTGAGTGCCACCGGCTCGCAGTTCCGCCTGCAGACCTCGATGGAATCGGTGGCCGAGTTCCGCGTCAACTCGGGTCTGGCGCCGGCCGAAAGCGGTCTCGGTTCGGGCGGCAACATCACCGTGGTGACGCGCAGCGGCAGCAACAGCTTCCGGGGCTCGCTCTTCGAGTACAAGCGTGACGATGCGCTGGATGCGGCGAGCAAGTACGACGACCAGAAGCAGAAGTTGAATCTGGATCAGTTCGGCGGATCGATTGGCGGCCCGCTCCGGGCCAATCGCACGTTCTTCTTCGTCAGTGCCGAATCGCTGCGGCAGAAGACCGGGCTGTCGTTCACCGAAGCCGTGCCGAGCGCCGAAGCGCGCCGACGCATCCTGGCGGGCGAGCCTGTCGGCAGCGGCAGCGGCCAGAGCGCGGAGCGGACGCGCGCGGTGGCGCCACTGCTGAACGGCTTCCCGACGGGCACCGTGCCGACGTCGAACGTGCTGGTCGATCTCGCGACGCTGAACACCGAAGCGGAGCAGAAGGAGAACACGCTGTCGCTGCGGCTCGACCACCGCTTCTCGGACAGCCAGTCGGCCTACGTGCGGTATCTCTTCTCGGACGGCAAGGTGGACACGCCTGATCGCACCGTGACGCCGCGCCGCGTGCTGGCGCGCCAGCGGCCGCAGAACGTGATGGGCAACTTCCAGAGCATCATCGGGCCGAACCTGGTGAACGAGTTCAAGATCGGCTACAACGCGCCGCGCACCAGCGCGTCGGCGTTCGGCCCGGCTGGCTACGACCCGGTCGGTGTGTCGCTCTCCGGTTCGTTCACCTCCTCGTCCATCGACGCGCGCGGCACGACGGGCATCGCCCGCTCGGGGCTGCTCATCCGCGCCACCAGCGCGTCGTCCACGACGGGCTCGAACTTCGATCCGATGTCCCTCTCGTTCGCCAACACCGCGACGATGACGCGCGGTGCGCATACGTTCAAGGGCGGCGTGGAGTATCGCCGCATCGAGTCGGACTTCCAGTTCCTCGGCAGCACCGAGATCTCCTACAACTCCATCGGCGACTTCATCGACAACCGTCCGAACACGCTGGCGGTGACGGCGGACTCGCCGGTGTTCAAGCCGCAGCAGTTCTACTTCGTCGGCTTCCTGCAGGATTCGTGGCGCGCCTCGGACCGGCTGTCGCTGGAGCTCGGCGTGCGCTACGACTACTACTCGGTGGTGCGTGAAGCCGAAGGCCGCGCCCGGCCGTTCTTCGTCGAGGAGAACGAGTTCGGATCGGATCCGAATGCCTTCTACGACCCGGACTACAACAACATCGCGCCGCGCTTGTCGGCGGCGTATCAGCTCACCGACAAGACGGTGCTGCGCGGCGGCTTCGGCGTCGACTACGGCCCGGGGCAGTTCGAGGATCGCATCCAGCCGATCGAGAACTACATCGAGCGTCGGCGCGTGCAGGCGTCGGATATGACCAACAACGCGCTGGCCTATCCGGTGGATCCGGCGGTGCTGCGCAACCTGCTCTCCATTCGCGGCTACACGCACCACTACCCGGCTGAATACAACATGCAGTACGGCGTCAGCCTGTCGCGTGAACTGCCGGGCGAGATCAACGTCACGGTGGGCTACACCGGCAGCCAGGGCCGCGACATGTTCCTGCGCGGCGTCGGCAACGTGCTCGACCCGGTGACGCGCGTGCGGCAGACGCCGAGCTACGGCCAGATCGACTTCAAGACCGCCGGCTGCGTGGACGACGTTGCCCTCGGCGGCGTGTATCAGATGCGCGGCTGCGGCCGTGCCAGCTACGACGCGTTGCAGCTCAGCGCGACGCGGCGCTTCCGCTCGGGGCTCACCGGCGGCGTGCAATATCAGTTCTCGCGCAACAAGGGCACGACGCAGGGATCGAACGAAGCGGCTACCGCGCAGAACACGTTCGACTTCGAAACCGAGTACGGCACCAACCCGCAGGACATCCCGCACACCTTCAACGGTTCGCTCGTCTACCTGCTGCCCGGTCAGGGACTCTGGACCGGCGGCTGGCGCGTCGGCGGCATCGTCAATGCGCGGAGCGGCGTACCGCTGAACGTCGTCATCTCGCGGCCCGACAACGCGACGGTGAACGGCGCGACGGTGACGAACATCCCCGGCGGCAACAGTCGCGGCACGCAGCGGCCGGACCTGGTCCCTGGCGTGGATCCGTATCTCAAGGACGGTGTCCGCTGGCTGAACCCGGCGGCGTTCACGACGCCGGCGGCGGGCACCTTCGGCAACCTGCCGCGCAACTACCTGCGCGGCCCGGCCTTCGCCCAGGCCGACCTGATGGTGAGCAAGGACTTCCGTTTCGGCAGCAACCACGGCCTCCAGTTCCGCGTCGAGATGTTCAACATCACCAACACGCTGAACTACGAAGCCCCGGCGACGACGCTGCCGAACGGGACGCCCGGCACGCCCTTCACGGACGCCCAGGCCGGCACCTTCGGCTACATGCTGGGCCCGCTGAACCGCACCGTCGGCCTCGGCACGGCGCGCCAGACGCAGCTGTCGCTGCGCTACAGCTTCTGATGACATGTGGAGCGACGGGGCTCAGTCCCGTCGCTCCCCCGCCTCGCGCCTCCCGCCTCCCGACACGCGTCGTCTCCCGTCCTTGTAACACCCCTGTAACGCCAATGTGACAGAATCTCCGCTGTGCGTTTTCGTCTGATTCCCAAAGAAGAGAAGTTCTTCGCGGACTTCATCGCCCTGGCCGACCGCATCGTTTCCGGTGCCACCCTCCTCGAGCGCATGCTCGCCTCCGATCCTCCCAACTGGGACACCGCCCTCCAGATCAAGCAGATCGAGAACGAGTGCGACGCCCTCACTCACAACATCATCCAGCGCCTCAATTCGACGTTCGTCACCCCCATCGACCGCGAAGACATCCACGCGCTGGCCACCTCGCTGGACGACGTGATGGACGCCATCGACGCCGCGGCCGGCGTGCTCAGGCGCTACCGCATGGCGTCGCTGCGCTACGGCGCGCGTGAACTGGCGTCGCTCACCTGGCAGGCGGCGATGCAGATGAAGGTGGCGGTGGAAGCGCTGGAACTGCGCAAAGGCGTGCACGAACGTGCAGTGGAAGTGAACCGCCTCGAGAACGCCGCCGATGATGTGCACGACGAGGCGCTGCGGCGGCTGTTCGAGGAAGAGCGTGACGCCATCACGCTGATCAAGTGGAAGGAAGTGCTCGACCTGCTCGAAGGGGCCACCGACCGCTGCGAAGACGTTGCCAACGCGCTCGAGAGCGTCGTCGTGAAGCACGGGTAGCGCGCCGTGGAACTTGCGCTCGTCGTTCTGGTCATCGGGGTCGCCCTCGTCTTCGATTACATCAACGGGTTCCACGACGCGGCGAACTCCATCGCCACCGTCGTGTCGACCCGCGTGCTGTCGCCCGGCAAGGCGGTGATCTGGGCCGCGTTCTTCAACTTCGCGGCGGCGTTCGTCTTCGGCACCGCCGTCGCCAGGACGGTCGGCGCCGGCATGGTCGACATCACCGTCGTCACGACGTCGGTGATTCTGGCCGGCCTCATCGGCGCCATCATCTGGGATCTGATCACCTGGTACTACGGCCTGCCCACCAGTTCGTCGCACGCGCTCATCGGCGGCTACGCCGGCGCCGCGGTCGCCAAGAGCGGCATGGCGGCGCTCATCCCGTCCGGTTGGACCAAGACGCTCATCTTCATCCTGCTGGCGCCGGGCATCGGCTTCGGGCTCGGCTTCCTGTTCATGGTGGCGATCATGTGGATCTGCCGCGGCACGGCGCCGTCGCGCGTCGACCGCTGGTTTCGGCGCCTGCAGTTGTTCTCGGCCGCGGCCTACAGCCTCGGCCACGGCGCCAACGACGCGCAGAAGACGATGGGCATCATGGCCGGTGCGCTGTTTGCCGGCGGCTTCATCTCGGAGTTCACCATTCCGTTCTGGGTCGAGCTGATGGCCTACACGGCGATCTCCGCCGGCACGCTGTCCGGCGGCTGGCGCATCATCCACACGATGGGATCGAAGATCACGCGCCTGCAACCGGTCGGCGGCTTTGCCGCGGAAACAGCCGGCGCCGTGTCGCTCTTCACCGCGACGGCGATGGGCGTGCCGGTCAGCACGACGCACACCATCACGGGCGCGATTGTCGGCGTGGGATCGACGCGACGACTATCCGCCGTGCGATGGGGCATTGCCGGCCAGATCGTGTGGGCGTGGATCCTCACCATTCCCGCATCGGCGGCCATTTCCGCGCTGACGTTCTATGTGCTGCGGATGGCGGGGATGCCGTAATGGAAGGGTGCTGAAGGGTGCTGACAGGTGCTGAAAGGTGCTGAAAGGTGCTGAAAGGTGCTGAGAGGTGCTTTCAGCGTAGCGGCAGGCGGACGGTGAACACGGCGCCGCCCTGTTCGCTGTTCGCGGCGGTCACCGTGCCGCCCATCACGTGCACCAGGTGCTTGACGATGGCGAGGCCGAGGCCGGTGCCGCCGGGGCGGGCGCGCGATTTGTCGACGCGATAGAAGCGTTCGAACACGCGCAGCAAATCCGCTTCCGGCAATCCCGGGCCGGTGTCGGCGACGCGGATGTGAAAGTCGCTGTCGTCGCGCGTCACCTCGATGGTGAGCGTCCCCTCCGCCGGCGTGTAGTTCACCGCGTTCTCGATCAGGTTGCGCAGGATGTCGTGCAGCTTCGCCGGATCGGTGGTCACCGTACGCGCCTCGGCGGCAACGTGCAAATGCAGGTGCTGCGCCTTCTCGCGCACCAGCGGTTCGAAATCAGCGGCGATGCCGGCGGCAAGCGCGTGGATGTCGCAGGGCGCGTACTCCGCGGCTTCCTGACCGGCGTCGAGTCGCGCCAGGCGCAGCAGGTCCTTCACCAGCCGCTCCATGCGCGACGCCTGACGATGAATGATCTCGAGGAACCGTTCGCGTGACGCCTGATCGTCCGGGTCGTCGATGAGCGCCTCGGCGTAGCCCTTGATCGCGGTGAGCGGCGTGCGCAGTTCGTGCGAAACGTTGGCGACGAAATCGCGGCGGATCTGATCGGCGTTCTTCAGATCGGTGACGTCGTGCAGCACGAGCACGGCGCCGTGCCCCTCCGTGACGACTGGGGCAACGCGCGCCACCAGCGTGCGGCTGCGATCGCGCGGCAGCGACAACTCCAGGCCATCGGTCGGCGTGTTGTTCATCGCCTGGCCGATCTGCTCGACGATGCCGGGATGGCGGATGACCTCGACGTAGGAACGATCGAGCGCGTCGCGTTCGAGGCGGAGCATCCGTCGCGCCGCGTCGTTCACGAGCTGGATGCGGCCCTGGTCGTCGACGACCAGCACGCCTTCGACCATGCTCGAGAGGATCGCTTCCATGCGCGCGCGGTCGCGCGTCAGCGACGTGGCATGCCGCCCGAGTTCGTGCACGGCCTGATCCATGGCGCGCGCCACCTGACCGAGGTCGTCGTCTCCGTAGTCGGGCGCGGCGCGTGAGAGATCCCCGAGCGCGTAGCGGCGGGCCACGGCTTGAATCGCGCCGGCGCGTGTCTCGCGTGCGGCGGTCGCGCGCGATCGCACCAGCCAGGCCGCACCCGCGGCAAGCGCGACACCGAGCAGGAACGCGAGGAGGATGGATGACACGTCGGCTATACGGGTGGCGCGTCCACCAGCTTATAGCCGAACTGTTTGACGGTCACAATCGCGTCGGTGAGCAGCGGCAGCTTTTCCCGCAGGCGGCGGATGTGCACGTCCACAGTCCGTGTGCCGCCGGTGTAGGAATAGCCCCACACATCCGACAGCAGCAAATCGCGCGACAGCACGCGGCCGCGATGTTCCATCAGGTACTGCAGCAGCAGGAATTCCTTGGCCGTCAACCGCACCTCGTCATCGCCGGTCTGCACGATGTGGCGATCGATGTCCACCGTGAGCGGCCCGTAAACAAGCCGCGTATCGGGCGCGGCGGCGCGCTGCGTCCGCCGCAGCAGCGCGCGCACACGCGCCACCACTTCGTTCGGGCTGAACGGCTTGGTGATGTAGTCGTCGGCGCCCGTTTCCAGACCGACGATGCGATCGGATTCCTCGGCTTTGGCGGTGAGCATGATGATCGGCAGCAGCGCCGTGGCCGGATCCGCGCGCAACGCGCGGCACACCTGGATGCCGTCCATGCCCGGCAGCATCAGGTCGAGGATGATCACCTGCGGCGTGTCCTGTCGGGCGCGGGCCAGTACGTCGCGTCCACTCGTGAGCACGGTCGGCGCAAAGCCGGCCTTCTGCAGATACAGCGAGAGGAGCGCACCGATATCCGGGTCGTCTTCGACGACCAGCGCGCGCGGGAGCGAAGCGTTCATCGTGAGGTCCTGTCGGCCGGGCCGTCGGGCTGGCGGATGACGCCGACGAGTTGCCAGCGAGGTCCGCTGTGGCGGAAGCGGACAATCACCGGTCGCGCCCATTCGGTCTGCGCCGCCGACGTGGCGCGCAGTTCCACCTGGACGAAGTCGGCGCCGAGCACCGCGGCGGGTGCGGTGAACGACAACGTCGACGCGGTGTCGGTGCCGCCGATGGGAGTGGCCGTGCCGGAGGCGTTGTCGAATCGTGACCACTGCACGTGATACGCCGAGGCCGGTTGCGCGCGGCGCAGATCCACGGCGGTGTTCCGGAACGTGAACGTGCCGTCGCTCGACAGCGCGAAGTCCACCGCCGGCAGCACGCCGTTCAGCCATTCGAGGCCGATCTTGTCGCGGCGCACGCGGATGACGTCGGTGAGATACGCCGTGGCGTTGGGTTCGCTGAACTCCGCCGAGGCGACGGCCGCGGCAATCGCGTCGTCCGAGATCGCCATGACGCGACGCGCCGCCCAGAACAGATCATCGGCGCGCGCATGACGGAAGGCCTGATTCGGATACTCGGGCCGCCAGGCTTCCGGCTGGAAGAACGTCGACTCGATGTTGCCGAGCGACGTGATCTCCGGATACGGCACCCGGATCCACGGCCGCACGTAGAGCCCCAGCGTCAGCGCCGTCACCACCGTGGGGCGGCCTTCCCAGATGTATTCGTTGCCGGCTCGCCGCTTCTGCGCATAGAGGCTGCCGCTGCCGAGCGTCGATCCGAAATCGATCAGATGGTGCCGGACGATGGGCCGTCCGTTCACCGTCACGACGGTGTCGAGCGTGTTGATGCTGCGCGAGTCGTCGTGGTTGAGCCACGCCGAGAACGCCCGCAGTCCGCGGAGTTCTCGCCGGTGTTCGTGCGGGTGGATGTCGTTCGGATCGTCGGGACGCGTGCCGTAGTAGCGGAACGGACCAACCGGCTTGCCGTCCAGTGCCTTGCTGGCGATGACGCGGAACGTGCCGTCCTCGCGTTTCGCGCCACGCGTCAGCAACTGCCGCACGTCATCGTCGGTGAGCCGACGGCGACGACCGAGGTTGTCGCGGAGCGTGGCCGTCTCGCCAACAGTGAGATTGGCCGGGTCGAGCGTCGTCAGGTGATTCTCGGGCACGTGATAGCCGAGCGCCCAGAACAGCTTGGTGGACACCATTTCGGCGCCGGTGGCCATCTCGGGATTGGTCTGCGGATCGAATTTGATGAACCAGACGATGCCGGCGGTATCGCGAATGGTGAAGCCGGGCGTGATGCCGTCGCTCTTGCCGGCAATCACGGTCCACGTGCCAGGCGCGGGACCGTTGGTCACATCGGGCCCGCGGCGAACGTCGTCCGAGGTGAGCGTGCGCGCGACGGCGCGATTGGTGAACCACGACGAATCCGGCACTTCGTCGATGGTGTTGATGTTGACGGCGCGCCGGTGGTCCGGTTCGTGGGTCTTGAGGAACGTGTTCTCGAGGAAGTCGTACGGATCGCTGATCTCCCAACCGGCGACGCGCGTGGCCGGTTGCGTTTCGGGATCGACGGCGATCGGATCGTCGGGGAAGTAGGTGGGCGGCGCCTGCGCGGCCAGCGGCAGAGCAAGGCACGCCGTCAACGCGGCGGCCAGCAGGCGATGCGGGGACGTCCAGACGGTGCGCATCAGAATGGAGGACCGAACTTGATGAAGAGGCGCGGGCCTTCGCGGCCACCGAAGCCGACGTCGGTGCGCAGGAAGACGGCGCGCGCCGTGTTGAAGCGGAGGCCGAAGCCCCATCCGGTCTTGAATTCGTCCCAGCGCAGGTCCTGCAGGCGTTCGGCGACATCACCGCCGTCCCAGAACAGCGCGAGGTCGAGCGCGGAAAACGCTTCCCAGCGATACTCGCCGTTGATCAAGACATAACTCGAGTCGCGAAAGCGCATCTCGCGATAGGACCGGATGGTCGTCGAACCGCCAATGGTGGGTGCGAGGAAGAACGGAATGCGGCCGCCGTCGCTCAGCGGATCGGCCTGGCCGGCGGCGACGCGCACGGCAAAGCCGCGCTTCTTGTCGAAGATGGGGAAGACGTGCAGCAGGCTGACGTCGGTGCGGCGGAAGCTGAAGGCGCGTGAACGATCCTGAGCGCGCCAGCCGCCGATCTCCACCAGCAGGCGACCGCCGGCGCGCGTGTTGATCGGATGATCGCGATAGTCGAGATCGACGAACGACCGCGCGTAGAGCAGACGCGGCGCGCGGTCGAGTCCCGGCGCCTGTGCATCGTCGAAGCGTTCTTCGGTGGAACGGAAACGTCGGTCGGTGCCGGAGCCAATCGTCGGCCGCAGGTAGCCGACATCGCCGCCGAACGAGAACCAGCGTCGCGGCCGGACGCGTGTGCGGAGGTCGAGGTTCAGCGCCTCGTAGCGATAGCTCGTGCGATTGCCGCGCGAGGATTCGCCGAGGCCGAAGAAGTCCTCCTGGGTGTAGTCCCACCAGCGCGTGCCGGCATCGAGTTCGAGACGTCCGTTGAACATCGATGGCGCGCGCAGCCGCAGGTCCACGGCCTTGTAGGCGCGCGTCGAGATGCCCGCCGACGCGTCCATCTCGATCAGCGTTGTGCCCGGCAGGGTGTGGCGATAGCCGGCGCCGAGGGCGAGGCCGCTGCCCGTCGTGAAGCCGCCGAAGCGCGGGTAGATGCCGTGGAAGCCCATGCTCAGCCGTTCGAGCAGCCGATGGTCTTCGATATAGAGCAGCGTCTTCTCGGCGATGTTCGGGACGTAGGTCTCGAGCTGGGCGGCGCGCTCGGCGCGCTGCTGTTCGAGCCATTCGGCACGTGTCTGCTGCGCGACCGCGACCCCGGGGACCCAGGTCAGCAGGGCGACGAAGACGACGAGGCAGCGCATGGGGACAACGCGAGATTTTACCGTGTCCCGATGGGGTCAGGTCACGATTCGTGAGTCCTGTGTCCGAATGGGGTCAGGTCACGATTCGTGAGTCCGGCGCTGATTGACTACCGTCAGTCGAGTGGTCGGTGCTCGGAGCCCCAAGATACAGTCCGCGACTCACGAATCGTGACCTGACCCCATCCGATGACCCCATCCGGGGTTGCTCCATCGCGGCCGCCATCATAGGCTTTCGAGTGTGCGAATCCTGACGCTGCTCGTCCTGTGTCTCTGCCTGCTGCCGCTGCCGGCGCGCGCCCAGAGTGGCGCCGCGCCCAACCCGTTCGGCGATGGCACGCGCACGTCGACCAATCATCTGTCGGTGGAATCACGGATCAGCCGCGCCACGGTGGCGCCGGGCGGCACGCTTACGGTGACGCTGGACGTGGCTCCGCGCCGGACGATGCACGTCTACGCGCCGGGGAAGCACGACTATCAGGTGGTGATGCTGGCCATCGACGCGCAACCGTGGTTGAAGGTCGGCGCGACGAAGTACCCGGCCTCCGAGTCGTACCACTTCGCACCGTTGAACGAAACCGTCGACGTCTACTCGCAGCCGTTCCGCCTGACGCGCGAGGTCACCGTGCTCGATACGCCGGAGGCGCGGAAAGCACTGGCCGGTCAATCGTCGGTGACGATTGCCGGCCAGCTCGAGTATCAGGCCTGCGACGACCGCGTCTGCTATTCACCAGCCAAGGTGCCAGTGAGATTTGTAGTGACACTTTCAGAGCATTGGTGATTGACAGATCGGTCGAATGGGCGATTGTTTGACGATCGGCAATGGGCAATCGGCGAATAGAATCGCGCAATTGCTGAATTGCCAATCGGCAACAATCGCTGATTCACCCGATTGCCGATCTTCCATGTCTCTACGGTACCGTGACGGTCACCTCGTTCGACGCCGCGCCCTGGCCGACCGCGTTGCGCGCGTGCACGCGGACGTAATACGTGCCGCGCGGGGCGTCGACGTTGATGCCGAGGCCGGTGGTTGGCAGTTGCGCCACCGGTGCGCCACCGGGCGTCATCGACGCGAACACGACGTATGACGTCACACCCGTGCCACCCGTCGTTGGCGCGATCCACGACAGACCCACCGTGGCCCCATTCACCGTCGGCGCATTCATCGTCGGCGGTCCTGGCGGCGCGACGACGACGGTGACTTCGTTCGACAGTGGTCCCGTGCCGCCGGCGTTGATGGCGGCGATGCGCACGTAGTAGGTACCGGCCGGCGCCGCGACGGCAAAGGCCGTCGGCGAGGCGGGTACTGGCAGCGTGACGATCGGCGCGCCACCGGGTGACGCCGCCGCGCGCAGCATGTAGCCCGCGGGCGTGCCACCGCCGGAGGGCGCCGTCCACGTGAAGCCCACCTGTGCGCCGCTCACCGTGGCGGTGAGGTTCGTCGGTGTGCCCGGTGCGGGCGGCACCAGCGGCACCGAGAACGACACGCCGGCGGATTCCGGGCCGGGGCCGGACGCGTTCGCGGCCAGCACGGTGATGTGGAACGTGCCGTTTGGTGCGGGCACATTCACACCGAGCGCGTTGCCGACGTTCAGTTGTGTGAGCACCGGGCCACCGGCCGTGCCGCGGGCGAGCACCGTGTAACTCGTGGGCGCGCCGCCGCTAGGGGGCGCCGTCCAGTTGATGGCGATGTTGTTGCCGCTGCCGCCGATCGTCGGCGTCCCCGGCGTGCCGGGCTCGGAGCCCGGAGCGATCAGCCGCAGCCGCGCGGCGTTGACGTTGATACGCCGATATGTGGCTCCGCTCAGGGTGTCGCCAATCAGGTGTCCGCTGTTCCGCGTCGCCGTCAATACCTCGGTGACCGACGCCGCGGGCACGGCCTGTTTCAGCACCGCCCACGCGCCGGCGACATGCGGCGCGGCCATCGACGTGCCGCTCTTGACGCCGTAGCCGTTGCCGAGCACCGATGCCGTGATGGCGCCGCCGGGCGCGAGCAGGTGCACCATGCTGCCGCTGCGGTTGGTGAAGGTCGAGAACACATCGGCCTTCGTCGTCGAGCCGACGGAGACCGCGGTGGACACGCAGGCCGGGAAGCCGACGCCGGTCCGGAAACTCGTGTTGCCGCTGGCGATCACCGTGGCCACGCCAATGCTCCGCAGGTTGTCGATGGCGGCCTTAGTGGCCGCCTGCGAGGTGTCGCAGTTCGACGTATACGGACCGCCGCCGCCGAGGCTCAGGTTGACCGACGCCACCTGGTTGACGTTGCCGGCACCGGCCAGCAGCAGCGTCCGCTCGAGGCCGCGAACGAAATCCGATGTGAACGACAGCACGCACGGAGACCGCGAGCAGGAGATCGGGCTGTCGAACCGCGTGAACACCTGAATTGCGATGATGCTGGCGCCGGGGGCGACGCCGTTGACGCCGCCGGGCCCGCTGGCTCCCGCGGCGATGCCGGCGACGTGCGTGCCGTGATCGCAACTGGTGATCGTGCACGGCGCGGCGCTGCCCTCGGCGATGGAACTCGTGACGCCGCCGGGACAGACGCTCGATCCACCCTGCGACGTGCCGGTGCCTCCGGCGTTCGAGTAGCAGGCTTCGGACACGATGCGGCCGCCGAAGAAGCTGTGCGTCTTCTCGACGCCGGTATCGAGAACGGCGACGCTCCACCCCGCGCCGGTATGACCGGCCGCCCACGCGGCGGGCGCGTTGATGAGCGGCGCGGACTCCGCCAGCGACGGCGGGAGCAGCGCGTCCGCGGCAATCGACGTCACCTCCGGCATCGCGGACAACGCCGCCAGCGCCGCCGCGTCGACGCGGGCGGGGAAGAACGGAATGGTCTCGAAGGGTTCACCGACGACCGCTCCGGCCGCGGCGGCACTGGCCATCACGGTGTCGACCGCCGTCCGCATCGCCGTCCGCTGATCGGCCACCGCGTTCTGATCCGCAAGGGCGCCTTCCGGGACAAAGGGCGTGCGCACGCCGACAATCACGTGCGCCGTGCCGGCGTCAGCCAGCGCGGCGAGCACCTCCGGTGCCACCAGCGCCGGCGGCGCCTGCATCGACGGCCGCGCGACGGCCGCTGCCAGGCCGAGGACAACCGCAAGTTTCCAGACGAGACGTTTCATCACGGGGGGGGCTCCTTCTGCAACGTGGACGATACCCGGTCACGAGCGCGATGACCGTGCTCGTCCTGCCGGGTCACTGCAGAGGGACGGACGCACGACGAGAATTGCCGCTGAGACAGCAAAGCCGGCGGAACGTTTGTCCCGCCGGCTTCACAGCCCAAAGCATTGGTGATTGACGGATCGGGGGATTTCGCGATTGTTGCCGATCACCCGACAATCGCTCATTCCCCCGATTGCCGATCTTCCATGTCGTGTCTCTACGGTACGACCACCGTCACTTCGTTCGACGCCGTACCCTGACCGACAGCATTACGCGCGTGGACGCGGACGTAGAAAGTACCGCGCGGTGCGTTGACGTTGATGCCGAGGCCGGTGGTTGGCAGTTGCGCGACCGGTGCGCCACCGGGCGTCATCGATGCGACCACGACGTACGACGTCACACCCGTGCCGCCCGTCGTCGGCGCGGTCCACGACAGACCCACCGTCGTCCCAGTCACCGTCGGCGCGTTCATCGTCGGCGGCCCTGGCGGCGCGACGACAACGGTCACTTCATTCGACAGTGGTCCCGTGCCGCCGGCGTTGGCGGCGGCGATGCGCACGTAGTAGGTGCCGGCCGGTGCGGCAACGGCAAACGCCGTGGGCGAGGCGGGCACGGGCAGCGTGACGATGGGCGCGCCACCCGGTGACGCCGAGGCGCGGAGCACATAGTTTGTCGGCGTGCCGCCGCTGGCAGGCGCGGTCCACGTGAAGCCCACCTGCGCGCCATTCACCGTGGCGGTGAGGCCGGTCGGTGCGCCCGGTGCGGGCGGCACCAGCGGCACCGAGAACGACACCCCGGCGGATTCGGGTCCGTTGCCGGACGCGTTCGAGGCCTGCACCGTGACGTAGAAGGATCCATTCGGCGCCGGCACGCCGATGCTCAGCGTGTTGCCGACGTTCACCTGCGTCAGCACCGGTCCACCAGGTCCGCCGCGGGCGATCAGCGTGTAGCTGGTCGGCGTGCCACCGCTGGCCGGCGCGGTCCACGTGAAGACGATGTTGTTGCCGCCGCCGCTGACCACCGGCGTGCCGGGGGCGCCGGGTATCGTGCCGGGCGCCACCAACTGCAGGCGCGCCGCATTGACGTTGATGCGGCGATAGCTCGCGCCGCTCGGCGGGTCGTTGATCACCTGGCCGGTGTTCTGCAGCGCGGTCTGAATCTGCGCCACACTCGCCGACGGCACGGCCTGCTTCAACACGGCCCACGCGCCGGCGACGTGCGGCGTCGCCATCGACGTGCCGCTGGCCGAACCGTATGTGTTGCCCAGCACGGATGACGTGATGCTGCTGCCCGGCGCGACGACATCCACCAGACCATCACGCCGGTTGCTGAAGCTCGACATCACATCCGCCTTTGTTGTCGAACCCACGGCCACGGCGGTGGAGATGCACGCCGGCGCGCTGACACCGTCGATATACCCGTTGTTGCCGGTGGCGATCACCGTCGCCACGCCGATGCTCAGCAGGTTGTCGATGGCGGCCTTGCGCGCGGCTTGTGCCACGTCGCAGTTGGCGATGAAGCCGCCGCCGCCGAGGCTCATATTGGCCGACGCGATGCGATTCGCGTTACCAGGACCGGCCAGGGCCAGCACGCGCTCGAGGGCGAGGATCTGATCCGATACGTACGACAGCACGCACGGTGCCGAACTGCCGCAGAGCCCGCTGTTGTCGACGCGCGTGAACACCTGGATCGCGATGATGCCGGCGCCGGGCGCGACGCCGTTGGTGCCGCCGGGAGCGTTGGCGCCGGCGGCAATGCCGGCGACGTGGGTGCCGTGGAAGCAGCCATCGAGGCTGGCGGTGCAGGCGGCGCCGCTGCCGGCCGCCGTCGAACTGTTCACGCCACCCGGGCACAGCGTCGATCCGCCCTGCGAGGTGGCCCCTCCGCCGGCATTGGAATAGCAGGCTTCCGACACGACGCGGCCGCCGAAGAAGCTGTGCGTCTTCTCGACGCCGGTATCGAGGATGGCGACGTTCCAGCCGGCACCGGTGGCGCCGGCACTCCACGCCGCCGGTGCGTTGATGAGCGGTGTCGACTGCGCCAGCGTCGCGCGTTCGAGGGCGTCGTGCGCGATGGAAAAGACGTTCGGCAGCGCGGCGAGCGCCGCCAGCGCCGCGGCATCGACTTCGGCCGTGAAGAACGGAATGGTTTCGAACGGCTGACCGACAACCGCACCCGCGGCCGCGGCCTGTCCGATCACAGCGGCCATGGCCGCCTGCATCGCGGCGCGCTGATCGGCAACGGCAGCCGGTCCCGCCAGCAAGCCTTCAGGCACGAACGCCGTGCGCACACCGACAATGACGCGCGCCGTGCCCGCATCGGCAATCGCGGTGCGCACCTCCGCCGGCACGTCGGCAGCCGGCACCTGCATCGCCGGCCGCTGACCGGCGAGGGCGATACCAAGGACAAGGGCGGTTCCCCAAAGCAAACGTTTGATCACGTAGACACTCCTTCCTCTTTAATTGCGTAAATAGTAGATGGAACGGCTCAGCGGAAACGGCGGGCCATTGCAGATATGCGCAAGAACGGACGGTCCCTCCCGCGATGCCGTCCCGATCATGTTGCTGTCCCGATCGGAGACGACAGTCCCGGCTGTTTGCGGCTAGACGTCTTTCACGCCGTGTCCGCGCAGCAGGAAGTAGGCGGCGACGAAGGCGAGCGTGATGCCGTTCACCGCCAGCATCGCCGGCGCCGAGCCCACCTGCGTGATCAGCCAGCCGCTGGCCAGGCCGCCGAGCGGTGAGCCGCCGCGGAACGCCACCATGTAGATGCTGACGACGCGCCCGCGCAGTTCCGCCGGCGCGATGAGTTGCACCAGCGAGTTGGTGAGCGAGAAGCACATCACCAGCAGCGCGCCGGTGACGAAGAGGATCGCCGTGCTGATCCGCACGTCCGGCGACAGCGCGAATGCCGTCATCGCCACGCCGAAGCCGACGAGCAGCACGAGCATCAGGTGTCCCATGTGCCGATGCTTGCCCAGCCACGCCACGAAGAGCGCGCCACACACGGCGCCGATGCCCGAGGTCGTCATCATGCGCGTGTAGAGGCCGACATCCTGATGAAAGACGTCCTTGGCCATGACCGGCAGGAAGGTGAGCAGCGGAAAGCCGAGGAACGCGGCGACGAAGCCGATGAGCGTCAGCGACTTCAGCGACGGCGAATCGCGCACGTAACGCAAGCCGTCCTTCATCTGTTCCACCACCGAGACGGTGGCCGTCGGCGGCACGGTGACGTCGCGCAGTTTCAGGATGGCGGCAATGACGACGAGGAACGAGACGCCGTTCAGGCCGAAGCACATCACCATGCCGAACGACGCCAGCGCGGCGCCGGCGGCGATGGGGCCGATGATGCGGGCGAGATTGAACTGAATGGAGTTGAGCGCGATGGCGTTGGGCAGGTGCTGCTTGTCGACCAGGGTGGGCACGAGCGATTGATAGGCGGGGCCGCCAAACGCCTGCGCGCACCCGGTGATACACGACAGCGTCAGGATGTGCCAGACGCGGACGAGGTCGAAGAACACCAGGCCGGCGAGCGTGAAGGCGGTGATCAACTGCACCACCTGCGACGTCAGCATCAGGTGCCGGCGATCGCGCCGATCGGCGACGACGCCGCCGACGAGCGTCAGCAGCAGGATGGGGAGTTCGCCGAGGAAGCTGTCGAGGCCGAGATAGAACGCCGACTGCGTGCCGGTGAGCGTGACGATGAGCCAGGCCTGGGCCACCTTCTGCATCCAGGTGCCGATGCTCGAGGTGAGGGCGCCAAACCAGAGCAGGCGAAAGTCGCGATAGGTGAGGGCAGCCGCGGTGCGGCGGGCGGTTTCGAGAAAGTACGCCTGCAAACCGGCTGATCTTAGCGCAGCGTCGTCGCAGGATTTCGCCTTGACATTCGCTTTTATTTCGCTACGATGCAGATCGACGAGCGAACGAAAGGCGAAATCTCCGCGAGGCACCCATCATGGCTACTTCCGCCGCCCCTCTTCTTCCCATCTCTCCGGCTTCGGTGTCCCCGGCCTCGCGCGCCGAGCATCTGGTGTCGCTGCTCCGCGCCCGCAAACTGGATCGCACGCTCACCTCGGTGGCGCCGCCGGCCGTGCCGGCGCAGGCGCCGTGGCTGATGCCGGCGCTCAATCAGGTGATGCGCGGCGGGCTGCCGCGCGGGCAGATGTCGGAAATCACCGGCCCGGTGTCGTCGGGGCGCACCAGCCTGGCGTGGGCGGGCCTGGCCGCGGCCACACAGCGCGGCGAGCGCGTCGCGCTCATCGACACGTTCGATCGGTTCGATCCGGTCACCGCGGTCGACGCCGGGCTCGTGCTGCCGCAAACGCTGTGGGTGCGCGGGCAGGCGTTGTCGAAAACGGCGGGCGCGGTGGATCCGGGCTGGGTGCCGGGCGTGCGCGCGGTGCAGGGCCCGGGTACGCTGCTCGAACGCACCATCGACCGCGCCATCAAGGCGCTCACGCTGATCGTGCAGTCGGGCGTGTGCACGTTCGTCGTGATCGATCTCGTCGACGTGCCGGTGCCGGCGCTGGCCAGCATCCCGCGCGCCACCTGGCTGCGCGTACAGCGCATCATCGAAGGCAGCGCCACGGCGGTGCTGCTGCTCGCCCCCGTCCCCGTCGCCCGCAGCGCCGGCGGCTTCTCGATTGCGATGGGTGCCCCCGCCTCCCGCCTCCCGGCGCTACTTCGCAACACGCCCGGGAGCGAAGCTGAGCGCGTGACACTCCCGCCTCCCGCCTCCCGCCTCCCGACGCCACTTCGCAACATGCCCGGGAGCGAAGCTGAGCGCGTGACACTCCCGCCTCCCGGCTCCCGCCTCCCGGCGCTACTTCGCAACATGCCCGGGAGCGAAGCTGAGGGCATGACACTCCCGGAAGTAATGGCCGTCCCGATAGCGAAGGCAGTCCCGGAAGTAATGCAGTCCCGGTGGCGAAGTACCCATGATCGTTCCCGCCGCCTCGCCGGCCTGTCCACGCACCTGCGCGCGTCCTCACCGCGCGGCTTCGTCGGCGAAATAACACTCAAGGTCCTAGGTCCTAGGTCCTAAGTCCTAGGCAAAAGATTCTACCTAAGACATAAGACATAGGTCCTAGGTCCTAGGTCCTAGGCAAGAGCTTCTGCCTAAGACCTAAAACATAGGTCCTAAGTCCTAGGTCCTAAGTCTTAGGCAAGAGCTTCTACCTAAGACCTAAGCCTAGACAGGATCTTTTGCCTAAGACCTAAGACCTAAGACCTAAGACCTAAGACCTAAGACCTAAGACCTAAGACCTAGGACCTTTTTTATGTTCTCCGCCCTTCAGGCCTCACCGGAGGTGTCGATCGATGCGCTCACCGGCGTCGCCGGTGCGTTCTCGCCGCGCTTCCAGGTGATCGGGCCCTTCGTCCTCGCCGACATCGGC
>JADZCY010000084.1 GCA_020851325.1 Acidobacteriota bacterium | reverse complement strand
CGGCGCTACATCGACCGCTACAACCGCTCCGCCAAGCCGGTACGCTGGACGTATCGGGACCCTACCCGCCGCATCGCCTGATACTTCACGTTCAGTTGATACAGTCCACTAGGACCTAGGACCTAGGCTATCTCAGCGATCAACGTCGCCAGTTGTTCGTCCGCGTCCTCCGGAATCGTTCGCAGATCGAGCACGACGACATCGTCGAGCACGCGGGCGATGACGGGTGTCGACAGTTTTCGAAGACGCTGCTTGAGGGCCGAAGCGCTGAGCGGCTCGCGCGCGATGGCCAGCAGCGCGGTGGGCAAGGACGCGCCCGGCGCGCTGCCGCCGCCGACGGCGGAGTGCCCGGCGACGATCGTCGCGCGCCAGCCGCGGCTCGACAGGAGAGCGCCAAGCGCACGTGCGCGCGCCTCGATGACATCTGCCGTCATCGCCAGCATGTGATGCGCCGGAACAGTGACGGTCGCGCGTCCGGCCAGATGTTCGAGGAGCGTGGCTTCCAGCGCGGCGTAGGTGAGTTTGTCCACGCGTAGCGCCCGCATCAGCGGATGGCGTCGCAGCGCGGCCACCACGGCCTGCCGTCCCACGATGAGTCCGGCCTGCGGACCACCGAGCAGCTTGTCGCCGCTGAAGCAGACGAGATCCACGCCCGCCGCCAGTGAGGTCGCCACGTCGGGTTCCTCGACAACGCCGGGGACGAGCGCGCCGCTGCCGAGATCCTCGACGATGGGGACGCCGGCGGCGCGAGCGACGGCAACGAGATCGGCGAGCGCGGGACGTTCGGTGAATCCTTCGACGCGGAAGTTCGAGGGATGCACGCGCAGCAGCAGCGCCGTGCGCGGACCGCAGGCGACGCGGTAGTCGACGGCGCGCGTGCGATTCGTAGTGCCGACCTCACGCAGGATGGCGCCGGACTGCGCCATCACGTCCGGCACGCGAAAGCCGCCGCCGATCTCGACCAGCTCACCGCGCGAGATGATCGCCTCGCGTCCCGCGGCCAGCGCCGACAGCACCAGCAGCATCGCCGCGGCGTTGTTGTTCACCACCAGCGCCGCTTCGGCGCCGGTCAGGCGCGTGAGCAGCGCCTCGGCGTGCACCGTACGCGACCCGCGCGTGCCGGTGGCGAGGTCGTACTCGAGATTGGAGTAGCCGCCGGCGGTGTCGCGGATGCGATCGAGCGCCGCCGCCGGCAGGGGCGCCCGTCCGAGGTTGGTGTGCAGCACCACGCCGGTGGCATTCAGCACCGCTCGCAGGCTCGGCCGCGTCGCTGTCATCACCGCGTCCTGCGTCCGCGCATCGATCAGCGCCAGTAGTTCCGCCGCATCCGCCGCCGCACACGTGCCGGCCACCAACTCCGCCCGCAACCCTTCGACGGCGCCCCGCAGTGCCCCGCGCACCACGGCCTCACCGTGCGTCCCCACCAACGCCTGCACCGCCGCGCGGTGCCACAACACGTCAATCGAAGGAAGGTCGCGCGGCGTCACCGCACGATTGTACAGATGGTGCCGCACCCCCGTGCCGCACCCCCGTGCCGCACCTGCGTGCCGCACCTGCGTGCCGCACCTGCGTGCCGCACCTGCGTGCCGCACCTGCGTGCCGCACCTGCGTGCCGCACCTGCGTGCCGCACCTGCGTGCCGCACCCCCGTGTAGCACCTTCGTGCAGCACCCCCGTGCAGCACCCTCGTGCAGCACCCCCGTGTTACGATCCCCCTTCATGTCTGCCCGCACGACCCGACCGATGGAGCGGTTCTGGCCGTACGTCGAGAAGCCGGAGGAGCCCACCGCCGAGGAACTGGCCGCGCTCGACCCGGATCTGCATGCGGCGCTGTTCGGACGGCGCAACCTGCCGTTCTCGATCACCCTCCTCTTCGGCCACTTCGATGGACCGGACTACCCGCGGGCGGTGTCGATGGCGCAGGCGTCGGCCGAGTATCGCGCCACGGGCGACGGCGCCGCGCTACGGCATCGGGCGCGGTTCTTCCCGGGCGAAGCGCAGCGCATGCACGACCTGTTCGAGATCGTCGGCGGGCAGCCGAGCTGCGAAGTACTGATCGACGATCGTCCGGTGCCCTACGCCCGCGACCTGTGGCTGCCGCTCGTGTGGTTCCTCCTCCTCCCATAGCCGGACCTGCGACGCCAGCGAGAGGATGGAGCATGGTGACACGCTCGGAATTCGAACGGGAGTTGCAGTTGCTGGAGGTCGAACTCCGGCGGCTCGAGGCCGAGTACAACCAGTTCTTCGCCGGCCGCGCCCCGCGTCTGCCGTGGGACCTTCGGACCAAAGTCGATGCGATGGTCAAACGCATCGACCGCATGCCGATCCAGAACACCGGCGATCGCTTCCGCTTCCAGACCATCCAGTCGCGCTGGGCCGCCTTTGGCGAGTTGTGGGAACGGCAGTTGAAGGCGCAGGAAACCGGTCGTCGTCCGGGCCGGCCGCGCGGCGGCATGGCGCCTGCTCCGATGGCCACGCCGCCACCACCGCCGCGATCAGCGCCGGCGCCGCCGCCCGAGCCGGCGAAGCCGCGGGAAGGCGTGGTGGCCTCGGCGCGGTTGTCGAATCCGGCCGAGCAGGGCGAGCGCGTGCAGGCGCTCTATCAGGAACTGGCGGAGGCGCGACGGGCGGCCGGCGAGAAGCCGGTCGAGTTCGACCGCTTCCAGGAACTGGTGAAAGCGCAGGTCAAGAAACTGGGGGCCGATGGCGGCGACGTGACGTTTCGCGTGACCGTGAAGGGCGGGAAGGTGACGATGACCGCGAAGACGGGAGAGGACTGACCGCGGCGGGGATGGACGTCTGGCGCCGAACGGTGGACCGCCCGGCGCCAGTGGTCAAACGTGGTTCAGACGCGGGTAACGTTGCCCGCCTGCGGTCCCTTCGGACCGTCGACGATTTCGAACTCCACCGGCTGGCCTTCTTCGAGGGAGCGGAACCCGGAGCCCTGGATCGCCGAGTAGTGCACGAAGACGTCGCTGCCGCCCTCGCGCTCGATGAAACCATAGCCCTTGGCGTTGTTGAACCACTTGACCTTGCCTGTAATGCGCATCGTTCTTCTTCCTGCTCTCGGTGGCGGGGCCACCGTGTCGTCCCACCCTCGCCCGTCTCGGAAGCCGGGGTCCGGGCACAAAAAAAGGCCGCACAGCGCGGCCTTTCGGGTCCGATAACCTGGACCGCCCGGGCATTCTACTGGCCCGTTACATTTGGTGTCAATTGCTGACAGCGCGTCCCTATCCATGAAAAGAGCCATTCTCAGCGTCTCCGACAAGTCCGGCCTGGTGGACTTCGGGCGCGGCCTTGCCGCGCGCGGGTTCGAACTCGTCTCGACCGGCGGCACCGCCAAAGCCCTCGCCGACGCCGGCCTCCCCGTCGTCAACGTCTCGGACGTGACCGGCTTCCCCGAAATGATGGACGGCCGCGTGAAGACGCTGCACCCGCTCATCCACGGCGGCATCCTGGCGCGCCGGCATCATCCCGACGATCTCGCACTGGCGAAACAGCACGGCATCGGCATGGTCGATCTCGTGGTCGTGAATCTCTATCCGTTCGTCGAGACGGCGGCCAGGCCGGGGATTGCCTTCGACGATCTCGTCGAGCAGATCGACATCGGCGGGCCGAGCCTCGTGCGTGCGGCGGCCAAGAACTTCCGCGACGTGCTCGTCGTTGTCGAACCGGCGGACTACGCCTCGGTGCTCGAGGCGCTCGACGCGCCGGACGGACCGTCACCCGCGTTTCGTTTCGATCTGGCGCGCCGCGCGTTCGCGCACACCGGCGCCTACGACGCCGCGATTGCGTCGACGCTCACCGAAGTGTCGGTCGAGGGCGAGACGTTTTCGCGGACGCCGACGGCGGGGCTCACGCCACCGCACCTGGTGATCGACGCGCGCAAGATCCGCGACCTTCGCTACGGCGAGAATCCGCACCAGCCGGCGGCGTGGTACGCGCTGTCGCCGCCGAGCGGACTCGGCGCGCCGCAGGTGCTGCAGGGCAAGGAACTGTCGTTCACCAATCTGCTGGACCTCGACGCCGCGGCCCGTATCGTGCTCGAGTTCGACGAACCGGCAGCGGCGGTGATCAAGCACACCAATCCGTGCGGTGCGGCCACGGG
>JADZCY010000083.1 GCA_020851325.1 Acidobacteriota bacterium | reverse complement strand
CGTCCGCGGATCAGGATTGAAGACGGACCTCCCTGAGGTGCGAGGCGCCAGCGCTATCGCTGCGGAATTCGACTTGTGAACGTTCCGGGATCAGGGCCACTTCGTGGCCCTGGTCACGACATAGGAGTCTACGGTCGGGTCTGCCAGATGACCGTGTCCCGTGGCGCCCGGGCAGCATTGGAACACTGATGCTCCGGTCCCGAACGTTCTACAGTAGCAGTGGGAACCATGGCGCAGACGCCGCGGTATCCCGTCTTCGGAGGAAGTCCATGGCTCGCCAGATCGTATTCACGCCGGAGGCCGCGAAGCCGCCGGCGACCTACAGCCAGGCCGTGAAGGCGGCGGGCCTCGTGTTCGTGTCCGGCACCGCCCCCGTCGATCCCGCCACCGGCGCGATCGTGGCCGGCACGATCCAGGAGCAGACACGGCAATGCCTCGCCAACATCCAGGCGATCCTCGAGGCGGCCGGAAGCTCGCTCGACCGGATCGTGAGTGCGACGGTCATCCTCGCCGACGAGGACGACTTCGCCGGCATGAACGAAGAATGGCTTCGCTGGTTTCCTTCCGACCCGCCGGCCCGGCAGGGCGCCAAGTTGCCCGTGCGGGTTCCCGGCCTGAAGATCTCCATCGCTGCGATCGCTGAAGCATAGGTCACGGCATCGCCCAACCTGTCGTGCCAGCCTATCGGTGAAGTTAATTGTATGCGGGGGCATTCAAAGAGGTGCCTGCTCTGGCTGCTGGCGAGCTTCGCCGCCGCGGCGGCGCTATTCTACGGACTGTCGACCGCGAACTTTGTCGTTGATCCGAGAGCAGAGGATTACGCTTACCGGACAGGGTTCGACTCGGACGGGTGGCGAGGCAGAAGCCTTGATGCTGATCCTCGCTGGCCGACGCGGCTGCGCATGGTTGACGACCTGCTGGCGAAGAGGCGTCTGGATGGACTTACGCGTTCAGAGATCGAATCGCTGCTTGGTCCGCGCGACGAGACGCGCAAATGGTCGGAGTGGCACCTCGTGTACTACCTCGGACCCGAGCGCGGGTCGTTCGGCGTCGATTCGGAATGGCTCGTCGTCCGCTTCGGGCATTCGGAACGTGTCGAAGAGTATCGGATCGTCCGGGACTGACCGTTCAATGGATCGAGCGTGCGTCTTCCGCGACATGGAGGTCAAAGCCCACACTCAACTGGAGAGCTGTGAAGTGTTGGAGCGTCTGAGAATGGCCCGGTCTTCTGCGCAGAGGTCCGCGAGCTCGGAGCTACGCCGTCCTGGCCCGCACGACCAGGTCGACGTCACAGTCGAGCACCTGCAACAGAGCGAGCAGTTGATCGACGGACTTGCGATAGTTCGTCTGATCGAGCAGCCGATACAACTGCGTCGCTGACGTCCCGAGCCGGCGCACGACTTCGCGCTTCGAGAGCGGGCTTGTCGCGATTTGCCTCTGTGCTTCGAGCGTCAGGCGGTACAGCAGGAGATCGCGGAGGTAACTCGGGTCCTGGTTGTACTCGAGCACCTGTTCGACATGCACTGTCCCAAGGCGACCGGAGGCCAGGACGTAGCTGAACGTCTCCCGGCCCGTGTCCGCGTCGACTGATAATTCCGTCACAGGATCCGCAACCATGGGTGCCGGATCGGCTTTCGAGAACGGGAAGACAAACGTCTTCGATGACGTGACGACCTCGAAGACCTTCTTCCGGTTGTTGTGCTTCACCGAGCGAATCTTCACAGCAGTCCCTCTGCCTCCAACTCCTTGATCAGGCCCAGAACCGAGCGCGCGCCGCAGCCTGCTGGCCGGGGCTCGCTCCCACCGGGCCGCGAAGCTGAGGGCCCGGCAGTCCCCCAGGTGAGCCCGTCCCGGAGACGAATGACGTCCCGTCGCGATTCAGTCCCGCGTCGCTCGTACTTTCGCGACTCAGTCCCGGCGTTGCTCGCGACTCTCGACTCCGAGCCCTTCGAACCTCGCCTGTGGCGCCGCGGCGCGCAGCGCAACAAGGAACCCGGCGCGATCGCGGGGCGAAATCATGACAGCACCGAAATCACCGCTGATCTCGATGCGGTCGAACGACAAGGCCGGCGCCGACAACAACGAGCGTGTTGGCCGCACGCGTCGCACAAGAGCTGTCGGGACGCGACGGCGTGTCGGTCCCGATCGCACGAGTAACTCGTTGCTCGACAGGGTGTAGTCCGTCGTCAGCAGCACCCAGCCGACGAAGACCGAAGCCACGCCGAGCACGAGCAGGGGAACCGGCTGGAACCCGCGGGACTGGCTGCTGATCAGCGCCAGCAGGACAAGCAGCAATGGAGCGACAACGACGATACTGACGCTCGAGGGAAACCGCTGCGATAGCGTCATGGCTCCTCCTTACTGCACACGCAACATATGGTGCCTCTACGCCTCCGCCGTCGGCAGCCTCGTCGCTCACGACTCCGGCGTGATGGCCGCTGACGCCGTTCCCCTGCGGGCCATGACGGCGAGAGACGGCGTCTTCAGAACCGTCCCCAGAAGGCGAAGCCGACCGCGCCGAGCAGGCAGACGAACGACGCGACGTGATTCCACCGCATCGCCTCGCCGAGATACAGATACGCGAAGACGACGAAGACGGCCAGCGTAATCGACTCCTGGATGATCTTCAACTGATACGCCGTGAACTGGCCGTAGCCGAGGCGATTGGCCGGCACCTGGAAGCAGTACTCGCCAAAGGCAATCAGCCAGCTCATGACAACGGCGGTGGCGAGCGGCGCCGAGCGGTACTTGAGGTGCCCGTACCAGGCAAACGTCATGAAG
The DNA here is from genome assembly GCA_020851325.1 of Acidobacteriota bacterium. Taxonomy (GTDB): domain Bacteria; phylum Acidobacteriota; class Vicinamibacteria; order Vicinamibacterales; family UBA2999; genus VFZN01. Next base: position 3,542 of record JADZCY010000083.1, on the reverse strand, counting down.
ACGTTGGAGATCAGCAGCAGGACGACAGTTGGCATTCACGCTCCACAGGACAGCAGCCGCTTCGCCCCTCGCACGTGAGCGGACGGGTCAGAACTTCACGCGTCGCATGACCGCGCGTGGCAGCAGGCGAATCACCCACATCACCAGCGCCCAGATGCCGGGCGCGTAGACGACCGGCGTCCCGCGATCGATGGCGCGAACGATGCGCGCGGCGACGCCCTCCGGCGAACCCGCGAACGGCGGCCGCGGCAACCCTTCCGTCATCGTCGTCGTCACGAACCCCGGCTTGACGCACACCGTGATCAACCCCTGACGATGGAAGCGGTGATCGAGGCCTTCGAGATACGCGGAGAGACCGGCCTTGGTGGCGCCGTAGAGCACCACCGGCGTACGCCCACGCTCACCGGCGACGGAACTGACGACGCACAGCGTGCCACCGCCGCGCGCCAGCAGACGCGTGCGAGCCTCCTCGCAGAACAGGATCGTATTGGTGAAGTTGGTGGTCAGCAGCGTCTGCAGCCGCGCGGTGTCGCGCTCCAGTTGATCCTGCGTCGCAAACGCCGCGGCGGTGACGATCACGGTATCGAAACCATCGAGTGCGCCGGCAGCCGCATCGAGCGCCGCGCCAAAACCCTCCGGCTCCGACAGATCACACGGCACGGCCGCCACGCGGCCTTGCGCGCCGCGCGCCTCGAGATCGCGTGCGCTGCGTTCCACCTCGGCGAGGTCGCGACCCAGCAGCGCGATCTGCGCGCCGCGAGAAGCCAGCACGCGCGCCACCGCCCGACCAATCCCCTTGGTCGCGCCAAGGAGCACCACCTTCATTGCGTCACCATCCGAACAGCCGCACCGACTGCGCGCTGCGAATACGCCCGTCCGGGTCCCACTGGCGACGCACGGCGAGAAACCCGTCGACGCGCGGATCCATCGCACGATAGTGCTCCGCGCGCGTCAGCGCGTCCTTGGCCAGATAGATGCGGCCGCCTTCCTTGATCACCTGCTCGTTCATCGCATCGATGAGCGCCTGTGTGGCATCGCGCATCGGAATGTCGAGCGCGATGGAGATGCCGGGCTTCGGGAACGACAACATGCCCTGGCCCTCGGCGCCACAGTCCTTGATCACGCACAGGAACGACGCGCCGCCGTGCGAAGTGAGCGTCGTGAGGAAGCGCCGCGCCGCGTCCGGCCCGGCCGACTTCGGCAGCACGCATTGGTACTGCGTGAAGCCACGCCGGCCATACATGCGCGTCCAGTTGCCGATCGCGTCGAGCGGATAGAAGAACGTGTAGGGATGGACGACGCGTCGCGAACCGCGAATGTGTCGCAGATAGAACGCGTCGTTGAACAGGTGGACCACAGGGCGGCTCAACGCGAACTGCGGGAAGTCGAACGGAATCGACGGACGTGAGGCGCCGGGGCGAAAGGGCTGCGGCGCTTCAACCGCGCTGGCCCAGCGGCCGCGCAGGATGACGCCGCGGCCCATCGCTCGCCCGCGCGACAGGCAGTCGATCCACCCGGCCGTCATCGGCCACGCGTCCTCCGCCGACTCGAGTGCCGACACGAACGCGTCGATGTCCGGCACGCACTCGCGCTCTTCGAAGATCCACGGCGACGGAATGCGCGCGAGCTGCACGGTGACATCGAGGATGGGGCCGGTGAGACCCATGCCGCCGATGGTGGCCCAGAACAGCTCCGGATGCTCCTGCGGCGAACATGACACCACATGCCCACTGCCGACGCGCACGGTGAGCGCGCGCACGTGACGGCCGAAGGTGCCATCCACATGATGGTTCTTGCCGTGCACGTCGCACGCGACCATGCCGCCAAGCGTAACGAAGCGCGTCCCCGGCGTGATCGGCGTGAAGAAGCGCCGCGGCAGGAATGTCTGGCACAGCGCGTCGAGGGAAAACCCGGCTTCGGCGCGCAGCACGCCGGTGCTTTCGTCGAACGCCAGGATCCGATCGGCGCGCGTCGTCGTCGCCACGGCGACGTCGCCCGGCGCCGGCAGCGCCGCGTCGCCATACGCGCGTCCCAGGCCCCGAGCCAGGCCGATGCCACGTGTGAGGGCCCGCAGATTCTCGCCGTGCACTTCGACGCCGGGAACAACGGGCACGCGTCCCCATCCGGAAAGCGTTGAGGTCACCGCGGCGACGCGCAGGTCTTCGCTCGCGGTGGTGTCCAACTGCGGCGGCGTGTCGGTGCGCGTCATGCGGCAGACACCAGGATGGCCGCCGACAACGCCAGCAGCGCGTACGTGGCCGGATCCGACGCGACCGCGACGAGCGGATCGTCGTGCACCTGACGCCGATTGGCGTTGAACCAGGTCCGCGTCGACCAGTAGAGCAGCACCGGGCACAGGAACAACAGCCGCTCCGGATGCGTGTAGAGCACCGTCACATCGTCATTGTTGGCGTAAATGGCCAGGATGACGACGGAAAGGTATGCCGAGATGAGCCCGGCGGTCTGAAGCCACGGCGCGTCCGAAGGCGCGTAGCCGCGACCGGGCACGGCACTGCCGGCCGTCGTGCCGTGCGCGTGCACCTCGATGAACCGCTTGAGGAACGCCAGGCTCAGGCAGACGAACAGCGTGAACGCCAGCAGCCACGACGACACCGTGACGCCCGTTGCGGCGCCGCCAGCCACGACGCGGACGACATAGAGACCGGCGAGGAACATCACGTCGAGCACCGGCTCGCGCTTGAGGCGGATGGAGTAGGCCGCGGTGGCGATCAGGTAGATGACGATAATGCCGGCGAACGCGACGGGCAGCGTGGTGATGGCGATTGTCAGGCCGATGGCGACGATCAGCAGACCGACGGCGAGCGCCGTGCCGGTGGAGACGCGGCCCGACGCAATCGGCCGATGCTGCTTGCGATGATGCAGGCGATCAGCCGCTGCATCGAGCACGTCGTTCAGCACGTAGCCGCCGGAGGCGCAGAGCGACAGGCTGATGAAGCCGAGCACGCCGGCCTGCCACGTCGCGACGTCGAGGCGATGCGCCGCCACCGCCGGCACGAACAGCAGCAGGTTCTTCAGCCACTGATGCGGCCGCAGCAACTCCAGCACCGCCGTGCCCTGATTGGGCGTCGCCTGCTCCATCGTCTCGGTGCATTGTCCATCGGAGATGCCCACATGGTCCAGCCGGAGTGCGATACTGCGGCATGCGCCTCCGCGTTCTCGTGTTGACGGCAACCGTCTTGGCGACGCTCGCACCTGGCGCCGCCGGAGCAGCGGCGGCCGATCCGCCGGCACTTGTCGTGCGCGCCCGCGCCTTGCGCCAGGGCGAGGTGCTGCACGTGTCGTGGACTGGCGCGCCGATGCCTGGCGTATCGATCCGCATGTTCGGCACGACGTGGCCCGCATACGACCGCGGTCCCTCGACGGGAACGGCGCTGGTCGGCGTAGACCTCGATCAGGCGCCGGGTTCGTATCCGCTCACGCTCGAGGATGCAAGTGGGGCAGTGCTGGCGCAGACGGACATCGCGATCGAACCGGGCACGTTCACGACGCGAACACTGCGCGTCGATCCGGCGTTCGTGAAT
>JADZCY010000082.1 GCA_020851325.1 Acidobacteriota bacterium | reverse complement strand
CGACGCGATCGCGCGCGCTGACGGCGCGCGAAGCGGCACCCGCCGCACTGCGCGCGCGGATCGAGACACTTCCACCCGGCCTGCCCCGCGACGCCCTGAACGGACCCGTGCCCAGCGATGAACAGATTGCGCTCGGCCGCAAGCTTTTCTTCGATCGCCGGCTCTCGCACAACGACACGCTGGCCTGCGCGGCCTGCCACATCCCGGACCAGGGCTTCACGAACAACGAACTGAGGACACCGATCGGGACCGAGGGTCGCACGGTCAAGCGCAATGCACCGACGCTGTTGAATGTCGGCTTCCTGCCGCGGCTGTTCCATGACGCACGCGAACGCCGTCTCGAGGACCAGGCATGGAGCCCATTGCTCGCCGCGAACGAAATGGGCAATCCGTCGATCGGTTACGTGCTTGACGAACTCTCGTCGTTGCCCGAGTACGCGCCGCTGTTCGCCGCCGCGTTTCCCGCCACGCCGACAGCGACGCTGACGACCGTCGGCGCCGCCCTTGCCGCCTACGAACGGGCACTGGTCGCCGGCGACAGTCCTTTCGATCGCTGGCGCTACGGCGGCGACGCCACCGCGCTGCCGGTGCCCGCGCAGCGCGGCTTCGAGATCTTCAGCGGCAAGGCCGGCTGCAGCGGCTGCCACCTCGTCGGCGCGGACGCGGCACTGTTCACCGATCATGAACTGCACAACACCGGCATCGGCTACCGGCGCTCGATGCTGAGCCCGACCGGCGGCACGCTGAACGTCAACATCGCACCAGGCGAGCACATTGCCGTCGACGGCGCGAACATCGCGGCGAGCGGTGAAACGCCACCGAACGATCTCGGTCGCTACGAGGTGACGCTCGATCCGGCCGATCGCTGGCGCTACCGTACACCGAGCCTGCGCAACATCGCGCTGACCGCGCCGTACATGCATGACGGCTCGCTGCCGACGCTCGACGCCGTCATCGATTACTATGCCGGTGGCGGAGTGCCGAACGAAGGACTCGATCCGCGCATCCGGGTCCTGTCGCTCAGTGCCGGGGAGCGCGCGGCACTGCGCGCATTTCTCGAAGCGTTGACCGGGACGGACGTCGGCATGCTGGTCCGTGACGCATTTGCCGCGCCGATCGGCGATCGAGGTGCACCGCCGCAGTGAACCCACGGCACATCGTCGCGCGCTTCACGGTGACAGAAGCAGGTTCAATCCGCCCTCATGCAACTCCACGAGGAGGCCTCGATGCATCTCGTCCGCTCATCACTGTTCGTACCGGGACACAAGCCGGAGTGGGTTGCGAAAGCCCGGGCCGCCGGCGCGGACGAACTGATCCTCGATCTCGAAGACGCGGTACCTGAGCAGGCGAAATCGTCCGCACGAGCGCTGGTGCGTGAAAGCGTGAAGGCGCTTGCCGCCGCCGGCCAGTACTGCTCGGTGCGGATCAATGGTTATGCGACCGGCCGCACCCTCGACGACCTCGACGGCATTCTGTGCCCTGAACTGCGCGCGGTGATGTTGCCGAAAGTGGAGCGGGTCGCCGATCTGCAGGCGCTCGACGAACTGCTGACACAGCTCGAGCGCCGCCTAGGCGTGCCGGCTGGCAGTGTGAAGACGACGCTGCTGCTGGAAACCGCCGGCGGGATGCGCAACGCCTGTCAGATTGCCCAGGCCAATCCGCGGGTGCATCAGCTCGTGCTGGCCGCCGGACCCGGCGGCGACGCGGCACGCGCGATAGGCTATCAGTGGACGAAAAGCGGCGAGGAGACATTGTTCCTGCGCTCGCATGCGGTGCTCGATGCCCGCGCCGCGGGCATTCCGTACCCGATGATCAGTTCGTGGTGGGACATCCGCGATCTCGACGGCCTGCGCGCAGACGCCACCCGTAACCGCCGTCTCGGCATGCGGGGCATGTGCGTGATGCACCCGTCGCACGTGCCGATCGTGAACGAGATTTTCAGCCCCACCGCGCAGGAGGTGGCGCATGCGCGCGGCGTGCTCGCCGCAATCGCGGCAGCGGAAGCCGACGGCCGCGCAGCCGTCGTGTACGACGGCGACATGGTCGACTATGCGATGGTGGCGACCGCGCGTGAACTCATTGCGCTGGCAGAGAGCCTGGGCGGCGCGCCCAGCGCATGATGGATCGTGCACAGACCCGGCGCCCGGGGATGGCATTCACGCGGTGATCGATAGTTACGCCCCGCTATTCAGAGCGCCGTGAAGCGAGCCCGCGCCTCAGTCCGCCTCGCCTTCGAGCACGAAGGCGACCTTCAGCGTCACCTGCCATTCACGGATCCGCTCGTCTTCGATACCACCGCGGATCGATACCACCTCGAACCAGCGCAGACTGCGCAAGGTCTGGGACGCGCGCTCGAGCGCGGCCACGATCGCGGCGTCGACGCCGTCCGCCGACGAACCGACGATTTCGATCTGCTTGTAGATCTGCGAACTCAAGGGCTGATTCATCGATGCCTCCATGGCGCTTTCAATCGGACGGGTGACGACCGGCGCACGCCGCGGCAGTGCCCGGGAACACATCGTCACCGCGAGTCGTGGTTTGGCGCTGTCGGTGAGTCGGCCCGCGCCATGGGGATGCATTCACACCGGGCACTCGATATTGCCGCACGTCGCGAAGGACGATCACCGACGGCGCCCCGACATTGGCTCGGCTACGGTGGTGCGCAGGCCGCTCAAATCCGGATTTTTCAACGCAGGGACGACAGCATGCCCAGCACCCACAACCTCGCCATCGGCTACCTGCTCTGGATCTTCGGTTTCATGGGCGCCCATCGCTTCTACTACGGCCGCCCGATCAGCGGCACCATCTGGTTCTTCACGCTCGGCCTGCTCTTCGTCGGCTGGCTGGTCGATCTGTTCCTGATCCCTTCGCTCGATCGTGCGGCCGACTTGCGCCACGTCAGCGGGCCCGCCAATCACACGGTGGCCTGGATGCTGCTGACCTTCCTCGGCATTTTCGGCGTGCACCGCTTCTATCTCGGCAAATGGTTCACGGGGCTTCTGTGGCTGCTGACCGGCGGTCTGTTTCTACTCGGCTGGCTGTATGACCTGTGGACGCTGAACGCGCAGGTCGACGCGCGCAATCGGCACGTCTGAAGCCGCACGACACGCCCGGCATGCGCGGTCCGCTGCGCGTCGTGATGACGGTGCGACGCGCGCACCGCGTCGGTAATCGACCCTTGCGACGCATCAGGCAGCCGGCGCACATGGCGACGCGCAGCCTACGGTCATTCGCCACCGCGACCGACGGCGCTGCGTCACGTCGCGCGACTACGCTGTGACCTGACGTTACACGGAGGAATCGATATGACACGGACGCAAACACTGCTGGCGGCAGCGCTCGCCATGGTCGCTTTCAATGTACCCGCGACAGATACCGACAGGGCGCTGGAAAATCAGGCCGACCAGATGGAAGACCGCGCCGACGACGTGCGCGATCGCGGCGAAAATCAGGCCGATGCCATCGAGGCAGCCGACCCCGGCATGGACAGCGATGCGACGGACAATGCAGCCGAGTCGGTAGCGACCGCAGTGAAACGGAAGCGGACCGCCTCGAAGACGAGGCCGACGAGACGCGCGACGCCAAGTAGGGCGAGTCGCCTACCCCCTGCCGCGAGCCATGGACGGCTCGCCGTTCATAGCGTATGAACATGGCGCCAGACGGATCCCCGGACGGATCCGTCTGGCCTTGCCTCGTATGCGACGTGAACCGACGACGTTCGAACGACGTCAATGACGGGGCGGGAAACTGGGAGGAGTCGGATCGTCGGTCGGATTATCGAGTGGTCCGTGCGGGGACGGCGCATCCTCTGGCTGCGGCGGAGGGGGCGCGCCTTCATCCGGTCGCCCCGTCATACCGAAAAAGCCGCTGCCGTCGGCATCGTTCGCTGCCGGCAATCTCCATCCACGACATGTTCCCATACGCATGGGCGTGAGCCTAAATCGTCGCCGACGACTATCTGAGTCGGCCGCATGCGTGTCGACGCATCAGCCGGCGCGCAATCCCGTGCCAGACGGGTTCATTGCGCTTGCCGCGCGGCATGTGTAGGCAAGAACCGACGTCCTGTGCAGAATTCGTCCGGCAAGCTGACGATTCATCTGCGACAGGCGCGGCCGACAATGAGGTGATGTCGGTTGCATGTTTTTTTTTGCGCGGGATCCCGTTCGATGGCAGACCTGATCGCCGAAGCGCTCACCGTACTCCGCGCCGCCAAAGTCAGCGCCGGGGACGCGCTGGCCTTGCTCGATTCGGTGGCCGCCGGCGACGGCGCCGACGCGAGGCAGCGCCTCGCCGCGATACGTCAGCGCATCGTCACCGCCCAGGATCTGCATCTGCAGCTCGCACAGATGCTGCTGCGGATAGAACGCCAGCAGAAGCTCGCCCGCGAGGCACTGCATTTCGAACATCCGGTGTACTGGCGTCTGGCGGACGACGGGAAGAAGCACGGCCCGTACTGCCCCACGTGCTGGGACGACACGCGCCGGATCGCCGCGCTGCATGTGTTGCCGTTCCGTGGCCATGACCGCTGGGTCTGCCGGATCTGCTCGCGAACATTCTTCAGCGACGGCGCGCGGCAGGCGATGGCGGAGGCAGAAAACACAGCCCGACGCCACCAACCCGACGCACCGGACGATCCGCTCGCGAACGATTGAGCCCATCCACGCGCCGAGCTCGATCTTGCCGGCGCCGTCGGCGAAAACCACAATCGCGGCGTGGACCTGCATACGCTGCATACCGACTTCGTCCTCACGGCGCGGCGCATCTCGCACCGGTTTGCGCGGGCGATCGACGCCGTCGGCCCGCTGCCACCGTCGCCCCGCCGGCGTGATCCGCTGCCCGCTTACCTCGCACGCGTCGTCGTCGGCCAGCAGCTTTCGACGGCGGCAGCCCGCACGATCTGGCGTCGGCTCGAAGCCCAGGCGGCACAGGCGGGTCACGCGTTACCCGCCCACGCCGCGGTGGCGACGGTCGATGCGCTGCGCGCCTGCGGGTTGTCGGGCAACAAGGTGCGCGCGCTGCAGGCGCTCGCCGCCGCCGAATCGGCCGGCACGCTGAGCACGTCCCGCCTCGCACGGCTCGCGCCGGCGGCACGCCACGCCACGCTGCTCGGCCTCACCGGCATCGGTCCGTGGACGGCGCAGATGGCAGCGCTGTTCTGGTTCCGCGAGCCGGACATCTGGCCGGTCGGCGACGTGTCGGTACGCAAGACATTCACGGCCTTCGTCGTCGAACAGACGCGCTGGGGCTTCGACGACGCGGCCGGCCTGTTCGCACCACGTCGCTCGTTCCTCGCGCGCTACCTGTGGTTGATCGCCGATGCGACGCCGTGAGCGGAGTGTCGGGGCAGCAAACCGATATCCGTCAACCGGCACCACCACCCTGATGGCCGTCAGTGGGCGGCTGGACGGGGACGCGCCATAATCCGCCTGCCCTTCAGCCGAGATTTCCGATGCAGGCAGCTTTCTACGAAAAGACCGGTGCGGCGCGCAGCGTACTCACCGTCGCCGCGATGCCCGTCCAGATACCAGCCGCTGGCGAGGTGCGCGTGAAACTCGCGACCTCGGGCGTCAATCCCAGCGATGTGAAGATGCGCGGCGGACTCCGGGGCGGCGATCTACCGTGGCCGCGCATCGTGCCGCACAGCGACGGTGCCGGCGTGATCGATGCCGTCGGTGACGGCGTGCCGGCGGGCCGGATCGGTGAACGCGTATGGGTCTGGAACGCGTGCTGGGGTCGCCCGTATGGCACCGCCGCCGAGTATGTGTGCCTGCCGTCGAACCAGGCGGTGCCGCTGCCGGCGGATGTGAGCTTCGCCGCCGGTGCCTGCTTCGGGATCCCGGCATTGACGGCGTGGCACGCGGTTCATATGGATGGCGGCTGCGCCGGAAAAGAAGTGCTGGTGACCGGCGCGGCGGGTGCCGTCGGCCACTACGCCGTGCAGTTCGCGAAGGCGGCGGGTGCGCACGTGATCGCGACCGTCAGCACCGACGACAAAGCCGCGATTGCCGGTGCCGCGGGTGCCGATGAAATCGTGTTCTATCGCCGCGAGGACGTCGCCGACCGCGTGCTCGCGCTGACCGACGGCGCCGGCGTCGCGCGTGTGATCGAAGTCGATCTCGCAGCGAACCTGCCGGCGGCGCTCGGCGCACTGCGTGCCGACGGCGACATCGTCGCCTATGGCTCCGGGGCACTCGACATCCAGGTACCGTTCCTGCCATCGGTGCTCAAGAATATTTGCTACCGTTTCTTCATCGTCTATCACCTCGCACCGGCCGATCGCGCGCGCGCCGTCGCGGGCCTGACGCGCGCACTCGAAGCGGGCCTGCTTCGGCATCATCTCGGCCCCGCATTTCCCTTGCACGACATCGTCGCGGCGCATGAAGCCGTCGAGGCCGGCGCGATCGGCAACGTCGTCGTCACACTGCAGGACTGAGTCCGTGTTCGCCGATCGCATCGAAGCGAAATGGATAGACGCGTTCGTCCAGGCCTTCACGCTGTGCAAGATCGGCGCCGGCGACATCAACCTCACCTTGAAGCGTTACCTCGAACGACCCGTCGAGCTCGTGATCGAGGATGACTTCATCACCGACATCCGCGGCGAAGGCACGGACGCCGAACTGATGCGACGCTATTTCGCGGCGTGGAGCAAGCGCGACGCCTATGCCGGCAACTTCCTGTACTCGGCCGGCGCCAGCGAATTGGCCGGCCGCTACACGGCGTGTCATTTCGATTTGCCGGTGCGTGGCTGTACGGTCGCGCTCGATGGCGAGGCCGTCGTGCGCGCAGGCAAGCTCGTGCGCTAATCCTGGCGCCATGCAACCGCCATGATCCCGGACGCGCCGCTCTT
>JADZCY010000081.1 GCA_020851325.1 Acidobacteriota bacterium | reverse complement strand
CAGCAGGTCCGCCGGCGCGTCGGCGATCAACTCGTCGATGAACAGCGACGGACGGTAGTCCACGCCCGGCACGGCCGGTAGCAGCGCGTGCACATAGACAGCATTGCCCTTGGCGTCGGCTTCCGCGGCCTTGAAGACGCGCCAGCCCTGCGCAATGGTGCGCCGTGCTGGATCCGTGGATGCGGCCAGCGCGCCCTGTAACGCCGTGAGCGCGCCTTCGTAGTCGGCGGTCTTGTCGGCCTTGACGAGCACCAGCAGGAGGCCGACGTTGGTGGCAAACGAGGCCGCCGCGGGATCGACAGCCGTGGTCGGCGACGCGGCGGGTGGCTGGGTCGCTGGCGGTTCTTCGGACGCCGGAGCGTGCTGGGCGGAAGGGGCGGGCGGCGGGGGTGGCGGAGTGGCGGGCACCTGCAGCGCCACCGCCAGGGCCAGAGTCCAGGCAGTCACGCCTTCAGGATAGCGCGGGGACGAGACGTCCGGGGCCCTTCACTCGCGTGAGCGGAGGCAACACCCCGGACGGATCATGACGAACTACTGAACCTTGGTGAGCGACGTGATGCCGCGACCGGCAAACGAGCCCTTGTAGAGCTCGAAGATCTGCTGGACTTCGACCGGGAACACCTCGGCGATGATGCGCGAGATGTCGTACTCCTGGTCCTTGATGACCGGGTCCACCATCATGAAGTAGACGGCGTTGCCCTGCACCGGCTGCGATCCCTTGTAGATCTTGATGCCCTCGAGCTGCTGCTTCCGCTGCGGGTTTTCGCTCTTGGCGAGCGATTCCTTGTACTTCGCCAGCACCGTTTCGAAGTCGGCCGTCTTGTCGGGCTTGATCAACATCGTGATCTGCACCGCCTCGCCCTCCAGTGGCAGCACGGGCTTGGCCGGCTCCTGGGGCGCCGCCGCTGGTTCCTGCGCACGCGCGACAAGTGGTCCTGCCAGCACGAACCCGGCCAGCGCCATTCCCGTCACTACAACCTGAACACCTCGAAGCATTGAGCAGCCTCCTTCGCGAAAGGCGGTTACTTTACCGTACTGGGTCGCCGATGAAAACCATCATGATTTCATTGGCGACCAACATCCCTGGCCGGGTCAGCGCCAGACGATCACGCGGATCGCCGGTCAGATACCCGGCCTCGACATACCGCTCCAGCTCGGCGCCGTAGCGGTCCCACACGTCGAGTCCGTAAGCGGCGCGCATGGCCGCCACGTCGATCCCCTCGACCAGCCGCAGCCCCATGAACAGCGCCTCCTCCATCCGCTCCACCGCGGACAGCCGGCGCTCATCACACCGTACGGACCCGCCGGCCGCCACCCGCTCGATGTACTCGCCGGTGGCCGACAGGTTCCGCCATCGTACACCGTTCCACGTCGAATGGGCACCGCAACCGAAGCCAACCCACGATCCGCCCTGCCAGTACAGCAGGTTGTGCCTGGACCGTAATCCGTCGCGGGCGGCGTTGGAGATCTCGTACTGGCGATAGCCGGCAGCGTCCAGCCGCGCCAGGCCGCCCAGATACATCTCCGCCGCATCGTCATCCGGCGCCACCGACCAATCGCCGCGCGCCATCACATCCCGGAGCGGTGCATTGGGATAGATCTCCAGCAGGTAACAGGAGACGTGCTCGGGACCGACATCGATCAGCGCGTCCACCGATTCGAACCAGTGCGCGAGGCGCTGGCCCGGCAGCCACAGCATCAGGTCGAGACTCAGGTTGTCGAAGCCGGCGGCGCGGGCGAGCGCCACCGCACGGCGCGCCGTGTCGGCGCCGTGCAAGCGTCCCAGACGCGTCAGTTCCTCGTCGCGGAACGACTGCACGCCGTAGCTCAGTCGATTGACGCCGGCGGCGCGATAGCCGTCGAGGCTCGCGGCGGTCACGGTTTCGGGATTGGCCTCCATCGTGATTTCGGCATCGGGCGCCACGGCGAAGGTGTCGCGGCAGGCCTGCAGCACGGTGGTGATCTCGGATGGTGACAGCAGCGACGGCGTGCCGCCGCCGAAGAAGATCGTTTCCACGGCGCTGCCCTGTTCGGGCGCGGTGCGAATCTCCTGCACCAGCGCGTCGACGTAGCGCCGCTTCAGCGCCTCGTCGAGCAGACCGCGATTGAAGTTGCAGTAGTTGCAGATGGCGGCGCAGAACGGGACGTGGACGTAAATCCCGGATGCCATGCACTACAGCTTACACATCAACACCACCGTACTGAGTGAGCGGTCTAGCGGCCGCTGCCGGCGCGCCCTCCGGGCCAGGCCAGTTCGGCCGGCGCCGATTCGCGCAGCCTGGCGCGCGCCATGCTCTTCGGGCGCGGCGCCGGTCCACCGGCCTTGCGCAGGTTGTCGGGCGAGGACGGCGAGTCCTTCTGCCACTTCTGAATGGCGTCGGGCGAGGCGTGCGGCCCCACCTCGCGCACATCGACGCCGCGGATCTCCACCCAGTCGCACATCTCGTGCAGCCGCGAGCGCGTCCGCGCCCCCAACTGGAAGATGAACGAGTTTGGATCGGTGCTGTCGGACAGAT
>JADZCY010000080.1 GCA_020851325.1 Acidobacteriota bacterium | reverse complement strand
TGCCGGTGGCACCAGCTCATTCTTACGAGCCGGAGGCGGCGGGCGCTTCTTCGTACTTCTCGATCAGGCGATACAACGCGCGGCGGCTGACGCCGAGCTTGCGCGCGGCGAGCGACTTGTTGCCGCCGGTCTCGTCGAGTGCTTCGCGCAGCGCCGTCTCGGTCGGCGCCGGCAGCTGCGGATCCTCGGGTTCGGGCGCCGCCATCTTCACCGCGGGCGCCTTCTGCCGATCGTGCAGCGCCCGCTGCACGTCGCGCTCGGTCAGCAGATGCCCTTCGCACAACAGGCACGCGCGTTCGAGGACGTTCTTCAGTTCGCGCACGTTGCCGGGCCACGTCCACTGCTGGAGCCGTTCCTCGGCCTCGGGCGTGACGCCACTGATCGACTTGCCGAAATCGCGGGCGAAGCGGCGGACGAACGATGCCGTCAGGTACGGAATGTCCTCGACGCGCTCGCGCAGCGGCGGAATCGGGATCTCGACGACATTGAGGCGGTAGAAGAGGTCGGAGCGGAAGCGGCCGGCAGCCACTTCCTCGTCGAGCGATCGATTCGTCGCGGCGACGACACGCACATCCACGCGTCGCGGATCGACAGCGCCGACGCGCTGCACTTCGCCGTTCTCGAGCGTGCGCAGCAGCTTGGCCTGCATCGGCATCGGCAGTTCGCCGACTTCGTCCAGGAACAGCGTGCCGCCGTGCGCCGCTTCGAACAGGCCGGCCTTGTCCTGCGAGGCGCCGGTGAACGCACCGCGGACGTGCCCGAACAGCTCGCTTTCGAACAGCGTCTCGACCACCGCCGAGCAGTTGAGCGTGACGTAGCGCTTGTCGCGCCGGGGGCCCAGATCGTGCAGCGCGCGCGATACCAGTTCCTTGCCCGTGCCCGTCTCGCCCGAGACCAGCACCGTCCGCGCGTGCGGCGCCAGGCGGCGCACCATCGAGAACAACTCGAGCATCACCGGCGAGCGGCCGATCATGCCGTTGCACTCGAGCCGCTCGGCAATCGCGGCGTCGTTGTCGAGCACGGCCTGCCGGTTCTCGAACTCGGCACGGACCGACTCCATCAGACGCCTGACGCGCGGCAGGTCCAGCGGCTTGGGCAGGAACTCGGCGGCGCCGAGCTTGATGGCCTCGACCGCGTTGTCGATGGAGGAATGGCCGGTCATCAGCACGATCTGCGTGCTGGTGCGCGAGGCCCGCGCCTGACGCAGCACTTCGAAGCCGCCGGCCTCGGGCATGTGCAGGTCGAGCAGCATCAAGTCGACGTGCCGCCGCTGCAACGCATCGAGCGCTTCGCGGCCGTTCGCCGCCTCCGCCACCTCGAACCCGCCGCGCTGCCCGATCTCCCGCAGCAACCCGCGGATCTGGGCGTCGTCGTCAACGAGCAGGAGGAACGGGCGGGGCGAGGGAACGGAACGAGACGTCATGCGTGGCAGCGATCACTGTACCTCAACTGCCCTTCTTGATCTCCTCGAGCAGCACGCCGAGCGCCCGCGCATAGGCGGCATCCGCGGCCTCGTGCGCCTTGCCGTATTCCTGCTCGGACATCTTGTCCTCGCGCCAACTGCCGTCGAAGCGCGTGCTCTTCGCGCCGATGTCGTGGGAATCCGCCGGCTGGTTCTTGCCGCCGCGACGGACGCCGTCGGCGAACAGGTCGGTGATGATGTTGCGGGATTCGGCGATCGACGCGCTGTTGAGGTCGATGTACGCCTCACGGAATTCGCGTCGCAGCAGCTTCTCGTTGAGCACCGCGGGCGCCGAGATGCGGGCCCAGATGACGATCATCTGCCCCGGGAACGCCAGCGTCGCCACGAACTCGTCGGCCGTGCCGGGCATGCGGGCGGCAAAGCTGTCGAGCTTTCGGTCGCTGAGGATGCTGGCCAGTTCGCGCGCCGGAGCCGCCGACTGCGGGTCCTGCGCGCGTGCCGTCGAGGGGAGGCCGATGAGGAGTCCGGCCGTGAACAGAACGAGGGAGAGGGTCCGCTGCATGCATCCATCTATCATCCGGAGCCGGGCAGCGTCAAACCGTGGCCGCGTGTCAGCCGATGAACAGCGACTCCTCGTCGTCGACGCGCGGCCGGGCATTGCGCCGCCGCCGCGACGCTTCGCGAATGCCCTGGAACGCCGAGAACGCCGCCTGAACGCCGCTCAGCACGGCGAGGCCGCGGCGGGCCGGGCCGCGCACGAACTGCTGCGCCACGACCAGCGTGTCGTCGACGCGCGCCGCCATCTCGCCGAAGAGATGGTCGACGCGTTCGACCTGGCGTGTCGCCATCGACGCCGCCCGCGACGCCTCGTCGGCGACGGCGGTGAGCCGGCCGATGAGCGGCTTGATCTCCTGCTCGAACTGCTGCGAAACCTGTTCGAGTCGGCGCGCCATCCGCAGGCCCGCGATGATGGCGCCGACCTGGATCGCCGCCATGAGGAGCACGGACAACGCGATGATGCCGAGGAACAGTTCCGCCGTGCCGCTCACGCCTGCTCGCCCCGCTCCCGCGCCTGCTGGAACGCTTCGCGGCCACGATCGATCGCCGTCGTCACCGACTCGCGATTGCGCTGGTAGAAGTCGCGGCTCTGATCGGCGACGTCGCGGGCGCGGTCGCGACCTTCACGGGCCTTCTGGCTCAGGTAATCGCGCGCGTCCTCACCGGTGGCCGGGGCAAACAGCAGGGCGACCGCCGCCCCGGTAATGGCGCCGACCATGAACGCCAGCATCACGCTGCCTCCGCCCGAGTGATCTCTCGACATGATGACCTCCGCCTAGAAAATGCTGACTTTGACGTTCAGGTATTTCTTCGGATCCTTCCGGATGTCGCCGACGAGCCCGCGCAATTCGGAAGCAGCCTGGTTCATGTTCTCATATAACCGCTGGTCCTGCAGCAACTGGCCGGCGGTGCCCTTGCCCGCATTGAGCTGCGACACCAGCGCGTCGAGCCGTCCGGTCATATCGTCGAGTCGCTTGTAGAGGGCCTCGTCCGTCAGCAGCTTCCCCATCGTCCCTTCGCCCTTCGACAGACGTCCCGTCACCGCGTCGAGATTGGCCGTCGTCGACGTCAGGTTCTGCGCCAGGGCCGGATCGTTCATCAACTGACCGAGCGAGCCTTCGCCGTTGCGAATGCGCAGCGTCATCGCGTTGAGGTTGGCGACCGACGCCTGCAGTTCGTTGTAGAGCTTGTCGTCGCGCGTGAGCTTGCCGAGTGAACCGCGGCCGTCGGCGACGTTGCGGGCGACGCGCTCGGCAGCGGTGACCAGCGCGTTGACGTTCTGGTACACCGCCTCGTCGGTGAACAGCTTGCCCATCGTGCCCTTGCCGGCGCGCAGATCGCTGATCAACTGGCGGGCCTCGTTGAGGCCGACCGTCGCTTCCGCCGTCATCTCGGCGATGCTGCCGGCGGCGGGGCCAGTGGCCACATAGCCCCAGTTCGGCAGCGGCGCGCCCTCGGGCGCGGCAACGATGTCCACCGCCCCTTCGCCGAGCAGCGAGATCGATCCGATCGAGGCCGTCGAGGCCGTGGTCACCAGCGCGCGCATGTCGTCCTCGACGGTGAACCAGACCTCGGCGCCGGCGGGCACCAGTTCGACCTGCGTGACCGCGCCCTTCTCGATGCCGGAAATGCGCACCGGCGATCCGGCCTTGATGCCGGCGACGTTCGGAAAGACGGTCTTGAGCGGATACTGCTGCCAGAAGAACCCGCCACCGCCGACGGCGAAGATCAGCGCCGCCGACAGGAACAGCGCGACGACGGCGATGATGCCGAGCTTGAGTTCGGCGAAGGCAAGTGATCGAGTGCGTGGCATGGCCGTGGAGTCCTCTTACGAAAGAAACGAGATCAGGTACGGATCCTTCGACGCCCGCAGGTCGGTAGCGGACCCCTCGAACGCCACACCCCCGTCGCGCAGCATGACGAAGTCGGCCTGCTCCATCTTGTCGGCGGCCGCCGGCGTCAGCACAATCTCGCCGTTCGGCCGCGACGCCTCGTGCGTCGCGATGTAGAACGCGTCGCGCAACTGGTGCGTCACGAGCACCGAGGTCACGCCTTCCAGATCGCGCAGCTTGACGATCTCGGCGTCGATGGTCAGCGACGTGATCGGGTCGAGACCGGTGGTCGGCTCGTCGTAGAGCAACAGCGCCGGCTTGGCCGCCATCGCGCGGGCGATGGCGACGCGACGCCGCTGCCCGCCGGAGAGTTCCGATGGCTGCTTGTCGATGTGTTCGCCGAGGCCGACGAAGCCGAGCACTTCCTCGACCCGCGTCCGCACTTCGTCGAGCGGCTGGCGTGTTTCCTCGTACAGCTTGTAGCCGACGTTCTCGCCGACCGTGAACGAGTCGAAGAGCGCGCCTTCCTGGAACACCATCCCCATGTGATGGCGCACGCCCATCAACTCCTCCTCGGTCATCTCGTCGACGCGGTGGCCGAGGATCCAGATGGTGCCGGAGTCCGGCTTGAGCAGCCCGAGCATCAGCTTCAGGATGGTGGACTTGCCGGCGCCGCTGGCGCCGAGGAAGATCTTGGTGTGGCCGGCCCGCACGTCGAAGGTGACGTCGCTCAGGATCACCTTGTCGTCGAACGCCAGGCTCACCTTGTCGAAGAGCACGACCGGCGCGTGCTTCTCGATGAGCGGAACGGGGATGCCGAACTCGGCCAGAGAGGCGCGGCGCATCAGAACAACACCGTGATGAGCAGGCGGGTCAGGAAGAAGTCGACGACCAGCACCGTCACCGACGCCGCGACGACGGCGCTCGTGGTGGCGCGGCCGACACCCTGCGTGCCGCCGCGGGCCCGCAGGCCGACGTGGCAGCCGATGGTGACGATGATGAAGCCGAGGAAGAACGGCTTGATGAGTCCCATCCACACGTCTTCGATATACAGCCCGTCGACGACCGACTGCCAGTAGACCGACGATGACACGCGCATCTGCAGCACGGCGATGATCCAGCCGCCGAGCAGTCCCACGGCGTTGGCGACGACGGTCAGGATGGGACACATGATGAAGCCGGCGAGGACGCGGGGCACCACCAGCTTGCGCATCGGATCCGTGCCGAGCGCCCGCAGCGCGCTCACCTGATCGGTCACCACCATCGAGCCGAGTTCCGCGGCAATGCCCGAGCCGACACGGCCGGCCAGCATCAAGGCCGTCAGCACCGGGCCCAGTTCCTTGATCATCGACGCGCTCAGCAGGCGGCCGACGTACGGGCGCGCGCCGAACTGGTCGAGCGTCATGCCCGACTGCAGGGCCAGCACGGCGCCGGTGAAGAAGCCGGTGAGCAGCACGACAGTGAGCGACCCGAGGCCGATCAGCTCGAGCTGTTCGATGACGTCGTGCGTGTAGAACGGACGGGAGAACGTCCCGCGCACGGCCGCCATGCACAGCCGCACGTACTCCTGCGTTTCGAGCAGCGCTGCCTTGAGGGACTCCACCGCCCTCGGCCACAGCCCGCTCACTGGACCCGGGCCGCTCCGAGGCCCAG
Source organism: Acidobacteriota bacterium (assembly GCA_020851325.1). Classification (GTDB taxonomy): domain Bacteria; phylum Acidobacteriota; class Vicinamibacteria; order Vicinamibacterales; family UBA2999; genus VFZN01. The sequence goes on along the minus strand of JADZCY010000080.1, from coordinate 18,470 downwards.
ATCCCGCGTCTTCAGGAACCGAATCTGATCTCGCAACTCCGCCGCCTTTTCGAAGTCCAGGTTGGCTGCCGCCGCCTTCATCTCGCGGTCGAGCGTCGCGATGTGCGCGTCGAGTTCCGCCTGCGTGCGGAACGCCGTGCGTCCAGCGGTCGTCGCTTCAGGCACGCCAAGGTAATCGCGCTCGTACACGCTCTGCAGCACATCGTCGATCGACTTGATGATCGTCGTCGGCGTGATGCCGTGTTCGGCGTTGTATTCGGCCTGGCGCTGGCGCCGGCGTTCGGTTTCCGAGATCGCCGCCTGCATCGACGCCGTGGTCACGTCCGCGTACATGATCACCTGGCCGTTGACGTTACGGGCGGCCCGACCGGATGTCTGGATCAGCGCGCCGCCGGACCGCAGGAAGCCTTCCTTGTCGGCGTCGAGGATGGCCACCAGCGACACTTCCGGCAGGTCGAGGCCTTCGCGCAGCAGGTTGATGCCGACGAGCACGTCGAACTGTCCGCGGCGCAGGTCGCGCAGGATCTCCACGCGTTCGAGCGTATCGATATCCGAGTGCAGGTAGCGGACCTTGACGCCGAGTTCCTGGTAGTACTGCGTCAGGTCTTCCGCCATGCGCTTGGTCAGCGTCGTCACCAGCACGCGCTCGCCGCGCGCGACGCGATCCCTGATCTCGCCGAGCAGGTTGTCCACCTGCCCCTTTACCGGACGCACCTCGATCGGCGGATCCATCAGCCCGGTCGGCCGGATCACCTGCTCGACGACGACGCCGCCGGCCTTCTGTAGTTCATAGGGACCTGGCGTCGCCGAGACGTAGATCAACTGGTGCACGCGCGCCTCCCACTCGTCGAAGCTGAGGGGCCGGTTGTCGAGCGCCGACGGCAGGCGGAAGCCGTACTCGACCAGCACTTCCTTGCGCGAGCGGTCGCCGTGATACATGCCGCGGATCTGCGGGATGGTCTGATGACTCTCGTCGATGACCACCAGCGCGTCGGAAGGCAGATAGTCCAGCAGCGTCGGCGGCGGCTGTCCGGCGCGGCGGCCGGTGAGATGCCGCGAATAGTTCTCGATGCCGTGGCAGTAGCCGATCTCCTTCATCATCTCGAGGTCGAACATCGTCCGCTGGTGCAGGCGCTGCGCCTCGAGCAGACGGCCTTCGCGTTCGAGATCGCCGCGGCGCTCCTCGAGTTCGGCCTTGATCGACTCGACGGCTTCCTTCAGTCGATCGCGGCTGGTGACGAAGTGCGACTTCGGATAGACGGCAATGCGATCGTGCCGCTTGTAGCCCTTGCCCGTCAGCGGATCGAAGGTGACGAGCTCGTCCACTTCGTCGCCGAAGAGACCGATGCGCAAGGCCGCTTCTTCGTACGACGGATAGACCTCGATGATGTCGCCGCGGACGCGGAACGTGCCGCGGCCGAACTCGACGTCGTTGCGTTCGTACTGGATCTCGACGAGCTTGCGCAGGATCTGCTCGCGGCCGATGCGCTGGCCGCGCTCGAGCGGCAGTACCATGCCGTAGTAGGCTTCGGGCGAACCGAGGCCGTAGATGCACGATACGCTGGCGACGATGATGACGTCGCGCCGTTCGAAGAGCGAGCGGGTGGCCGAGAGCCGCATGCGATCGATCTCGTCGTTGATCGTCGACTCCTTCTCGATGTAGGTGTCGCTCGACGGGACGTAGGCTTCGGGCTGGTAGTAGTCGTAATAGCTGACGAAGTATTCGACGCTGTTGGTCGAGAAGAAGCGCCGGAACTCCTGGAAGAGCTGCGCCGCCAGGGTCTTGTTGTGCGCCATCACCAGCGTCGGCCGGTTGACGCGGGCGATGACCTGCGCCATCGAGTACGTCTTGCCCGAGCCGGTGACGCCGAGCAGCACCTGATGCCGATCGCCGCGGTTCAGCCCGTCGACCAGTTCGGGCACCGCCTGCACCTGGTCGCCGCGCAGCTCGAAGTCAGATGTGAGCGTGAAGTGATCGTAGACGGACGGCATGCGGATGCAGGCGAATCCTCATGGTACCACACGGATCCCAGGCGTCTTTGGTTCCGCTCGTCACCTCGTCCGCCCCGAGCGTAGGCGCCGCCGCCGTCACGTCTCCCGCGCACGAGCCCGCCGATACGAACTCAGCCGAAGGGATATAATCCGACGTTGTGCGTTGTCTTGCGGTCTGTCATACGGAGCTGATTGTCCGGCTCCTCGAGGCAGTCCTCGTTCCCCACGCCGAACTGGAGCTGATGGTCGAAAGCGCCGCCTTCGCGCGGCGGGTCGACGACTTCGGCCTCCCGCTCACCATCGCCGATCCACAGCGGCTCGACAGCTTCGTCAAGGCCGATCTCACCCCCGGCACCGTCGTTCTCATCGAAGACAACGGCCGCAAGGGCCTGCGCAAAGTGCTGGATGCCGTGATCGGCGCCGGCGGCACGCTCGTCTACGTGCTCGGCACGCGGCCCAGCGAGATGAAGAAGGCCGAAGCGCTGCGCGTCGACTTCCCCGACGTCAACACGCTGACTCTCGCCGAACTCGTCGGCCGGCCGCTGATGGCCGAACTGGGACGTTCGGTGACGCGGCAGAAGGTGCAGCAGTATCAGCACTACTTTCGCGACGCCGATCGCGTGCTGATCCTGACGCACAACGATCCGGATCCCGATGCGCTCGCGAGCGGCCTGGCGCTGAGGAGCCTGCTCCGCCGGACGCGCCAGACCGCGATCATCGGCTGCATGCGGGGCGTGACGCGGCCCGAGAACCACCGCATGGTCAAGCTGCTGGATCTCGGCTATGAGGTCGTTACCGCCGAACAGATCCAGACCTTCGACCGCATCGCGCTCGTCGACGTGCAGCCGCATTACTTCCCCGGCATCCTGCCGCACGCCGACCTGGTCATCGACCACCATCCGGAACAGCACGGCTACACTGCGGTGTATCGCGACATCCGTCCCGACTACGGATCGACCTCGACGATTCTCACGGAACATCTGCGCGCCGTCGACATCGACATCTCCGAGCGCACGGCGACGGCGATGCTCTACGCAATCAAGTCGGACACGCTGTTCTTCAACCGCCAGGCGAACAGCGCCGACCTCGACGCGTTCTCGTATCTGTATCCGCTCTCCGACGCCGCGATGGTGCGGAAGATGGAAGGATCGGAGATCACCGGCGAGCGGCTCGACCACGTCATCAAGGCATGGCAGAACGGCCGCATGGTGGAGCACGTGTTCTGCGCGTTCCTCGGCGAGCCGCCGCGCGAGGACTTCGTGCCCTACGTCGCCGACTTCTACCTGCAGCTGGAAGACGTGCAGTGGACGATCGTCTCGGGCGTCGTCAACGACACGTTCGTCGTGTCGGTGCGCAACCTCGGCTACTCACGCAACGCCGGCGACTTCGTCCGCCGCTGGTTCAACGACATCGGCAGCGCCGGTGGTCATCGGACGATGGCGAAGGCCGTGGTGCCGCTGGAGGTATTCCAGCGCAAGTTCGGCACCTACGAAGGCAGCCGCATCAACCAGCGCATGCTCGAACTGGTGCTCGAGTTCCTGCACGAAACGCGCAGCGTCCGCTGACCGTCCCAAGCCCGTCAAGCCCTCCAAGCCGTAAGCCCTCCAAGCCCCAAGCCCTTCAAGCTCTTCAAGCCCGTCAAGTCCCAAGCCCTCCAAGCCCTTTCCCTTCGTGTCCCTTCGCGCCTTCGTGGTTTCTTCTTTCGGTGGAGGGTCAGGCCAGCGCCTGCTGCAGGTCCTCGATGAGATCGTCGGCGTCTTCGAGGCCGATCGAGATGCGGATCATGCCGCGCGACACGCCGGCCCTCGCCAGTTCCTCGTCCGACATCCCGGTGTGCGAGGTGAGGATCGGCAGGCTGCAGATGCTCTCGACGCCGCCAAGGCTGGCGGCACGCTTGACCAGCTTCAGACGATCGAAGGTGCGGAACGCCGCCTCCTGCCCGCCGGCGACGTCGATGGTGACCATGCCGCCGAAGCCCGTCATCTGCGACCTCGCGATGTCATGGTCGGGGTGTGACGGCAGGCCCGGATAGTAGACGCGCGCGATCCTCGCATGGCCCTCGAGCGCACGGGCGACGGCCAGCGCATTCGCGTTGTGCTGCGCCACGCGCAGCGGCATGGTCTTGAGGCCGCGGCCAAGGGCGAAGGCCGGCAGCGGATCGAGAATCGCCCCCATCAGGCGGCGCATCTTCGCAATCGGATCGAGCAATGCGCGGCGGCCCGAGAGCACGCCGGCGGTGACGTCGCTGTGGCCGTTCAGATACTTCGTCGCGCTCTGCATCGAGATGTCGACGCCCATGGCCAGCACGGCCTGGTTGATCGGCGAGGCGAACGTGTTGTCGATGATGCTGGTGACGCCGGCGGCACGACAGGCGGCGGCGACGGCACGGACATCGACGCAGCGCAGCGTCGGATTGATCGGCGACTCGAACCACACCAGCTTCGTCCGCGGGCCGATCACGCGCGAGGGATCGGCCAGTTCCTCGAGCGATACGAAACGGTAGTCGATACCGAAACGCGGCAGCACGTCGGCGATCAGGTGATAGGTACCGCCGTAGACGGCGCCGCTGCAGACGATCTCGTCGCCTGCACGGAGGAGCGTCAGCAGCGCGTGCGTCGCGGCTGCCTGGCCGGAGCTGAACAGCAGCGACACTTCCGCACCATCCACCGCGGCCAGCTTCTGCTCCACCGCCACCACGGTCGGGTTCTCGTAGCGGCTGTACAGATAGCCGTCGGAATCGCCTGCCTGATAGCGCGCGACGGCGGCCGCCGAGTCGAAGACGAACGTGCTCGTCTCGTAGATCGGCGTCGTCAGCGACGGCGTCGAGCCGGCCAGCGTGCGTTCACCCACGTGAATCAGTTCGGTACTCTTCTTCATCGTCGTTGCCTCAACAGGTTCGCCGAGTTGCAGGATGCGATCGACATCGCCCGCCGCCGTGCGTTTACAGACGCTCGCCGCTGGCGCCGAGCATCGGCTCGATGAACTGGTGAAACGCGTCCTCGTAGCCGCGGTGCATCAGTTCCTCGAGTGAATGATGCCGATCGGAACGCTCGTCATGCGCGCCGGCCATGTCGAGCGGGCGCACCGGATTGTGTCCCGGCCGGATGAGATACGTGCCCTGAAACTGATGCTGCAGATGACGCAACGCATCGGCGACGGCCACGCTCTCGGCGGAAGCCAGATGGTCTGCCACCTGTCCGAGGCCATCGAGACGGGCCGGCCGGAGTTCGTGCGGCCGGGCCGCGCCCGCCACACCGGCAATGACGATCAGCTGCTCGGCCCCGGCGGCGGCCGCTTCTTCGATGAGACGCGCCAGGCACGACGGCCGGTCGGCCAGCCGATGCGACTCGCCGCGCCAGAACGCCTCGGGCGTGAAAGTCACCATCTGCGGGGGACAGACACCGGGCAGCGTCAGCGCCGCGCCGAGCACGTCGACAACGTGTTCACGGGCGACACCGGCCAGATCGTGGGCCTCCGCGCGACGGTCGGCAGCCGCGGTTGCCGCGGCAAAGAGCGCCTTGCGATACGGCTCGCGCAGCAGGCCGAACACCATGTCTCGCCGCGCATCCAGATCGTGCGCCACCAGCAGCAGTTCGCGAAAACCCGGATGACCGATGTTCTCGGCCAGCAGGTCGGCGTAGCGTCGGCTCAGATCGCGGCGATCGGGAACGCCAAGGGCGGCGCCGCCGCGCAGGATGTTCCACAGCGCCTGGTTGGCCGCCCGCCTGACCAGCGCAACGTCGATCGGCGCGCCGAGCAGCGCCCACCACGCCCGCGCCGTTGTCGTCCGCTGCACCGCCTGCCCGCGCATCTCGACGCCGAGGCCAATGGCCAGCACCGACAGGCCGATGAGCGCCACCAGCAGCATCAGGCGCGGAATCCACGTCGGCAGCCGCGCCGGAGCGAACGCGCCTTCGAGCAGGCCGCGCATCGTGGCGGCAAACGCCTCACCGGTTGACAGGCCCGTCAGCCCGACACCAAGCGCGAGGAGGTAGACCAGCGTGAGGATCGCCAGTACCGCGATCGGCACGAGCAGGATGGCGAGCACCGTCCACAACAGGCCCTGCAGCGAGCGGAACGGCCAGCGCCAACGATAGAACCGTTGCGGCGTGGCGCCACTCCACGGACCACCCGCTTCCCACAACCCGCTGGCGCCATCGATGGCGAAGAGCACGGCGCCCAACGCACCAATGCCGCGCCCGGCGACGATGTCGACCTTGATGCCGGTTTCCTGCAACGCGCGCAGGACGCCGGCGTGGTACGCACCATCGGCCCCCGTGCCGGTGAGCACGACCGCGGTGCGTCGCTCGGGGGAATAGTGGTCGGCCACTATTCGTCGTGAATGGTGACGAGCTTCAGGATCTCGAACGAGCGACCGCCGGCTGGCGTGGTGACGGAGATCTCATCACCTTCTTCGCGGTTGAGAATGGCGCGGCCGATGGGCGACGACGTCGAGATGAGGCCCTTCTCGCCGTCGGCATCTTCGGGCATGACCAGCTGGTAGACCACCTGCTGGCCGGTCGACTCGAGCAGCGTGACCGTGGAGCCGAAGCCCGCCTTGCCGTGCGGGATCTTCTCCATGTTCATCAGCGCGATCTCGTTCATGCGGCGGCGCAACATGCCGATGCGCGCCTGCACGTACGTCTGCCGCTCCTTCGCTGCCTGGTACTCGGCGTTCTCGCGCAGATCGCCCAACTCGCGCGCGCGCTGGATCTCCTTCGGGAGTTCCATCTTCAGCTCGCGCTCGAGCGTGGCCACCTCTTCTTCAAATCGCTTGAGAAGCTTTTCCTTCATCGCTCAAAGTTCAGACTTTAGCATAATTGGCTCGACAGTCATGACGGTCATCTCGAGCCGGCAGCACGCGAGCGTCAAGGTGTGCCGCGCCATCGTACGCGGCGACGACGAGCGCTTGCTGCTCGATGGCTGGCACCTGCTCGCCGATGCGCTCACCGCCCGCATACGAATCGAGACACTCGCGATCGTCGAACAGGCGGTCACAGGTGATCACGGCGGGTTGGTGAGGCGCGCGCAGGGCGCGGGCGCCACGGTGCTGCACGTGACGCCCGATGTGCTCGCGACCATGTCGCCGGTGCGCACGCCGTCCGGGGTCGTCGCCATTGCCTCGCGGCCCGAGGTGCCGCGCGAGGCGCTCGTCGCTCCCGCGCCGGCGCTGGTGGTTGCCGCCTGCGGCGTGCAGGATCCAGGTAATGTCGGTGCGCTCGTGCGCTCGGCCGATGCCGGCGCTGCCACTGGCGTGCTGCTCGATGGCGCCTGTGCCGATCCGTGGGGATGGAAGGCGCTTCGTGCGTCCATGGGCAGCGCGTTCCGCGTTCCGACGCTGCGCACACCGACGGCGCTCGACGAGATCGCTCACCTGCAGGAGCGCGGTGCGATGGTCGTGGCCACGACGCCGCGCGACGGTCTGCCCTGGCATGCCGTCGACATGACCCGGCCGACCGTGATTGTCCTCGGCGGCGAAGGTCAGGGCATTCCGCCCGAGGTGCTCGCGCGCGCCGATCGCCGCGTCACCATCCCGATGCGGGCGGGCGTCGAGTCACTGAACGTCGCGGTCGCCGCGGCATTGATCGTCTACGAGGCGGCCCGCCAGCGGGCCGCGGTACCTGCATGAACCTGTTCGACGATCCGCCGGCCGAAGCGCCGGATCCACGCACCATTCCCCTGCCGGAACGCATGCGTCCGCGCACGCTCGACGAAATCGTCGGGCAGGACGCGCTCGTCGCGCCGGGCCGGCCGCTGCGCGAGATGATCGAGCGCGATCTCCTGCAATCGATCATCCTGTGGGGGCCACCGGGCACCGGCAAGACGACACTCGCCCGCCTGATCGCCGAGGCGACGAAGGCGGAGTTCGTCGCCTTCAGCGCCGTGCTCGCCGGCATCAAGGAAGTGAAAGAAGTGATGACGGCCGCCGAGATGCGGCGCCGCCGGCTGGGCACGCGCACGATCGTCTTCGTGGACGAGATCCATCGCTTCAACAAGGCGCAGCAGGACGCGTTCCTGCCGCGCGTCGAAGCTGGCGACATCATCCTCATCGGCGCCACCACCGAGAACCCGTCGTTCGAAGTGAACGCCGCCCTGCTCTCTCGCTCGAAGGTCTTCGTCCTGAAGCCGCTCGACGAAGCGGCGATCGTCACCATCCTGCGCCGCGCACTCGATGACGAGGAGCGCGGTTTGGGCCTGCAGAGGCCGCTGGCCGACGATGAGGTGCTGGGGCAGATTGCGCGGTTCGCCGACGGCGACGCGCGGTCGGCGCTCAACCTGCTGCAACTGTTGGTCGCCGCCGCGCCGCAACCGGCGGGTCAACCGCGCATCGACAGCGCATTGCTCTCGCGCACGCTGCAGCAGAAGACGCTGCGCTACGACAAGGGTGGTGAAGAGCACTTCAACCTGATCTCGGCGCTGCACAAGTCGATGCGCAACAGCGATCCCGACGCCGCCGTGTATTGGCTGGCGCGGATGGTCGAAGCCGGCGAGAACGCGATGTACATCGCGCGTCGCCTGGTTCGCTTCGCCTCGGAGGATGTCGGCAACGCCGACCCGCAGGCGCTCGTCGTCGCCACGGCCGCCCGCGAGGCGGCGCACTTCCTCGGGTTTCCCGAAGCCAACACCGCGCTCGCCCAGGCCGCGATCTACCTGGCCACCGCGCCGAAGAGCAACGCCGTCTACATGGCCTACAACGCCGCCAAGGAAGCGGCGACCAACGACGTCGCCAGCCCCGTGCCGCTGCACCTGCGCAATGCGCCGACGCGGTTGATGAAGGAGCTCGACTACGGCAAGGGCTACCAGTACGCGCACGACGACGCGTCAGGCGTGAGCGCCATGGATTGCCTGCCGGAGCATCTGCAGGGCCGCCGATTCTACCAGCCGACCGAGCGCGGGTTCGAAAAGGAGATCAAGCGGCGCCTGGATGGCTGGGAGGAGATCAAGAAGCGCGGCCACAGATGACGGCCACAGGCCACAGATTACGCAGATTACACAGATGAAAGGGGGCTACAGACCGCCTCTACCGTGCACAGCCAACCCCGCAAGGACTGCTGCCGCCGTCCCGGTAGGTTCGGGTCTGCCTTCCGCCTCCCGCCTGCCGCCTCCCGGTTCCCGACCCTATATCCGTTCGAAGTTCTTCTCCAGTTCCCGCCGCGTAATCCTCAGCATCACCGGGCGGCCGTGCGGGCAGACGGTGGAGTACGCGGTGGCGCGGAGTTCTTCGAGGATGTGCGTCATCTTCTCCATCGTCAACGGATAGTTCGCCTTCACCGCCGCGTGGCATGCGGTGAGTGCGGCGATGCGCTTCAACCCCTCTTCGATGCCGAGTCCGCGGTCGAGGCCTTCGAGGTCGGTTGCGAGGGCGCGGAGGGCCGCGTCGCATTCCTCGCGCGGCAGGATGGCCGGGATCGCCGACACCCTGATCGCGTCGCCGCCGAAGTCCTCGACTTCGAAGCCGAAGCGAGATAACGCAGCGGCGCGTTCGACGAGCGCCTGGTGCTCGGCGGGAGCGAGTTCGAGCAGGATCGGCACCAGCAGGCCCTGGCTTTCGAGCGGACGCTCGGTGAGCCGCTGCATGACGCGCTCGAACAGCACGCGCTCGTGCGCAACATGCTGGTCGATAATCGCAATCCCCTCGTCGTCGATGGCGATGATGAACGTGTCGCGAAACTGCCCGAGCGGAATGAGCGGCCGCAGAGTCGGCGTCGCCGGCGTGGCCTGACCGCTCTCGATGGCCGCGGCAACCGCCGTGTCCGCGGGCAAGCCCCCGGCGGCCGCGCGAGGTGCAGTGCCGCTCGGGTCGTACGCAACTGGCTCCGAACGCCAGGCTGCTGCCGGCGCGTCGGTGGATGTCGGCGCTGGTGCAGCACTCGGTATCGGCGTCGTCCAGCGGTTCGGGTAATAACCGCCGCCGAGCACGCCGGGGATGGTCTGCGCGATCGGTCGGCCGGGAAGAACGTCCGACGTGCGCAACACCAGTTCCGGTACGCCGCTGCGTCCGAGCGCGTCGCCAACAGCCCGGCGCACGATCTCGTGCACCAGTGATTGCTCCTTGAAGCGCACCTCGGCCTTCGTCGGGTGCACGTTGACGTCGATGCGGTCCGGCGGCACCTCGAGGAACAGGTGCACCTCGGGGCTGCGCTCCTTGTTCGACGCGACGGAATAGGCGTCGAAGATCGCGTGCGCAATCGTCTTGTCCTTGACGATGCGGCGGTTGACGAAGACGTGCTGCGGCCCGCGCGTCGGGCCGTGCTCCGCGAGCGCGGCCACGAACCCATGGATACGGATGCCGCCGGACTCGCGCTCCACCGGCAGCAGATCGGGCCGGTCGCCGTAGAGCTGATACAGGCGGTCCGAGACGCTGGTGACCGGCGGACACGACAGCACCTTGCGACCCGCGTTGGTCAGCACGAAGCCGACACGCGGATAGCACAGCGCGAGTTGCGTAACGGTCTTCGAAATCTGCGCGCTCTCGGCGCCATCGGACTTGAGGAACTTTCGCCGCGCCGGCAGGTTGTAGAAAAGATCGGCGACTTCGACCAACGTCCCTTCGGGACCGCCGGCCTCGACCACCGACTCGAGCACGCCGGCGTTGACGCGAATCTCCGTGCCGCTCGGCGACCCCCGCGGCCGCGTGCGCAGGCGGAAGTGCGACACCGAGGCCATCGACGGCAGCGCCTCGCCGCGGAAGCCCAGCGTCACGATGGCGCCGAGATCGTCAGCACGCCGGATCTTGCTCGTCGCATGCCGTTCCAGGCACAGCCGCGCATCGTCGGGGTCCATGCCGACGCCGTCGTCTTCGACGCGGATCAGCTTCTTGCCGCCGTACTCCGTCGTGATGGTGATGCGCGTCGCCTCGGCGTCGATCGCGTTCTCGACCAGTTCCTTGATCACCGACGCGGGACGTTCGACGACCTCGCCGGCGGCGATCTGATTGGCCAGATCGTCCGGCAGCCGGGTGATGCGGCCCACGCTAGACGCCCCGCCCCGTCACAGCCACCCCGACTTCCGGAACCAGATGTACATCCCGCCGCACGACAACACCATGAACGCGATGACCTCCCAGAAGGGACCGGTGCCGGGGAGCCCCAGGCTCGGCAGCGGCACGTTCATGCCGAACAAGCCGGTGATGACCGTCAGCGGACCGAACAGCGTCGCGATGACGGCGAGCAGGCGCGACACATCGGCCAGGCGATTCGACACGCTGGCGAGGTGCGCGTCGAGGATGCCGGTGACGCGGTCCTGGAACACGATGGCGTCTTCGGCAATGCGCGCGAACTGATCGTAGACGTCGCGAAACCGGTACGCCATCTCCTGGTTGATCATCTCGAACTCGCGGCGGGCCAGCCGCCCCACCGCATCGCGCTGCGGCACGACGATGCGCCGCAATGTCGAGATGTCGCGCTTGGCGGCGAGGATATCGCCCATCAGCCGGTCGTTGTCCGCTTCGATGACCGCCTTCTCGATCTCATCGAGCCGGTCTTCGAGCGCGTCGGCCTCTGGACGGTAGTGGTCCACCATTGTGTCGATGATGCGATGCAGCAGCGCGACCGGCCCTTCGGCAAGAATATGGCTGGCGCGTTCGCAGAGTTCGCTGACGTGCGCGATGCTGCGACGCTTGCCGTCGTGAACGGTGACGAGATAGTTCGGACCGAGGAAGAAGTCCGTCTCGTGCGTGTCGAACCGGTGCTCGGCGCCCTGAAACTTGATGCCGTGCAGGACCAGATAGAGATATGGCCCGTACGATTCGATCTTCGGCTGCATCTCGCGCTGCAGCGCCGACTCGACGGCGAGATCGTGAAAGCCGAAGACGTCCACCAGCAGCCGGCCTTCGTCGTCGGTCGGCTCCGCCAGGTCGACCCAGACCGTGCGTCCGCTGCCCGGCTGCAGCCATGCCGGATCCACGGTTGATGCCTCACGGGTAGCGCCGTCGGCGTGGACGAAGACGCGAATCATCGTCCACCCGACAGCCGCTCAGCACCTTTCAGCACCCCTTCGGCACCTTTCAGCACCTTTGAGCACCTCTCAGCACCCTTCAGCACCTTTCGGCACCTTTCAGCACCCTTCCTAGTCCCCCACCTTCACACTCAGCGCCGCCTGCGCGGCCGCGAGACGCGCCACCGGCACGCGATACGGCGAGCAGCTGACGTAGTCGAGGCCGACGTTGTGGAAGAAGTGGACAGACGAGGGGTCGCCGCCGTGTTCACCGCAGATGCCGACCTTCAGGTCCGCGCGCGTGGCGCGACCCTTCTGGACGCCCATCGCGACGAGCTGGCCGACGCCTTCGCCGTCGAACGTGGCGAACGGATCCTTCTCGAGGATCTTCTTGTCCTGATACACGCGCAGGAACTTGCCGACGTCGTCGCGCGAGAAGCCGAAGGCCATCTGCGTCAGGTCGTTGGTGCCGAACGAAAAGAACTGCGCCTCGGCCGCCACCTGATCGGCGGTGAGCGCGCCGCGCGGCACCTCGATCATCGTGCCGACGAGATACTTGATCTTGATCTTCTGTTCCTTCATCACCTCGCCGGCGACGCGGTCGACGATGGCCTTCTGGTCCTTCAGTTCCTTCACGAGCCCGACGAGCGGAATCATGATCTCGGGAACGACCTTCAGGCCTTCCTTGTTGAGCTGACAGGCCGCTTCCATGATGGCGCGCGCCTGCATCTCGGTGATCTCGGGATAGGTGATGCCGAGACGCACGCCGCGATGGCCGAGCATCGGATTGAACTCGTGCAGCTGCTCGACGCGGGCCAGCAGTTCCTTCTTCGACGCCAGCGTCGGGCCGCCCTTGCCTGTCGCTTCCATGACGGCGATCTCCACCATCAGGTCTTCGCGCTTGGGCAGGAACTCGTGCAGCGGCGGATCGATCGTGCGGATGGTCACCGGCGTGCCGTGCATCGCCTTGAACACGCCGTAGAAGTCCTGGCGCTGCATCGGCAGCAACTCGGCGAGCGCCTTGCGGCGATCGGCCTCGTTGTCGGCGAGGATCATCCGCTGCACGATCGGAATGCGGCCTTCGCCGAAGAACATGTGCTCGGTGCGGCAGAGGCCGATGCCACGGGCGCCGAACTCATAAGCGAGCTCGGCCTGATCGGGCTGGTCGGCGTTGGCGCGCACGCCGAGCCGGCGATACTTGTCCGCCCACGACAGCAGCTGCGTGAAGCGGCGATAGATGTCGGAGTCGGCCGCCTTGATCTTGCCGGCCAGCACCTGGAGGATCTCGCTCGGCTGCGACGACACGCGCGCGATCTTCACCTCGCCGGTGAGGCCGTCGAAGGCAACGTAGTCGCCTTCGCGCACCACCTGGCCCTTGATCTTCACGGTCTTGCCGTGCTCGTCGATCGCCAGTTCACCCGCGCCGACAATCGACGGCTTGCCCATCTGCCGGCCGACGACGGCGGCGTGCGAGGTCATGCCGCCGGTGGCGGTGAGAATGCCCTGCGCCACCCACATGCCGTGGATGTCGTCCGGCACGGTTTCGCGGCGCACCAGGATGACCGGCTTGCCCTTCTCCGACCACGCCACGGCCTCATCAGCCGTGAACACCACCTGGCCGCACGCGGCACCGGGCGAAGCCGGCAGGCCCTTCGTCGCGACGGGAATGCCCTTCCACTCCTTCGGGTCGAAGCCAGGCGCCAGCAGTTGCGACAGCGCTTCCGGATCGACCAGCAGCAGCGCTTCCTTCGGCGTGATCAGCCGTTCCTTCACCAGGTCGGTGGCGATCAGCACGGCCGCATAGCCGGTGCGCTTGCCGCTGCGCGTCTGCAGCATGTACAGGCGATCATCCTGAATCGTGAACTCGAAGTCCTGGATGTCCTTGTAGTGCCGCTCGAGGCGCGTCGTGATCTGCCGGAGCTGCGCGTACGCCTTCGGCATCACCTTCGCCAGTTCGCTGATCGGCTGCGGCGTGCGGATGCCGGCGACGACGTCCTCGCCCTGCGCGTTGATGAGGAACTCGCCGAAGAACTCGTGCGCGCCCGTCGCCGGGTTGCGCGTGAAGCCGACGCCCGTGCCCGAACGATCGCCGGTGTTGCCGAACACCATCATCTGCACGTTGACGGCGGTGCCGATGGAATCCGGGATGTCGTAGATGCGGCGATATTCCTTCGCGCGCGGGTTGTTCCACGAGCGGAACACGGCGTTCCTCGCCATCTTCAACTGCTCGTGCGGATCCTGCGGGAACGCCTTGCCGGTCTTCTTCTTGACGACGCCCTTGTAGGCCACGACGACGTCGCGGAGCGCCGCCTCGTCGAGGTCGGTGTCGAGCGCCGCGCCGGTGGCCTTCTTGATCGCTTCGAACTCGTGCTCGAACGCCGCCTTCGGAATCTCGAGCACCACCGAGCCGAACATCTGGATGAAGCGGCGATAGCTGTCGAACGCAAAGCGTCCGTTACCGGTGCGGGCCTTCAGCCCCTCCACCGCGGCGTCGTTCAGGCCGAGGTTGAGGATGGTGTCCATCATGCCCGGCATCGAGAACTTGGCGCCCGAGCGCACGGAGACGAGCAACGGGTTGGCGGTGGAGCCGAGCGTCGCACCGGCGGCCTTCTCGAGCCGCTTCAGGTGGCCTTCGATCTCGGTGTCGATGGTGGCCGGGAGCTTGCCGCCCTGCGTGTAATACAGCGTGCAGACGTCGGTGGAAATCGTGAACCCCGGCGGCACCGGCAGGCCGGCGTTGGTCATTTCGGCGAGGCCGGAGCCCTTGCCGCCGAGCGTGTCCTTCATGTAGCGATTGCCTTCGGCCTTGCCGCTGCCGAAGAAATAGATGTACTTCTTCGCCTTCCCACTCGACGCCTTCTTCGCCGTCGCCTTGCGTGCCTTCGTCTTCTTGACCGCCGACTTGCGGGCGGACGTCTTGCTGCGTGAGACTGCCGACTTCTTGGCCATCAGAACGATTACTCCTGGGGAACGATTTCGGACACGTCAGCCAACTGGAGGATGAGGCGCTCCAGCTTCCACATCAATCGCAGCCGCGCTTCGCGCAGCGCGGCATCGTCGCTCATCACCATCACGTCATCGAAGAACTTCGCCACCGCCGGACCAAACCGCGCGCTCTCTTCGAACGCACGGCGGAAGTCGCGGCCGCCGGCCACCGCGGCGTCAATCACCGGCTGGCGCGCCTCGAACTCGTCGAGCAGCGTGCGCTCGGCTGGTTCGGTCAAGACGTCGCCAAGCTTCACGCCGTCGCGATCGATACCGGCCATCGCCGCCGCATCGGGCACGTTCTTGGCGACGATGTTGCGGACGCGTTTGAAGAGCGTCGCCAACTGGCGGAAGTCGTCGGTGTCGGAAAGCTGCGCCAGCGCCGCGAGCTTGCGCAGCGCCACCACCGGACTCGTGTCGGCCAGCGCATCGTGCGTCACCGCGCGCACGTTGCGCACGTCATGACCACGTTGCTCGAGCACATACCGCAGGCGCTCGGTGAGGAACGACCACAGCGCCGCGTCGTAGCCGGCATCAGCAGAGCGCGCCGCAGCCAGCAAATCCGCGAAGGGCTGTTCCGCGGCCGCCACGAGCGGGCCCGGAGTGACCGGCACGTCGAGGCCCGTCAGTTCCGGCAGATCGACAAGAATGCGCATCAGGCCCTGCGCCGCGCGGCGGAGGCCATACGGATCACGCGACCCGGTGGGACGCTCGCCCGCCGCGAACATGCCGACGAGCGTATCGAGCTTGTCGGCCATCGACACCGCGGCCCACGTCACCGCGGCTTCGCCGAGCTGCGCCGCGGACGGCGGCGCGTCGGCTTCCACGCCAACGGGCAGGTAGTGATGGTAGATGGCCTTCCACACCGCTTCGGGACGTCCGTCCTCGCGCGCGTAGATGCCACCCATCGTGCCCTGCAGTTCGGTGAGCTCGCGCACCATGTCGGTGACGAGATCCGCCTTGCACAGCAGGCCCGCTTCCTTCGCGAGCGGAGCAAGGTCCGCGCGGCCGAGCACGTCGCCGCAGATCCATTCGGCCAGCGTGCTCACACGCTCCGCCTTCTGGCGATAGCTGCCCAGTTTCTTGTGAAACAACACCGTGTCGAGCCGCGACACCGCGTCCGACAACGGCTGCTGGCGATCCGCGTCCCAGAAGAAGCGCGCGTCGCGCAGACGCGCGGTGAGCACGCGTTCAAGGTTGCGCGAGACGACTTCCGGCTTCTCCGGCTCGGTGTTCAACACCGCGAGGAACACCGGCAGCAACTTCCCCTGATCGTTCACCACCGGAAAGAAGTGCTGATGATGAATCATCGTCGTCGTCAGCACTTCTTCGGGAAGCGACAGGAACTCCTCGGCGAAGTAGCCGGACAGCACGAACGGATACTCGACGAGGTCCGGCACTTCCTGGAGCAGCGACTGACCCACGAGCGTGCCGGCGACACGACCACCGCGGCGGCGCGCCTCGACGTCCAGTTCACGGCCGATGCGACTGTGCCGCTCGCTCCGCTCGAGGACGACGAAGTTCTCGGCGAGACGCTTGCGATAGTCGTCGAAGTTCTTGACCTTGATGGCGCGACCCGCGCGTCCGCTCGTTGCCTGGAAGCGATGACCGTAGGTGACGGCGCCGGTGCGGACCTCCTGCACGTGGCCGTTCTGCGCCTGAACGGATCGTCCGATGGAGAACGGTACGACGCGTCCGCCATACAGGAACACGATCCAGCGGATCGGCCGGCCGAATGGCAGGCTCCCTTTCCCGTCGTCCAGCACCGCGTCCCACTGCATCTGTTTCGGGAAGGCGATGCCGCGCAACAGCGTCGACAGCACATCGGGCAGCACGTCGACCGCCGCCTTGCCACGCTGCTGGCGGCGCACTGCGAGGTAGGTCCCCTTCTTCTCGGGCACCTCGAGGCGCTCGAGGGCACTGACCTCCACGCCCTGCTTCTTCGCGAAGCCAATCGCCGCCGGCGTGGGCGCACCGGACGCATCGAAGGCGGCCGATACCGGTGGACCGGTGACGACGTCCTCGAGATCGGACTGGCGCTCGGACACGCGCGCCAGGCGCGCCGTCAACCGGCGCGGCGTCGAGTAGGTTTCAATCGGCGCGTCGGTGGTGAGGCGCACCGACTTCAGCGCCGCTTCCAGTGCCTGCCCGATGCCTGTGGTCAGCGCCGGCAGCCAACTGGCCGGCAGTTCTTCGGTTCCAATCTCGATCAGCAGTTCGCGGTCCACGGATACCTCGGCCGGCCGCTAGGCCTCGACGGCCGGAGCCGCCGCGGCAGCGGCTTCTTCGGCGTAGCGACGGCAGATGGCCACAGCCAGTTGCCGCACGCGCAGGATGTAGGCAGTGCGCTCGGTGACGCCGACGGCGCCGCTCGAGTCGAGCAGGTTGAACAGGTGCGAACACTTCAGGCAGTGTTCCAGCGCGGGCAGCACGAGACCGGCCTCCAGCAATTTCTGGCCGAAGCCGTACATCGCCTCGAACTGCTTGCGGTGGAATTCCGAGAACTCGTCGAGCGCAATGCCGGTGTCCTGATTGAACGCGTAGCGCGACTGCTCCACTTCGTCACGCAGACGCACCGCGCCGTACGGCACGCCCGGCGCCCATTCCAGGTCGAACACGTTGTCGACGCGCTGCAGGAACATCGCAATGCGTTCGAGCCCGTAGGTGATCTCGCACGAGATCGGCGACAGGTCCATGGCGCCCACCTGCTGGAAGTAGGTGAACTGCGTGATTTCCTGGCCGTCGAGCATCACCTGCCAGCCGATGCCCCACGCGCCGAGCGTCGGCGACTCCCAGTTGTCTTCCTCGAAGCGGATGTCGTGCTGCCGCGGGTTGATGCCGCACGCCTCGAGGCTATCGAGGTAGGTTTGCTGCACTTCGTCCGGCGACGGCTTGAGGATCACCTGCATCTGATGGTGCTTGAACAGGCGATTCGGGTTCTGGCCAAAGCGGCCGTCGTCCGGGCGACGCGAGGGCTGGACGTAGGCGACGTTCCACGGTGTCGGGCCCAGCACGCGGAGCAGCGTTTCGGGACTCGAGGTGCCGGCGCCGACTTCGAGGTCGAGGCCCTGCTGGATCAGGCAGCCGCGCGAGGCCCAGAAAGCCGACAGCTTCAGGATGAGGTCTTGGAAGGTCACGAATAGGTCCGAATCAGAGCGCCGGCAATCGGCGTAGCTCGTGGATCACCCGAATCGATCGCGGCTCGCGATCGAGCAGCGATCGAATCAGCGTGCGATGCGCCTGTTCCAGTTCACGCAGCGCGCGCGACGACGCCGCCAGCGTCGCGACAGCGCCCGGCGCCACGCGCCGCGCCCCGTCGACGAACCGCGCCGCTTCGTCCGACAGCCGCAGGTCCGCGGGATACACGCCCTGGAGCTTCAGCAACCAGCATTCGAAATACCGCGCCAGCGGCTCCACCGGCACGCCGGTCACCAGCGCGTCGAGCACCGACGTCCCGAGGCGGAACAGGCGTTCGTCCGCATCGGCCTCGGCCGCCCATTCGTCGATCAACTCGGCGAAGTAATGGCTGTAGCCGAGCGCCTCCGGGCTGGCCGCGG
>JADZCY010000079.1 GCA_020851325.1 Acidobacteriota bacterium | reverse complement strand
CATGAGTAATTCACGCATCCTGGCGCGCTCGGTGTACCGCAGCCCGTGTACTGATAGGTCGCATAGGCGTTGGTGAACGCGCACGCAGTCAGCGCGGAGAGGCCGAGCAGCGAATTACGGATCGAATTTTTCATGTGCGTTTATTCCTGCTGTTCAAGTCGCTGTGCGGTTCACCGGTTCGGGAGGCATGCGCGACTTCAAGCTTTGGTGATGTGCTCGATAACATGCAATTTCGATGCCCGAAAAGATCTTTGCTTTCGAAAACAAGCGGTTGAAAGCGATTCCCGAAGAATTCAGGAATATTTCCCAAGTGCTTGTAAAAACGACTGACCGATCCCTGTCGAGAATGGATGAAACTTGTGAACGGCCGCTTCGACGAGCAGGTGCGAAAATTCAAGTTGCTGAATGTCCGCATCATTTTGTCGCTGCCCGTGTAAAGGATATTGACAGTTCACGAGCCGGTCTGGTCCAGCAGCGACTGTTGCAGCTTGAGCGCCTGCTCGCGACCTTCAAATCCCGTACCCGAGCGCAACGCCTTGTCGAGTTCCTTCTTCGCCTCGGCGTGGCGGCCCATCCGAACCAGGCAGCTCGCGAGGTGGAAACGGATTTCCGGGTTTTCGGCGAGCCGCGCACTCGCCGAACGCAGGAACGGCAGACCCTCGTCCGGCTTGCCGGTCTGCACGAGCAGCCAGCCGAGCGTGTCGTTGTACTGTGCGTCGTCAGGGGCGAGCTTCAAGGCCGTACGGGCCGCGTCGAGCGCACCGGCCGCGCCGAGCGCATGCCGTGTGTTGGCCACGTTGTTCAGCAGCCGCGCGTCGTCCGGACGGGCCAGCAGCAGTTCTTCGAGGATCACGCTGGCTGGTGCCACTTCACCACGCTGCAGGTAATGCTCGGCCAGGGCGTTCTTGACTTCCAGATCGTCGGCATGGGCGGCCAGCCAGTCGATGAGCCGTTTCTGCGCGCCGGGCTCGTTCTGTGCCGCCAACAGCGCATGAAAGCCGCGGATCACCGCTAGCGAACCCGGTTGAATGGCGAGCGCGGTGTCGAAACTGTTCAGCGCACCGGCGTAGTCGCCGGCGGCCATCTGTGCTTCGCCGCGCATCATGTGGCTGGCGGAGGCCTCCGGGTAGTGCTCCAATTGCGCCGCCGAGCGCGCCAGGGCTTCCGGCACGTCGCCCTTCTTCAACGCGACCTGCACGGCCAGCAGACCCGCCCGCTCGTGCGTCGGATCGATCTGGAAGATCTTGCTGACGGTGTAGTCGGCGTCGTTCACGAAGTCGTGTTCGAACTGGAGCCGGGCGGTTGCCAGCAGGCGTTCGGAGTGTTCGGTCGAGGCGTCGGCCATCTTTTTCAACAGCGGGCGCAGCGGATCGAGCTTGCCGGTACGCATCAGCAGCGTCGCATGCCGCGACAGCACGTCGAAGTCGCCGGGATTGTCGGCCTCGGCACCGAGCACCAGATCCAGCGCGGCATCGTGTTTGCCGGTCGCCAGACGTACATCGAACAGGTGAAAGAACGCCGAACGGTTCTTCGGTGCCCTGCGCCATGCGTCTTCGGCGAGCTTGAGTCCCTCGCGCGAATTTCCCGCCGCCATCTCCACCCGCGACATCTCGAGCATCAGCTGCGCCGAATCCGGTTTTGCCTTCAGCATCGGCGCGATGCGCGCGCGGGCCGCCTCGATTTTGCCCCGTGCGAGTTCGAGCTTGGCGAGATTGATGTTCGCCGGCACGAACTGAGGTGCCTGGGCGAGGGCGCCGGTGAACTGCTGCTCGGCCTCGTCCAGCCGTCCGGCGCGGAAGTGCACGACGCCGAGCAGGTTGACGTACACCAGGTTCGTGGGCGCGGCCGCGAGCAGTTTTTCCGCCACTTCGCGTGCATGCGCGTCGTCGCCATTGTTCAGGTAGGCGGCGACCAGCGGCACACCGATCTCGCCGTTGTCGGGATCGTCGGCAAATTCGCGATCGAGTGCTGGCAAGCCCTCCTGAAAGTTCCCGACGCTGATCTGCAGCATCGCGAGCCGCGATTCGAGCTGCGTATTCTCGCCACCCAGGGCGATCGCCTGTTCGAGTAACGAATTCGCCTGGCGGAAGCGTTGAGTCTTGGCGTAGGCCGCGGCGAGCAGTGCGACCGCCTTGCTGTCGCGCGGATTGCGCTCGATGGCCGGTTCGAGCACCACGGCCGCCTGGGCAGCATCGCCGAGGCGCAGCAGGGCGTCGCCGAGCGCCTTGCGTGCGCCGAAATCCGCTGGCTGCTGCTTCAGGTAGGACTGTAGGCGGGTGACCGCCTGCTGGAAGTTGCCGAGGCCGTAGTACGACATCCCGGTCATCAGGTTCAGCACGGGATCTTCGGCAAACACCCGGTCATTCAATTGTTTGACGCTGTCGAGCACGGCTTGTAGCGCCGCCGTCGTGCCTTTCCCGTTGGCCGTACGCGCGAGCCACACGGCGCGCATGTAGGAGGCGCTGGGATCTTTCGCGAAGTTCTTCTCGAGATAGTCGAAATCGGCCCTGGCGTCGGCATCGCGCTTCAGATCGATCAGCAGAGCAATGCGGCTCAGCCGCGCGATCAGGTGCCTGGGCGCGATCTCGAGCGCCCGCGAGTAGCCGTCGAGTGCCGCGTCGGTATTGCCGCGCAGTTGTGCCACCGAACTGACTGCCAGCCAGGCATCCGGCTCCACCGGGTGTTCCTTGACCGCGAGGTCGGCCTGGCGCTCGGCCTCGCCAAACTCGCCCGCCTGCAAAAGTGCGCTGATGCGGACGAGGTTGGGCTCCAGGGCTTTCGGCGTGAGGGCTAGGGCTTTGTCGAGTTCCGCTGCCGCCTTCCGCCGCAGTCCCTGGCCGAACAGCGCCTGAGCCCGCACCGTGCGGACTTGAGCCGCGTTCTCGGTCGTGAGCCCGTCGGCCGACAGCTCGGTGATGACCTTCGCGTACTTGCCCTGCTTCAACAGTGCCTTGCCGAGCATCGGCATCACGGCGTTGGAGTCCGCACCGCGCTTCAGCGCCGTGCGCAGCGCGTCCTCGGCAGCGGCGCCGAGGCCCTGATCAAGATAGATCTCTCCGATCAGCAGGTGGGAGGAGAGGTGCATCGGATCGGCCTGCAGCGCGCTCTTCAACTCGATGATGGCCGCCACCGCGTCGTTTTCTTCGCGCAGTTGCAGTGCATGCTCGTAGCGATCGCTGGCGCCTCGGTCGATCGCGGCGAAAACGAGCGGGGCGAGCGCCAGCCAGACGCCCAGTATGACGGCGCACCGCGCCGATCCTACGTACGAGAAATCGAGAAGCTGGCGTAAATTCAACATAGCAAGGCATCCGGCCAGGAACAGGTGCGAGAATACCGGCACCGTCTCGCATGGACGAGCACCCGGTCTCACAAGCCACTTCCGCAACAAAAGTTTCCGTTGCGGTTCTCACGATGAAGGAGCATTGGGCCGCGCCGAATTCCGCCGTTACACTGCGCGGTGTGGGGCCTGGTCGGATGACCACTGGAGGCAGTCTATGCAGCGAAGCACAGTGTTCGTATTCTTCCTTGCGAGCCTTTTCGGTGTCGCGGGCAACGGGTGGGCGCAGCAGTCTCAGGTCGACGTCTGGCAGGCGTTCCTGAAGCCGCGCTATTTCGAAGGGAAGGAGATCGTCGAGGACAAGACCGTCATCGATCTGCGCACGCCCTACCGCGCCGAGGACGCGGCGTTCACGCCGGTGACGATCAAGGCGCAGTTTCCGCAGACGCCCGAGCGCTATATCGAGACTGTCTACATCATCGTCGACAACAATCCCGAACCGCTCGCCGGCGTCTTCCACCTGACCCCGGAGATGGGCCGCGCGGATCTCGCGCTGCGCCTGCGCATCGAGGGCTATACCAACGTGCGCGCGATCGCGGT
>JADZCY010000078.1 GCA_020851325.1 Acidobacteriota bacterium | reverse complement strand
GCCGTCCGCTGCGCCAGCACGCCGAGTTCGGCCAGCTTCGACGCCAGCAGCGCCTTGTTGGCGGTGACGACCGGCTTGCCCGCGGCGAGCGCGGCGCGCAGCACGGGCTCCACCGCCATGCCGCCGGCCACCTCCACGATCACGTCCACTTCCGCATCACACACCACCGCCCTTGCATCGTCGGTGATGGGAATGCCGAGCGCGCGTGGACCGCGCGGCTTGTGACGATCGCGCACGGCGATGCGCGTCACGCGGAAGCGCACGCCGTAACGTTCCTGCACCGGCACGGCTTCGCGCTCCAGCATCTCGAGCAGGCCGTGACCGACGGTGCCGCAGCCGATCAGGCCAATGCGCACCTCGCGCACCGGTTCGGTGCCGACGCCCTCGAACTTCGGACGCGCCGCTGTCGCCGGCGCGAACGCGAACGCACCGGCGTCAATGAGCAGCGCCGCCAGGCGATCCTGATCGGCCAGGAATGCGTCGTGCCCATACACCGAGTCCAGTTTCCAGAGTGACGAGTGCCCGCCGGCCGCTTGCAACTGCCGGTGCAGTTCTTCCTGCAGCGCCCATGGAAACAGCATGTCGCCCGGCACGCCGACGACGATGGTGTCGGCGGTGACGCCTTCGAGCGCGGTCCGCAGATCCTCGGGCGTGTCGGCGATCGATCCGCGATCGATCGCTTCGCTGAGCAGCAGGAACGTGCGAACGGGAAAGCGTTCGGCAAAGCGCCGGCCGTGATGTTCGAGATACTCGGCGACCGGCGGACGGTCGAGACCGGCGACGAGCTTGCCGAAGCGCACGTCCAGTTCATCGCGGCCGCGATAGGTGAGCATGCCGAGTTGCCGCGCCCGGCTCATGCCGGTGGCGACATCGCCGTTGCGCCAGCCGTCGCGCACCAGTTCACGTTGCAGGTGCCGCGTGGCCGTGCCCCAGCCATCGGGCCGCAGACCGGCGGAAATGGCGATGAGCCGCGCGCACCGCGCCGGATGCCGTACCGCGAGCGCCACGCCCACCATGCCGCCGAGGCTGGCGCCGATGAAGGTGACAGGCGTGGTGCAGCCGATGCCTTCGAGCCACGCGGCAATCAGATCGGCAAGTCCGCGCACGGAGAGCGGCGGCGGATCAGCGGTGTCGAAGCCGTCCCATGTGGATCCATTGCCAGGCCAGCACGGACACAGCACGGTGACGCGCGAAGGGTCGATGGCGCCTGGTCCCTTCAGCGCCGGCCACCAGGCCTCCGCGCCACCGTCGGTTTCCGCTCGCCCGTCGCCGAACGGAAACGGCGACGCGGTGATGCCGCCGACGATGACGACGACGGGGGCGGTGTTGAGATCGGGTCCGGAGGCCCAGCCGGCGAGCGAGACGTCGCGGAGCGCATGTCCTTCGACACGCAGTTGCGGGCAATTGACCACCAGCGGGCGAGGAATCAGCGCGGAAGCAGACGTCATGGCTGTCGGTAAGAGGGAAGCCTATACCATGAAGCAACATATCTATCTTCGTCGATTCGGTATCTGCCCGGCGCCAGCGCGGTTCCTCGATCTCCCGGTGCCGCGGCAGCAGCGGTCCTGATGCCCCACCGCCGCGCCAGAGTGCGCAGCGCGTGGGCGGGCGGTCCTGGTGTCCTACCGTTCGCGAAGCGAGCGGCCCTTGGGTCCGTCGCCGACGGTTTCGAAACCGGCCTGTGCCGATGCGGCACAGCACGCCGTGCCGATGCGTGCAGGGCCCGTCGCCGCCCCGAAGGTCCGCTCGTCGTCGAAGCGGTGTCATCACAACTACTTACCGGCGGCGGCGACCCTGGCGCGCCGATCTGGCGTGCTTCTCGCTCTTCTCTGCCACCGGATACTGGTCGCCGGCCATGTCGAATATGCCGTCTGGAAGGAAGCGACTACACGGATGCCGGCCACCAATACCTACTGACGAACACGTTGGCAGAACTTTAGAGGCCAAATTGGAACTTTAGACACGATTAATTCTGGCGCGCTTTTCGCAAACGGCGTGGCGTTCGGGCTCCCCCTCCCGCCCGGCCCGGTACGCCCGGGATACCAACCAGCTAAGTGCAACACGTTCTTCGGCCCTGCCGACAGGGCACAGGTGACGACTGTGGGGATTTGCGTTCTTTCGGGGTTTCTCAGAGCGATCGGTCTGTCTTCGGGGCGGGTGCGCCGCGTCGTGGCGGCGTCAGCAGCGATGTTTTTCCTGGCGGTGGCCGCTCCGGCCCTCGCCCAGACGACGGTGACGGCGCGATGGGATCGGAATACCGACAGCCTGACCGCAGGGTACCGCGTCGCCTACGGCACGTCTCCCGGCAATTATCAGTGGGGGTTCGACGCCGGTAATCAGACCGAAGCGACGCTGTCGCTCTCCCGCGGCAGCCGCTACTACGTCGTCATCCGCGCCTACAACGCGTCGTATGAACTCGGCCCGCCGTCGAGTGAAGAGACGGTCGACCTGCGGGACTCGGGGGCGGCGCCGCCGTGGGCAACGGTCAGCGCCTCGCTGCAGAACGGCAACACGGCGGTCGTCAACTGGAGCACCGTCAACGCGGTCAGCGTGACCATCAACGGCCAGAGCGTGGCGCTCAGCGGCACGACCAGCGTCACCGTCTCGCAGGGGACGACGGCCTTCACGATTGTCGCCACCAACGCCGCCGGTGCGACGGTGACCGAACAGGCGTGGGTGACCGCGACATCGTCGCCGACGCCGACGCCGACGCCGACGCCGCCCCCGACGCCGCCCCCGACGCCGTCACCTGATCCCGTGCCCGCGCCCTGGGCGACCGTCAGCGCCTCGCTGCAGAACGGCAACACGGCGGTCGTGCACTGGAGCACCGTCAACGCGGTGAGCGCCACCATCAACGGCCAGAGCGTGGCGCTCAACGGCAGCGCCACCGTGTCGCTGTCGCAGACGCGGACGACCTTCACCATTGTCGCCACCAATGCCGCCGGTGCGACGGTCACCGAACACGCGTGGGTGACCATGACGACGCCGCCACCCACAACCCCGGCGCCCACGCCCACGCCCACGCCGACACCGTCGCCCGGTCCCGTGCCGGCGCCGTGGGCAACGATCAGTGCCGCGCTGCAGAACGGCAACACGGCGGTGCTGTACTGGAGCACCGTCAGCGCCGTGAGCGTGACCATCAACGGCCAGAGCGTGGCGCTCAGCGGCACGACCAGCGTCACCGTCTCGCAGGGGACGACGGCCTTTACGATTGTCGCCACCAACGCCGCCGGGGCGACGGTCACGGAACAGGCATGGGTCACCGTGACTTCGTCAACGACGGGCACGCCGAATGCGCCGCAGGGGCTCGGTTACTCGGTCGCCGGCACGTCCGTGCACATGTGGTGGGGCGGGCCGGGCAGCGGCGCGGCGCCAACGAGCTACCTGGTCGAAACCGGCTCCGCGCCGGGCCGTAGCGACCTGGGCGCCGTCAACATCGGCAACGCCGACCGCTTCACCATGACCGTGCCGAGCGGCATCGTCTACGTGCGTGTCCGCGGCGTGAGCGCGCAAGGCGCCGGCGCGCCATCGAACGAGATCGTGATTCAGCGGTAGGGAAGTCTGGCGGGCGGTCCCTTCGGGCCGCCGCCGACGATTTCGAAAGCGGGCTGTGTCGATGCGGCACAGCCCGCCGTGCCGATGCGTGCAGCGTCGATCGACGCGCAAACGCCGCCTCGTTTTCCGAAGCGGCGTCATCACAACTACTTACCGGCATGAAGCGGGCGTGCGCGCCGACGTGGCCTGCTTCTGGCACTTTGCCATTACCGGATGACGCTCGCGGATCATGTCGAAACGCGCAGGCCGGTAAGTCGCGATTACACGATTGTCGGTGACGCCTTCGCGGCGCTGACCACTAACGTCAATCGCCGAGTGCATCGGGCCGACGTAAACGAACACGACATGACAGCCCGCGGAAGCGATTTCTGGATCGCTTCTCGCATAGGACGCGACGTTCGGGTTCCCCCTCCCGCCCGGCCCGGTACGCCCGGGACACCAACCAGCTACGTGCAACAAGGTTCTTCGGCCCTGCCGACAGGGCACAGGTGACGACTGTGGGGATTTGCGTTCTTTCGGGGTGTGTCAGCGCGATCGGTGTGTCTTCGGGGCGGATGCGTCGCATTGTCGCGGCGTCGGCAGCGCTGTTCTTCCTGGCGGTGGCCGCTCCGGCGTTCGCCCAGACCACGGTGACGGCGCAGTGGGATCGGAATACCGACAGCCTGACCGCCGGGTATCGCGTGTTTTACGGCACGTCCCCCGGCAATCATCAGTGGAGTTTCGACGCCGGTAATCAGACGGAGGCGACCGTGTCGCTCTCCGCCGGCAGTCTCTATTACGTCGTCATTCGCGCGTATAACGCGTCGTACGAACTGGGTCCGCCGTCCAACGAAGCGACCATCGATCTGCGGACACCGGCGCCGCCTCCGGCTCCCGTGCCAGCGCCGACGGCCAGCATCAGTGCGACGCTGCAGGGCACCAATACGGCGGCCGTGAGCTGGAACACGACGAACGCCGCGACGGTCACCATCAACGGCCAGTCGGTCGGCGCCAGCGGATCGACGACGGTGACGATTTCGGCCACGACGACCTTTACGATTGTCGCCACCAATTCGGCGGGTGTGACGGCGACGCAGAGCGCCACCGTGACTTACACGCCGCCCGCGCCAACGCCGACCCCGACACCCACTCCGACACCGACGCCAACGCCGACGCCCACTCCGACGCCAACGCCGGCTCCCGCGCCGACAGCGATCATCTACGCGTCGCAGCGAGGCCCGAACACCGCGGCCGTCGACTGGGTGACCACCAACGCCGTGTCCGCGCAGATCAATGGCCAGGTGGTACCGCTGCATGGCTCCACGACGGTGGCGATTTCGGCCACCACCACTTACACGCTCGTGGCGACCAACGCGGC
>JADZCY010000077.1 GCA_020851325.1 Acidobacteriota bacterium | reverse complement strand
GTTTCTTGATATAGTCCGCGCCGGAGGCGGCCGGTGGCTGACGGCAAGACGCGCGAGCGGACGCGGCGGGCGATAGCGGTCCTCGCCGTGGTGGTCGCCACGGTGACGCTGGCGCGCGCGTTCACCGCGGTCCCGACACCGTTGCCGGACACCGTGTCCCGCGCGGCATCGGTTCCAGCCGTCGCGCCTGAACCGGCCGCGGCGTTGGTTGCACCGGCTGTGTCGTATCAGGACTCAGTGCCGCTGAGTCAGTTCCTCGACCAGCATTGCGCCGCCTGTCACAACGATCGCGCCCGCGCCGGTGGCATGTCGCTCGCCGGCGTCTCCGTCACGGATATCGCAAGCCGGCGCGAACTCTGGGAATCGGTCCGCCACAAGCTCGTCACCGGACAGATGCCGCCGGCCGGCCGTCCCGTGCCCGAGCGCGCGACGCTCGCTGCTGTCACCGCGTCGTTGACCACCGCGCTCGATGCGGCCGCGATCGCCGATCCTGATCCGGGTCGCGTCGGCCTGCATCGCCTGAACCGAGCGGAGTACGCCAACGCGATCCGCGATCTCTTCGGCCTCACCGTCGACGCCAAGGCGCTGCTGCTCCCCGACGAGGCGGACGAGGGGTTCGACAACGTCGCGGTAAGCCTGGCGCTGTCACCCTCGCATCTCGAGCGTTACCTCTCAGCCGCGCGCGAGATCAGTCGTCTCGCCGTCGGCGATCCGACACTGGGTGAGGCGCCGGCCACGCACACGTATCGCGTCCCGAAACTGCTCGAGCAGGATGTTCGCCTCGGTGACGACATGCCGTTCGGATCGCGCGGCGGGGTCGTCGCGCGGCACACGTTCCCGCTCGACGGCGAGTATCGCTTCAGGATTCGACTGCGCCGTCAGGTCTACGACTACATCGTCGGCATGGGGCACGCGCAGCAGATCGATGTGCGCGTCGACGGCGTGCGCGTGGCGCGCTTCACCGTTGGTGGCGACGCGCCGGGCACGCCGGGTCCGCTCACCTGGAACGGCGAGATCGTCGGCGACACCGAGTGGGAGCTGTACATGCACGCCGCCGATGCCGCGCTCGAAGCGCGCACGACGGTCACCGCCGGCCCGCATGTGGTCACCGCGGCGTTCGTCGACAGTCCGTGGGAACGCGAAGGTGTGACGCAGCCGCTGCCGGTGGACTTCACCCGCGGTTCGGACGAGCACTACGACGGCCACGCCGCCGTCGACGCGTTGACCATCCTCGGGCCGTATGCAGCCACGGGGAGCGGCGACACGCCAAGCCGACGCGCCGTGTTCACCTGCACACCCGCCACAGGTGCCACAGGTGCCACAGATGGCACAGATGGCACAGATGGCACAGATAGCACAGATGACACAGCTGACACGGATCGCGCTCGCAACGCGCGTGGCTGTGCGTCGACGATCCTGACCAGCCTGGCACGACGCGCGTATCGTCGACCACCGACGCAGGCGGAAGTGCAGACGCTGCTGCAGTTCTACGACACGGGCAGCCGCGCCGGCGGATTCGAAGCCGGTATCCAGGCCGCGATCGAGCGGATGCTGGTCAGCTTCAACTTCCTCTTCCGCATCGAGAGCGATCCGCAGAACGTATCGCCCGGCGCCACCTATCGCCTGACGGACAGCGACCTCGCCTCGCGACTTTCGTTCTCTCTGTGGAGCAGCATTCCCGACGATGAGCTGCTGGCGCAGGCGGCGGCGGGACGATTGCGGCAACCCGCGGTGATCGAGCAGCAGGTGCGCCGCATGCTCGCCGATCCGCGATCGCGCGCGCTCGTGCAGAACTTCGGCAGCCAGTGGCTCGGCGTCCGCAAGGCCGAAAGCTGGCAGCCTGATCCGGATCGCTTCCCAGAGTTCGACGAGAACCTGCGCCGCGCCTTTCTCGAGGAGACGTCGCTCTTTCTCGACAGCCAGTTCCGCGACGACCGCAGCATCGTCGATCTGCTGAGCGCCGACTACACGTTCATGAACGCGCGCCTGGCCGAGCACTATGGCGTCGCTGGTGTTGATGGTGAGCGCTTCCGTCGTGTGACGTGGAACGCGCCGGAGCGCCACGGCCTGCTCGGCCACGGCAGCGTGCTGATGGTGACGTCGTACCCGGATCGGACCACGCCCGTGGTGCGCGGCTTCTGGGTGCTCGAGAACCTGCTCGGCATGCCGCCACCGCCGCCACCGCCCAATGTTCCCGATCTCGAAACCACCGACGGCACCGGTCGCGTGCTGTCGATGCGTGAGCAGATGGAGATGCACCGCCGCAATCCGGCCTGCGCGGCGTGTCATGTGCGCATGGACCCGATCGGCTTTTCGCTCGAGAACTTCGACGCCATCGGACGCTGGCGGCACAGCCAGGCCGGACGGCCGGTCGACGCCAGCGCGACGTTTACCGACGGCACCGCCCTCGACGGCGTCAACGGCCTGCGCGCGTTCCTGCTGGCGCGCCGCGCGCAGTACGTCGAGACGTTCGCGTCCAGGCTGATGACGTACGCGCTCGGGCGGCACATCACCTACCGCGATCAACCGGCGCTGCGCGCCATCGTCACGCAAGCATCGCGCCGCGACTACCGCTGGTCCGCCATCATTCTCGGCATCGTCAACAGTCCCGCGTTTCAGATGAGGAAGGCCGCGTCATGATGATCATGAAGAAGGCGCTGTCGCGTCGCACGATGCTGAAGGCGCTCGGCGCGAGTGTGCCGCTGCCGTTCCTCGACGCCATGGTGCCGGCGCTGACGGCAATGCACCGAACGGTTGCGAAGGCGCCGCTGCGCTTCGGCGCCGTCTATGTGCCGAACGGCGTCATTCCTTCGCAGTGGTTTCCAACCGCGGAGGGCAGTGCGTTCGAACTGACGCCGTCGCTGGCGCCGCTGGCGCCGTTCCGCGACCGCCTCACCGTCGTCAGTGGTCTGGACAGCGTGCCCCCGCCGCCGCCGGGCGAGCGGCAATACAACAACCACGCCGACGCCAGCACGCGCTTCCTTACCGACGTCACGCCCAGCCGTACGCTGCGCGCCGGTGTGTCCATCGATCAGATTGCGGCCAGGACGCTCAGCCGCGATTCGGTGCTGCCGTCGCTGGAACTCGCGCTCGAATCCGTGGACTCGGGCACGTCGTGCGACTTCGGCCGCAGTTGCGTCTACACCGGCACGATTGCCTGGGCCGGCCCAACGCAGCCGCTGCCGATGGAGCACGACCCGAGCGCCGCGTTCGTGCGGTTGTTTGGCGACACGGCAGGCAACGATCCCGCGGCGCGGCGGGCGAGCGTTGCGCGCAAGGGCAGCCTGCTCGATTCATTGGCCGGGGAAGTCGCGACGCTGCGTGGCACGCTCGGCGCGTCGGACCGCGCGCGTGTGGCGGGGTATCTGGACAGCGTGCGTGATGTGGAGCGACGGATTCAGGGCGCGATGGAGCACAACGCCGAGCTGCCGGTGTTCGATCGACCGGCCGGCGTGCCGGACAGCTTTGCCGATCATGCCCGGCTGATGTTCGACCTGCAGTTGCTCGCCTATCAGGGCGACGTCACGCGCGTGGTGACGTTCATGATCGGCCGCGAGTTCAGCGGCCGCACGTATCCCGAGATTGGCGTGCCCGACGCGCACCATCCGATCTCGCATCACCAGCGCGATCCGCTGCGCATGGAGAAGTGCGCGAAGATCAACCACTATCACGTGTCGCTGTTCTCGTCGTTCGTCGAGAGGCTGCGCGACACGCCGGATGGTGACGGCTCGCTGCTCGATCACTGCCTGATCCTCTACGGCGCCGGCATGAGCGAAGGCAACGGACACGTCCCGACGAATCTGCCGCTGCTGATGCTTGGCGGCGCCAACGGCGGCCTCAGCGGCGGCCGTCACAAGAAATACGCCGCGGGCACGCCGCTCGCCAACTTCCATCTCGGCCTGCTCGACAAACTCGGCGTGCGCATAGACAGCCACGGCAACAGCACCGGGCCGGTGAGTCTCGACTGACGCCGCATGATTCTCCACGTCACTTGCGTTGTGTCGATGGCGCGCCTGCGCGCGGTGCTGAGTGCGCGTCAGCGGCGCTCGCGCGCCGGCATCTTCGTTTGCGAGATGACGATGATCCTTGCGCTGTGGCTGAGCGTGTCGCCACTCATCATTGCGGTTCGCGATCGCGATCACGCGGCCGTCCGAGCGCTCATCGTGAAGGGCGCGGACGTCAACGCACCACTCGGCGATGGCGCCACCGCGCTGCATTGGGCCGTGCACGTCGATGACGACGCGCTGGTGACGGCGTTGCTTGCGGCAGGTGCACGTGTCGACGCGCCGAACGATCTGGGCGTGACGCCGCTGCTGCTCGCGGCGGGGAATGGCAACGCGTCCATCGCAGCTGCGCTCCTGGCGGCCGGTGCTAATCCGAATGCGGCCAGCGCCGCCGGCGTGACGCCGTTGATGGCGGCGGCTCGGGTCGGCGCGGTCGATGTCGCGACTGCGCTCCTGGCCAAAGGCGCAGCGGTGAATGCGGTGGAACAGGGGCGATCCCAGAGCGCCTTGATGTGGGCGGCGTCGCGACGGCATCCGGCAATGGTGCGTCTGCTGCTGGCGCATGGCGCGGATGTGCACGCGCGGACCGCCGTGCGGCCGCTCACCGTGATGCTCGATCAGGGGCCCCGACGCATCGTCAAGACGTCGCGGCAGGACGCGCATCGCGTCGAGAGCGGCGGCTCGAGCGCGCTCCACTTTGCCGCGCAGGCTGGCGATGTGGAGTCGGCGGCGATGCTGCTGGACGCAGGTGCGGCGATCGATGCGCCGAGTGCGGATGGCCGCTCGCCGCTCGTGCTCGCCGTCTTCGACGGCCAGCCGACCGTGGCGCGACTGTTGATTGCCCGCGGCGCGAACGTCAACGCCGCCGGTGCCGGCTACACCGCGCTGCACGCCGCCGTGCTGCGTGGCGACATGGACACCGTGCGCGCGCTGCTCGACGCCGGCGCGAACGTGAACGCGCGACTGGTGAAGGGTAGTCCCGTACGCCGCTTCGGGTCGCAGTGGGCGCTGCCGTCGACGCTGTCCGGCGCGACGCCGCTGCTGGTGGCGGCCGCGTATCTCGAGGTCGAGGCCACGCAGACATTGCTCGCGCATGGCGCCGACGTGCAGTTGGGACTCACCGACGGAACGACCCCGCTCCTTGCCGCCGCGGGTATCGCCGTCCAGAAAGAGGTGCGTCCCATCGACCTCGCGCGCTGGCACATGGTCGATTCGGATACGCCGGCCGTGCCGCGTGACGAACGCGAAGTCATCACGATCGTGACGACGCTGCTCGACGCCGGCGCGGACGTCGGCGGAAGTACCGAGAGTGGCGATACCGCGCTGCACGCCGCCGCGGCCGCTCAGATGCTGCCACTGATTCAGTTGCTTGCCGACCGTGGCGCGGTGCTCGAAGCGCCGAACAAGGCGGGGCAGACACCGCTGGACATGACCGTGCCGCGCACGCGGGACACCGAGCCCCGACCCGCTCCGACAAAGGCGCACGACCTGCTGCGCAAACTCGGCGCGACGCGCTGAGGGGCGGCACTGGTTAGGGCTTGGAGGGCGTGGAAGGCTTGGAGGGCTTGGGGCTTGGACGGCTTGGGGCTTAGGGCTGGAGGTCGGCCGCGGACAAGGCCTTTCGCCTAAGACCTAAGACTTAGGACCTAAGACCTGAGTCATCGACCGCTGTAGCGCTGAGCGATCAGGTCTGGACCCGGCGCGTGCAGCAGGTCGCCGTTCGGCAGCACGCTCATGCCGTGGTTGCCCTGCGCGTCGACGTAGCCGAGCAGCCGGCCACTCGCGCGGTCGATCTTCAGCAGCCATCCGGGCGCGCTGTTCGGCCCGCGCGGAATCGTCGACAGCCAGAGCGCGTCGCCATCGAGCGTCAGGCCGAACGTCTTGCCATACTGCGTCCACTCGCCGAGAAACTTCCCCGAGCGATCGAACCGCTGGATGCGGCCGTTCTCGCGATCGGCGACGTAGATGACTCCGGCGGCGTCAATCTGAATCGAGTGCGGCAGGACGAACTGTCCGGGGCCGGTGCCCGCGGTGCCGAACTCGCGCACCTTCCGGCCGTCGGCGGTGTACTCGAGGATGCGCGCGTTGCGGTAGCCGTCCGCGATCAACACATGACCGTCGGGCGCGAACGCGACATCGGAAGTGCTGCAGAAGTTGTTGCACGGCGTGGGCTGCCCGCCGACTTCGATCTCGAGCAGCACGTCACCGGTCGGCGAGAACTTGTAGACCATCGAACTCGCCGCATCGGTGGTCCACACGTTGCCCTGCGGGTCGACGCGAATGGCGTGCGGC
Organism: Acidobacteriota bacterium; assembly: GCA_020851325.1. GTDB lineage: Bacteria > Acidobacteriota > Vicinamibacteria > Vicinamibacterales > UBA2999 > VFZN01. Next base: position 29,935 of record JADZCY010000077.1, on the reverse strand, counting down.
GTCGTATACAGTCCCTTTCCCCACGATCGCAGCACCTTGCCGGATTCGTCGAGGACGATGACCGGGTCGGCCTTGTCGCCGCGCTGCAGGAGGTAGATGCGCCCGTCGCGGTCGGATGCCACCCATGACACCATGCCTGTGGCCCATCCCGCCGCCGGCGGCGTCACCGCGATCGGCCGCGGCACCAGCGGCAGCCTCGTCGCGTCGCGCACCATCTGCTGCAGGGCCGCATTCTGCGCTTCCGCCCGCGCCCGCGCTTCCGGTGTCATGGTGGCGAGGTTCTGCCGCGCCGCGAGCGCGGGCGCGAGGCACAGAGACACAGCACACGTCGCGATCGCGATCGCCAGCCGGGTCGACATACGCGCGGACCCTATCACACTCCCGCCTCCCGCCTGCCCGCCTGACCGTCTCCCGCCTCCCGCCTCCCGCCTGCCCGTCTCCCGCCTCCCGTCTCCCGCTTCCGCCTCCCGTCTCCCGCTTCCGCCTCCCGCCTCCCGCCTCCCGCTACCTGCGGCACCTCCAGTTCCCGCCGATATATCAGGCAATCGTGACCACCTCGTTTTCGGGCGCGGAGCAGTCGCTTCGGCCGACCGGCCTGGGCCGCTACGTCGTCGCCATCTTTCTCCTGGTCTGGCTGGCCGGTTGGGCCGTGGGCGAAACGATGGCGATCGGCTTCCTGGGCATGCTGCTGCGCTCGCTGGCCGGCGCCGCGGTCGGTAAACCCGCGCCGGTGCCCGGTGGCGAGTGGATTGTCGGTGGCGCCGCCGTCGCGGCGCTGCTGTTCATCGGTGTCTGGCTTACGGTGTGGACGATCGGCGGAGTCTCGGCCATCACGCACCTGTTGCGCTCGTTGTTCGGCGAAGACCGCCTTCAGGTGTCGTCGGACGGTCTCCTGCTGGAACGGCGGGTCGGACCGCTGTCGCGGGCGCGCCAGCACTCGCGCTCGACGATTCGTCGTGTTCGCCTCCGGCGCCACGACAAGGCGGTGGTGATGGACACCGCGACGGGCATCGACGTCGTCACGACGTTCGGCAGCGTCGAGGAGCGGCGGGCGCTGGTCGAGTGGCTGCGATCCAGACTGCTGCTGCCGGAACAGGGCACTCGCGCGTTCGATCCGGCGAAGGCGCCGCGGGGGTGGCGCGTCAGTGCCGACACGGGAGTCACGCGCCTCACCCGCGACTACGCGAAGGCACGTGCCATCGGCGCCGTCTTCCTGTGGGGCGTCGTGCTGCTGCTCGTCGCGGCCCTCGCCAGGAACAGCGTCGCATCCATCGGCGGCGTCATCGTCTTGGTACTGATGCTCGCGCTCTCCGCTGCCGCGACGTGGGTCACGTTCTCGCGCCGCGCCTGGTTGGTGCGCGAGGGACGACTCACCGCCGAAACCCGCTGCCTCACATGGTCGCGCGAACGGGTGTTCACGAGCGCTCGCCTCGACGTCGAGCGGTCCGTCGACAGCGACGGCGACGAGTCCTTCGTCCTGAAAGTCACTGATGCCGACGGTTCGCGTCGGATCGCCAGCGGGTTGCGCGACGAGACGGATCTGATCGATCTCGCGCACTGGCTGGCAGCGCGCACCCGCTTTCCGCTGAAGCTGCCATCCATCGCACGGTAGTGACCGCCCGTCATGGTGTTGACAGTCGACATCATGGAGCTATAGTGTCGATCGTCGACACCATGGCGCGCACACCCGACCTGCTGCCCGGCACCCTCGACCTGCTCATCCTGCGCACGCTGCAGACGGAGGCCCTGCACGGCTGGGCCGTCTCCGAGCGCATTCAGCAGATCTCCGAAGACGTCCTCCAGATCAACCAGGGCTCGCTGTATCCGGCCCTCCATCGACTCGAGCACCAGGGCTGGATCGCCGCCGAATGGAAGGTGTCGGAACTGGGCCGCCGCGCCAAGTACTACCACCTCACCGCGTCGGGCCGCCGCCAGCTCGCCGTCGAGACGCGCGCATGGGACCGCATGGCGCACGCCATCGGCCGCGTGATGAAACTCGCATGACCATCAACGATCTGAAACTGCGAATCCGCGCGCTGCTCCGGCCCAACCGCGTCGAGCAGGAACTCGACGAGGAGCTGGCGTTCCACATCGAGCGCGAGGCCAGGAAGCTGATCGACGACGGCATGACGCCAGACGCCGCACGTGAACGCGCGCAGGCGCGCTTCGGATCAACGATGCTGGCGGCGGATCGATGCCGTGACGAGCGCGGCACCGCGGTAATCGACAACCTGGTGCGCGACATCCAGTACGCGCTGCGCACCTTCGCCAAGGCGCCGCTTGCCGCCATCACCATCGTCGTCACCGTCGCCATCGGCCTCGGCGTCGTGGCGGTGCTGTTCACGTTCCTCAACACGTTCATCTTCCGCGTCGACCGCGTGCCCGGCGTGAACGAGATGTATTCCGTCGAGCGAACACACGTGACGGGCGCCGATGGCGAGCTGCCGACAGACAGCCTCGAATCGTCGACAGCATGGCCGCGTCAGACGCTCGACGCGCTGCGTGCCGACACCGGCGTCTTCACCGATGCCTACGCCACCGTTACCGACGTCGATCTGCACGTCGACGGCCGGCCGCTGGCGGTGTCGCTCGTCAGCGGCAACTTCTTTCACGTCGTTCAGGTCGAGCCCGTCATCGGACGTGGTTTTCGTCCGGAGGATGATGCGCGCGCCGGCGGCAACGCCGTGGTCGTGCTCAGCGACAAGGGATGGACGCGGCGCTTCAATCGCGATCCGGATGTGCTGGGCCGGACCGTACTCGTCAACGGCACGCCGTTCCAGATCATCGGCGTCACGCCCGCGGGCTTCCGCGGTCTCGAGGTGAGTGGTCCGGACGTCTGGGCGCCATTGTCGCAGGTGGCACATTTCCGTCCGGCCGATCGCGGCCGCGAGGATGCGGTGACCGTCGAGATCGTTGGCCGGCTGCGACCGGGCGTGTCGACGGATCAGGCGCGCGCGCGGCTCGCCGCCTGGGACTCGAATCGGTCCGCGCACGTCACCAATGAGGGCGGCATCCATATCGAGCTTCAGCCCCGGCGGGGCACCGTCCCGCACCCGCTCGAGTCGGTCGCCGTCTTCACACCACTCTTCGTCGTCTTCGGGTTGATCCTGGTGATCGGCTGCGCCAACGTCGCCAACCTGCTGCTGGCGCGCGGCGCGGCCCGGCAGCGCGAGATTGGCATTCGACTCTCGCTCGGCGCATCACGACGCCGCATCGTCCGGCAACTGATGACCGAGAGCGTGCTGCTGGCGCTGGTCGCGGCTGCTGGCGGCTATCTGATCTCGCGCCTTGCGCTCGAGGGCGCGGTGTACTGGGCGCTGCGGGCGCTGCCGATCGACATCGGCGACGTGAACCTGAACGTGCCGGCGGCCGATTGGCGGGTGGCGGTGTTCCTGGTCGTGGCGGCGATTGCGGCCACCGGGTTCTTCGCGCTGATGCCGGCGCTGCACGCGACGGCAATCGATCCGGTGCGGACGCTGCGCGGAGAACTGGTGAAGGACGCGCGGCCGGGACGTGCGCGCCATGTGCTGATCGGCGTGCAGGTGTTCGCGTCGGCGCTGCTGTTGATCCCGGCGGCCGTCTTCCTCCGCAGCGCCATCTCCTCGGCGCAGTTCGATCCGGGCCTGCGCACGGCCGACACCGTGTTGATCGCCATCGATAGTGAACCGACGCGTGCGGCGACGATCCAGGCGGTGGCGAACGATACCACCATCACCGCATACGCGGGCGTCAGGCCGAGGCTGCTCGCGCCGTTGCGCATCGCCCAGGCCGACGCCGGCGCCGGCAAGACCGCCGTGGCGTTCAAGTCGGTCTCGGCCTCGTACTTCGATGTCCTCGGTGTCCCCATCGTCCGCGGGCGGGCGTTCCTGCCGTGGGAGCAGGACCATCACCCGGTGGCGATCGTCTCCGAGTCAGTGGCGAAGACGCTCTGGCCCAACGGCAGCGGTGTCGGCGAAACGTTCCAGCTCGCACCGGCGGACGGCGTCCAGCGCCGCGAGGCGGTCCTCACGGTCAATCCCGACGCGCCCATCGACGATGCGCTGATGCAGGCGCGGACGGTGACGGTGGTGGGCGTCGCGCGGGACGTGCGCGGGTTCCGCATCACCGACATCAAGGAAGCGGGCGTGTTCCTGCCCACCGGTGTCGACCTGGCGAACACGTCGATCGTGGCCCGCGTGCAGGGCGAACCGAGCCTGGCGCGGCAGGCGCTGCTCGAGCGTCTCACCCGGATCGATCCGAACCTCGAGATCATCACCATGCGCACGGTGGCGCGGCTCGAGACGTTGTTCCTGCAGGTCGCGTTCTGGGTCTCGCTGGTGCTCGGCGGCCTGGCGCTGCTGCTCACCGTCTCGGGGTTGTTCAGCGTGCTGTCCTACATGGTGGAGCAGCGCACGCGCGAGATCGGCGTCCGCATGGCGCTCGGCGCGCCGGCACGTTCGGTGGCGCAACTGATGCTCGCGCAGACGATGCGGCCGGTGATGATGGGCCTCATCGCCGGCGCGGGGCTGGCTGCGGTGCTCGCAGTAGCGGTGCTCGCGACGCCGGCCGGTGCGCTGATCGCACCGATCGTGCACGTCACCGATCCGGTCGCCTACGGTGCGAGTCTCGCCGTGATTCTGGCGGCCTGCGTGCTCGCCGCCTGGATCCCCGCCGCGCGCGCCGCGAAGATCGATCCGATGCGCACGTTGCGGCAGGATTGATTCTCGCGGGCGTCGGCGAGTCTGCGCGACTCGTCGTCGCGTCACAGTGTCTTCATCAACGCCGAACAGCTACGCTGGTGAAAAATTCTCGCTTCAATCGGAGCAGCAGCGGAATCGACCCGAGTACCGACACCAGGTTCGGCAGTGCCATCAAGCCATTGAGCGTGTCGGCGATGTCCCACACGAGATGCAGCGACCCGGTCGCGCCCACGTAGATGAAGATCAGCCACAACACGCGATACGGCGCCGCCGCCTTCGCGCCGAACAGATAGACGACGCCGGTTTCGCCGTAGTAGCTCCAGCCGACGAGCGTGGAGAAGGCGAAGAGCACGAGGCTGGTGGTGACGACGAGATTGCCAGCCGTCCCCGGCAGCCCCTCGGAAAACGCCTGACCCGCGAGCGCCGCGCCGGTTGCGCCACCGTTCCACACACCCGTGGAGAGAATGACCAGGCCGGTCACCGTGCAGACGAGCATGGTGTCGACGAACACCTCGAAGATGCCGTAAAGCCCCTGCCGCACCGGGTGATCCGTCCGCGCCGCGGCGTGCACCATGGGCGCGCTGCCGAGGCCGGCTTCGTTCGAGAACAGGCCGCGCGCGACGCCGTAGCGCAGCGCCATCATCATCGTGGCGCCGGCAAAGCCGCCGGTGGCCGCCGCGCCCGAAAACGCGCTCTCGAACACCAGCCCCACCGCGCCCGGCACCGCGTCCGCGAAGCGCAGCAGGATCACCACGCCGCCGCCGATGTAGAGCAGCGCCATGAACGGCACCATGATCTCGGTGACCTCGCCGATGCGCTTGATGCCGCCGAGAATCACGATGCCGGTGATGACGGCGAGCACCAGGCCGGTCAGCGACGGCGACAACCCGAACGACGCGCGCAGGCTGTCGGCGACGGAATTGGCCTGCACCATGTTGCCGATGCCGAACGCCGCCAGCGACACCAGCGCCGCGAAGAGCGTGCCCAGCCACGGCATCCCGAGGCCGCGCTTCAGCGTATACATTGCGCCGCCGCGCATCGTCCCGGTGGCGTCGGGCTCGCGGTAGTGCATGGCGACGACAATCTCGGCGAACTTGGTGCACATGCCGAGCAGCCCCGAGATCCACAACCAGAACAGCGCGCCGGGACCGCCGATCGAGATCGCGGTGGCGACGCCGGCGATGTTGCCGACGCCGACGGTGGAGGCCAGCGCCGTGGCGACGGCCTGGAAGGGCGACACGCTGCCGGGTTCGTCGGACTTCTTCTCGGTGAGCTTGCCGAGCACTTCGCGCAGCGCGAAGCCGAGATAGCGGAACTGCACGCCGCCGGTCACCACCGTGAGCAGCACGCCGGTGCCGAGCAGCAGCACGATCATCGGCCAGCCCCACACATATCCGTTCAGCCACGCGTTGGCCGCGGCAATCTGTTCCAGCATCAGTCGGTTCCCTCCGTCGTCATGGACTGCGCCTTAGCGTATGCCGTCTGGCGCCTCGTCCGCGAATCATCGCTGTCGCGTGCGGTCTACTTCCGGTAGAGTCTCGTCGATCTTCACCTGGCGCGCGTGCGGGGCCTGCAGCACGCGCTCGATCGTATTCTCGACACCGATGCCTTCGGTCGCCACCTCGCCGCGAAGATCGATCCGATGCGCACGTTGCGGCAGGATTGATGCCTGCAGTTCACACCACGCGTCGATGTCGAGAGGCCGCGCTCACTGGCTGACCTCGAGCGGCCACACCTCGACGACACCGTGGGCAACGGCGCACGGTGTCTCGGCGACCAGCCGTGCGGCTTCGTCGATATCGGCGGCCTCGATCACGGCAAAGCCGGCGATCGGAAGGTCCGATCGCATGAACGGTCCGTGCGTCGTGCGAACTCCCGATGCATCGGGGTTGCGCACCTGCACTGGCGCGCCAGCGATCCCTATCGTCGCGCCCATCTGCCGCAGCCGCGCATCGTGCCGGTGCGCGGCGTCACGCACCGCTGGATCCGTGCGCTCGTAGCCGGCGCGATCCCCGTAGCCGATCGTGATGAACATCGCCATGTCGCGTCCCCCCCATTGCGCTCGAGATAAGCCACCTGATCGAGCCTTCCGTTCGCGCGAAGTAACGGTATTCGATTCTTTGCGCGTATGAAGGGAAGTGGGCACAAGTTGCCCGGCCGACCGGCTCTACTGCTGACGAGCCAGCGGGGAAGGACGCTATCTCATGAGCGCGAAGGTCATTCTCTCGACGACAGCGGGCGTGGCGCTGACGCTGCTCGGTTTGCTGTGGTTCCTGCAGGGCGCGGACGTGCTCCACGTGCCGCCGATCCTGTGCGTCGCGAATTGCGAACCGCTCGTCGGCGGCTCGACGACCTGGATGATTGCCGGGTTCATCGGCGTACTTGCCGGCGTCGTGCTGATCCGGTGGGGTACCAAGCACAGACCATCCGCGTAGCGTCGGCGCTCGTGCCAAAACCCGATAGCTTCCGCGTCACGAGCGCGCGAAGGCGAGGAGCGGCCCCCAGCCCTGCAAGCCCTGCAAGTCCTCCAAGCCCTGCAAGCCGTCGTCCCTTCACGTCGCCTCTCCCCGCCGCTTCCGCCACGTACCCGGCGGCAGTCCGACCACCTTCTTGAAGGCGCGATTGAACGCAGCCTCCGACTCGTAGCCCACTTCCGCCGCGGCATCGGCGATGCTCATCTGCCGCCCCGCCAGCAGATTCGCCGCCACCTGCAACCGCCACCGCGCCAGGTACTGCATCGGCGGGACGCCGACGAACGCCGCGAAACGCTCGGCGAAGGCCGAGCGCGACATGCCGACCTCACGCGCCAGCGCTTCCACCGTCCACGCGTGCGCCGGCCGCTCGTGCATCAGATGCAGCGCCGCACCCACTTGCGCGTCGCGCACGCCCGAGCACCAGCCGCGCGCATCCTCCGGCAGATCGCTGATGTGCTTGCGCAGCACTTCGACGAACATCAACTCGGCCAGGCGCGCCAACATCGCCTCGCCGCCGGCCGTGCCGCGCGCGCTTTCGACCGCCGCCGCGCGGACCAGACGCAGCAGCCAGTCCTGACTCGCCGGCGACACCGACGCGTGGAACAACCGCGGCAGCGCATCGAGCAGCGGATTGAACGGGCGCGCGTCGCACCCGAAGTAGCCGCAGATGAAGTGATTGCGCTCCGGTCCGCCGCCCTTGTTCAGTACGAACGGCACCGGCTGACAGCGATCGGTGGGACGCCGATACATGGCGAGGTCGGCTTCACCTCGCATCCCCGCCGCCGACGACAGCACGTGATCGTCGCCCATCGGAATGACGACGAAGTCGCCGGCGCGGAGGTGAATCGGCGGACCGGCGTTGGGCACCTCGGCCCAGCATGAGCCGGCCATCATCACGTGAAACGCGATCACGTGCTCCGCGTTCGGCATGATGGTGCGCCTGAACGTCTCGGCCTGCGGCGTCGGCGACACCCATGGCGCGAAGGCTTCGACGTCGAAGAAGACCGCGCCCGACAGACGAACCGCGCTCAGCACGTCGGACAGGACGTCCACGTCATTCCTCCGGCAGGCGCAGCGTTGCGACAGCGCTCGCGCCCGACCACGATCCCCGCATCTTCGGCATGCCTCACGTCTGGACGCGCGGGCAATGAAAGTAGACGCCGCGGCATGGACCTGTCCAGCCCCCGGACTTACGGTGATCTCCGGCGGCGTTCACGGGCGAACGCCCACTTCGTTTCGAGGAGACCCATGATACGCGACGCATCGATGGAACTGTTTCGACAGAGCCTCCGCGGCCCGGTGATTCGACCCGGCGATCCCGGCTACGACGAGGCGCGGCAGCTCTACAACGGGATGATCGACAAGCGCCCGGCGGCGATCGCGCGCTGTGTCGACATCGCCGACGTCATCACCGCGGTGAACTTCGCGCGCGATGAAGACCTGCTCGTGGCCATCCGCGGCGGCGGTCACAACGGCGGCGGGCTCGGCAGTTGCGACGATGGACTGGTGATCGATCTGTCGTTGATGAAAGGCATCCGGACGGACCCCGAACGCCGGACGGTGCGCGCCGAAGCCGGCTGCACCTCGGGCGATGTCGATCACGCCACGCACGCGTTCGGTCTCGCCGTGCCCTTCGGCATTGTCTCGACGACAGGCGTCGCGGGGCTGACGCTCGGCGGCGGTGTCGGCTATCTGACGCGCCAGTTCGGCCTGACCATCGACAACCTGCTCGAAGCCGACGTCGTACTCGCCGACGGCCGCGTCGTCACCGCGAGCGCAGAGCGGCATCCGGATCTGTTCTGGGCCATCCGCGGCGGCGGCGGCAACTTCGGCGTTGTGACCAGCTTCCTCTTCCAGGCGCACCCGGTGCACACGATCTTCGGCGGTCCCATCTTCTGGGACGCCACGCACGCGCACGACGTGATGCGCGCGTATCGCGACTTCCTGCCAGCGGCGCCCGAGGCCCTCGGCGTGTTCGTGGGCCTGAAAGCGGTGCCGTCGGTGGATCCGTTTCCGCGCGAACACTGGGGCCGGCGCGCCTGCGCCATCGTCTCCTGCTACAACGGCCCGGCGGCGGCGGGGGAGAAGGCGCTCGCACCACTCCTCGGCGCGCTGCCGGCGCCGATCTTCAACTGGATGACGACGATGCCGTATCCGGCGATGCAGACGTTGTTCGATCCGCTGATGCCCAAGGGACTGCAGTGGTACTGGAAAGGCGCGTATGTGAGCGCGCTGCCCGACGCCGCAATCGACACGCACATCACGGAGGCCGCGAAGTCGCCGGGTGCGCTGTCGTTGATGCATCTCTACCCGATCGACGGCGCGGCGCATCGCGTGTCCGGCGATGCCACGGCCTGGAACGCGCGCGACGCGGTGTGGGCCATGGTGATTGCCGCCATCGATCCCGATCCCGTCAACGCCGAGGCGCTGAAGGCGTGGGGTCGCGCCTACTGGAAGCGCGTGCAGCCGTTCAATCCCGGCGGCGGCTACATCAACTTCATGATGGGCGACGAAGGCGACGACCGCCTCCGCGCCACCTATGGCGACCATCTCGCGCGGCTGGCAATCGTGAAGGCGCAATACGACCCGGCGAATCTCTTCCGGGTGAACCACAACATCCGTCCCGCCGGCATGCTGTAGCCGCGGCGGCGCGCGTTCTATATTTGACATCCTAATGGAACAAGACCATAGTCTATTTGGATGTCGAATAGAGAACCGTCGAAGGCCGAGGTCCTGCGCGGCACGCTCGATCTGATGGTGCTGCAGACGCTGTCCGCACTGGGGCCGCTGCACGGCTACGCCATCGGCGCCCGGCTCGCGCAGGCCTCGTCGGGCGCGCTGACGCTGAACATGGGCACGCTGTATCCCGGCCTGATGCGCCTGGAGCAGCAGGGTCTGATCAAGGCCGACTGGGGCGTCACCGATAACAACCGGCAGGCGCGCTTCTACGCCATCACCCGAGCCGGACGCCGGCGGCTCGCCGAGGAAAAGAAGGCGTGGGATCAGATGGTGTCGGTGATGCACACGCTCTTCGAGGATCCGGCATGAAGCCGTCCACCATCGGCAGCGTGCTTCGCGTGTGGACGCGCCGCGTGTGGGGCGCGCTCAGCGGCCGTCGTAGCGACCACGATCTGCAGCGTGAACTGGCCGCGCACGTCGCCCTGGCCGAAGACGAACTCCTGGGACGCGGCCACGCGCCGACCGACGCCGCTCGACTCGCGCGCGCTGCGGCAGGCGGCCGCATCCAGGCCCTCGAAGCGCTGCGCGATCAACGTGGATTGCCATGGCTCGGCTCGTCGTGGCTGGACATCCGGCTCGGCCTGCGTCTGCTCGTCAGGAACTGGGGACTGACGCTCACTGGCGGTCTGGCGACGGCGCTGGCCATCAGCATCGCCGCCGTGGTGTTCACCGCGCTCGACATCGTGCTGTGGAGCCGGCTGCCGCTGGACGACGGCGATCGCGTCGTGGCCATCCAGGTATGGGACCGCGAAGCGGCCCGCCGGCGCGACACCACATGGCAGGACGTGGAACGCTGGCGCACCACGCTGCAGTCGGTCGCCGAGGTCGGCGCGTTTCAAACGGTTCGGCGCAACGTGATCACACCGGACGGCTCGGTCGAGCTCGCGTCCGTGGCCGAGATGTCGGCGTCCGGCTTTCGCGTCGCGCGCGTCCCGCCGTCGATCGGCAGACCCTTCGACGATAAGGACACTGCGCCAGGCGCTGTTCCCGTCGTCGTCATTGGCCACGACGTGTGGCAGCGACGCTTCGCCGGCGCGCACGACGTCATCGGACGCGAACTGCGTCTTGGTGATGACGTGCACACGGTGATCGGCGTGATGCCGGACGGTTTCCAGTTTCCGGTGAACTTCGGCTACTGGGTGCCACTTCGGAACAGCAGCAATCCAACGCTCGCCAACACCGGTCCCGAAGGCGTCGTCTTCGCTAGGCTGGCGCCTGGTGCGACGCTGGCGCGTGCGCAGGCGGAAGTGTCGGCGCTCGGGATGCTTCCACCGATCGATGCCGACGAAGCCACGCAAGCGCAGTTGCGCGCGACCGGGCCGCGCGTCGCGCCTTACACCTTTGCCTTCACGGGCGACGCCGAACCGGGCACGATGGGCCTGCTGTGGTCGTTGTCGAGCCTGGCGCTCGTCCTGCTGCTGCTGCCGCCGTGCGCCAACATCGCCATCCTCAACTACGCGCGCATCGTCACGCGACAGCAGGAGTTCGCGGCGCGTCATGCCCTTGGCGGCAGCCGGGCGCGCATCGTCCGACAGTTGTTCATCGAGTCGCTGGTGTTGACGATGGCGGCGGCCGGTGTGGCGCTGCTGATCGTGCGCGTGGTGTCGGTAGTGGCGAACGGACGCCTGCAGGCCTTGCCGGGCGGGCCGCCGTTCTGGATCACGTTCGGCGTGTCGTATCGCACGCTGCTGTTCGTGGCCGCGCTCGCCGTTGTCGCGGCCGCGGTGTCGGGCCTCGTGCCGGCGCTGCAAGCGACCGGACGCCTGGCGCGGCTGGGCGCCGGCGCGCTCGCCGGACGCACCAGCATGCGCCTCGGGGCGACGTGGACCACGCTGGTGATCGCACAGGTGGCGTTCTCCGTCGCCGTGCTGCCACTGGCCATTCAGCTCACCTGGGGCACGCTGCGCAACGGCTTCGTCGGGCCTGGCTTTGCCGCCGAGGAGTTTGCCACCGCGCGCGTGGCGCCGGAAGGCGAGGGACTCGGCCTCGATCCGATCGAGGCGCCGCGGCCGACGGCCGGTGATCCGGACGACGCACGCCGGCAACAGATGGAGCGCGCGGGCAATCGGCAGCGCGCGCTGATCGATCGGCTGCGCAGCGAGTCGGGCATTCGTGGCGTGGCCGTCGCATCGCGTCCGCCCGGCGAAGAACCCTGGGTGTTCGTCGACATCGAAGGTCGCGACGTGCCGACCGAAGCGCTCAACGGTCGCCTGCCGGGATTCCGAGCTCGCCTCAATCAGGTCGACACCGCGTTCTTCGATCTCTATCAGGTGCCCGGTGTTGCCGGCCGGCGCTTCACTGATCGCGATGCCGCCGCGTCAGCCGATGCGGTGATCATCAATCGCAACTTCGCCGAGACGATTGCGCCCGGTGGCAGCGCGCTCGGCCACCGGTTCCGCTATGTTCGCACCTCGACGGCGGAATGGCCGCACGGTCCCGCCGCCGATCGTTGGTACGAGGTCGTCGGCGTCGTCGGGAATCTGCCGGTGACGACAGAGGCGCGCGTGGCCTATCACGCGGCGGCGGCCGGCGAGATCAATCCGGCGCACCTGCAACTGCGCCTGAGCGGCGATCCGTCCGGCCTTGCCGAACGTCTTCGCGACATCACCGCGCGTGTCGACCCGACGCTGCACGTCGACGAGGTACGGACGCTGGCCGCGATCTATCGCGAACATCGCTTCGGCGATCACGTGGGCGCCATCACCATCGTCGCGGTGACCGGCAGTGTCCTGCTGCTGTCGGCCGCCGGTTTGTATGCGCTCATGGCGTTCACGGTGGCGCAGCGTCGCCGCGAAATCGGCATCCGCTCCGCGCTGGGTGCGCAGCCCGGTCGCCTGGTGGCCGCTGTCTTCGGGCGCGCGTTCTGGCAGATTGTCGCGGGTGCGGCAGTGGGGATGCTCGCCGCGTGGCTCACCGGCCGCTATGTGCCGATCGAGCAGATAGGTGGCGTGCCGATTCCCGGCATCCTTCCCGGCGCCGGCGCGTTCATGCTGATTGTCGGCATCGTCGCGACGCTGGGCCCGGCGCGACGCGGCCTCCGCATCGATCCCACTGAAGCGCTGCGAGGCGACTGACTCTCTGCCGCTCGAGCGTCTCGCCTCTGCATGCGCTGATCGGGCGGATACCGGCATAATCCGCGTGACGCGCATGCAGACGACGATCATCGATCCAGCTGATCTGTTTCGTCTCGTTCACTTCTTCGACATCCTCGCCGCCGTCGTCTTCGCGGTGTCGGGCGCGCTCGTCGCCTCGCGCAAGGGGATGGACGTGATGGGCTTCATGTGGCTCGCCGTCGTCACTGGCGTCGGCGGCGGCACGGTTCGCGATCTGATCCTCGATGTGCCGGTGTTCTGGGTGCAGAATCCCGTCTACGTCTCGGTCTGCCTCGTCACCGCCGTCGTCATGCATTTCGTCGCGCCGCGTGTCGAGCAGCGCTACCGGACGCTGCTGTGGTTCGATGCCTTCGGCCTGGCGCTGGTCACCGTGGCCGGCACGGCGAAGGCGATGGACGTCGACGCGCCGGCACTGGTGGCGATCGCAATGGGCGCGGTCACCGGCTCGGTGGGCGGCATCATTCGCGACACGCTCGGCCATGTCCCGTCGGTGCTGCTTCGCCACGAGATCTACATCACGGCGTCGGTGCTGGGCGCGTGCGCGTACGTGAGCATGGACGCTCTCGGTTTTGCGCGCCCGGTGGCGATGACCGGCGGGTTCCTGGTCACCCTCGTCGTGCGAGGCCTGGCGCTCAAGTTAGGATGGTCGCTGCCGGTCTTCCGCGAGTCGACGACGAAGGAACGGTGGACGAGTGCGCGGAAGGAGCCGAAGGAGTAGCGCGGCGCTGCCGAAAGCGGCCCATCGCGCGTTGATACCGGCAATCAGCACCACACCCAGCGCTGTTTCGAGCGCGACGTGCTCGATCGCGTCATCGCGCGCCGTCGCCGGGCACGGGGATCGACAGCGGCGTGTCGCGATCGCAGACGAAATAGGCCAGGAACCGCGCCGGCTGCTCGCTGCTCGCATTCGCCGACACGCGGTGGACGTCGGTCGGCGACTCGTAGAAGGTGTCGCCGGGACCGTAGATGCGTTCGGGCTGTCCGTCGACCCGCATGCGCATGCGGCCTTCGAGCACGTAGCCAATCACCGGACACGGATGGCGATGCGACGTGTTGGCGCCGCCGGGTTCGTAGGTGACCTCGACGAGCGTGGCCGTGAGCTTCGTGCCGTCGAGCGTCGGCAGCCGTTGTGTGACCGCCACGCGCGAGCGCGACGGTCCGGTCGCTTGCGACCATGCCAGCAGTGACGGCAGTCCAGCGATCACGGCAAGTGCGCCTACTGCAATGACAGCAGCCGTCACACGGGAGCGAGCGGGTCTGTTCATCAAGGCCTCCGCGCCAAGCATAGGTCGTTGCAACTGCGCGTCGAAGGATATCTGGAGACGCGCGGCGGGTCGGGCGTCGAGGCACCGACCGATGATCTCGCGCCGCCGCCACAGTCTAAGCTTGCGACAGGTTCGCCACCGGCGGGCCGCCATTGAAGGAGACGACCATGAACATCGTGCTGTGGATCCTGCAAGTCCTGCTCGCCGTCGCGTTCCTCGCCCACGGCGCGATGATGCTGGCGCCGCCGCCGGAGGTGGCGGTGCAGATGAACGCCATGCTGCCGCGCTGGTTTCAGCTGTTTCTCGGTGTCGCGGAAGTGGCGGCGGGCATCGGGCTGATCTTGCCAGGGCTGACGCGCGTGATGCCGTTCCTGGTGGCGTGGGCGGCCATCGGCATCATGTTCGTCATGATCTGCGCGACGATTCTTCACGTCGTGCGCGGTGAGATGGGTCCCGCCCTCACCACGCTCGTGCTGCTGGCGATGGCGTCGACCGTGGCCTACATGCGCACGCGTGTGCGACCGATCGCGCCACGCGGTCGATGATCCACGACCTGCTATCGGGAGGGCTGAGAGGAGTTCAGCGGGGCCGCGAGGCGACGGCACGCAGCGCCTCTCCGACGCGCTGATGGACGAGGAGATCTGCGCGGCGATCGTCGGCCGTCGGCCAGTTCGGTTGCAACCGCTGGGCGTGGATACGCATCCGATTCACGATCCCGAGGACGTCAGCGGCCGAGTGTCGAACCTTCAGGTCGTGCCAGGCGCGAGTCTTCGAAGCGGCGACGGCTGCCCAATCTCGCCGAGCGAACTCCCGGAGCGCGTCGCGGTCCACGGGCCGAATCCTATCACCCGGCTCGCGAGCCTCTCGTCCACGGAGTCCCGGGTTGTCGCACCGGCCCGCGCAGTATCCGGATCTCCGGCGCGACAAGTGCATGAGCGCCGCGCCGCCAGCCTCGTCGGGCGCGCCGATGCGAGGCGTGAACGGCATGCTAGAGTGCGCGATGTGGAGTGGTGGCCTGCTGTCGTCTTCGGCTGGCCGACCGTGTTCGGCGCGGTGCTGCTGGCCCTCGCGGGCGCCGCCAAAGGGCGGCCCGGCTGGCTGATTGCCGCGGCGGTGATCTGCGGACCGTTCTTCCTGTATCTTGCCGGCCACCCGGGCGCCCGGTGGTTCCTCGCGGGTCCACTGCTGCCGCTGTTCGGCGCCTTCGCGATCGCGCGCGGATGGACAGCGCTCGCGTGGGCGGCGGTCGTCGTGCTGTGCCTGGCGATCGTGTGGGTGATGGCACTCCTCATCTGACGAGCTCGACGCCGTGCCGCCGACTGTATGATGCGTCCGAGATTCACCCGAGGAGGTCAGCCGTGCTCAACCGTCGAGATTTCGTCAAGACCGCATCCTCTGCCGTCGGCGCGTCACTGCTGGGCGCGCGCGGCATCCTCCCCGTTCCGGCAGTGGCCTCTGTGTCGTCTGCGTCCTCTGTGTCCTCTGTGGCCGCGGGACCGCTGATCACCCGCGCCGTGCCGAAGACCGGCGAGATGCTGCCGATGATCGGCCTCGGCAGCTCCGCCACGTTTGCCTCGATGGCGCGGAGCAGCGACGCACAGGCCTTGCGCGAGGTGCTGAAGACGCTGGTCGATCACGGCGGACGCGTATTCGACACCGCGCCCGGTTACGGCGCCTCCGAACAGGTGGCCGGAACGATCGCCAACGAACTCGGCATCCGCGACAAGATCTTCTGGGCCACGAAGGTGAACGCCGCCGGTCGTGAAGGGTTGCAGGGCGCGAAGGCGGACCCGGCAAAGGCACGCGCGCAGATCGAAGAGTCCTTCAGGAAGTTCAACGTCAAGACCCTCGACCTCCTCCAGGTCCACGACGTCGTCGACGTGGCGACGCACCTGCCCATCGTGAAAGAGATGAAGGCCGCGGGACGCGTGCGCTATATCGGCATCACGTCGACGCGCGAGAACCAGTACGCCGAGCTGATCGGCTACATGAAGAACGAGCCGCTCGACTTCGTCGGCGTCGACTACGCGGTGGACAACCGCGAAGTGGAGAATGAGATCTTCCCGCTGGCGCAGGAGCGGAAGATCGGCATCCTCAACTACGTGCCCTTCGGACGCACACGCCTGTTCGCGCGCGTGAAGGGACAGACGCTGCCGGACTGGGCGGCGGAGTTCGACGCGACGACGTGGGCGCAGTTCTTCCTGAAGTTCGCCATCAGTCACCCGGCCGTGACCGTGGTGACACCAGCGACGAGCAACCCCAAGAACATGCTCGACAACCTCGGCGGCGGCACGGGCCGGCTGCCGAATGCCGAGCACCGCAAGCGGATGATCGCGCTGATCGATGCTCTGCCGCAGGCATGAAGATGGTGAATCTGGTGATCTCGTGATCTGGTGAGCTGGTGATCAATCTGGCGAGCTGAGGATCTGTGGATCTATCTGGAGAGCTATTGATGCGGTGCCGGGCGCGCGGAGGCAGCTGCCTCCGCGCCGAGAAATGAGGTGAGGTCGCCCTTCGTCCCGTTCTCCTTCCACACCTTCTGATACACGCGCGACAGCAGGTCGCGGCTCACCATGCGCAGCGCCACTTCGTTGGCGCCGCGCTCGGTCTGCAGGAACGGGTGATGCGTGAACACCCACACGTGGCCCAGCTCGTGCGCGAGCGCGGCGTCGAGCTCGTCCGCGTCGAGCACCGTGATCATCCGCTCTTCCACCTGCAGCACGAACGCCGCGCCGGCCTTCTTCGGCGCCTCGACCGACAGCATGAACGGGTTCACCGGCACGATCTCGACCGTGACCATCGCGTCCAGACCCAGGCGCTGCCGCAACTGATCGACCACGTTCTGCAGGCGGCGTGTGGCTTCTGCGCGCGAACGGGCAGTGGCACCGGCCGGCAGCGCCATCGCCATCGGCAGCACGACCAGCAGGACACCGAACAACCAGAAGCGTGACTGGCGAAACAGGGAACCGCGTTGGAACAAATTACCCGTCATGCATGCACCTCGACCACGAACCTCGACGAGCGAAACGCGCCTGTTTGCGCGCAGTCTCGCGGCTGTAAACGTTGGCACGTCCTTCGCTATCTGTCAGGCCGGAGGTCACCGAAGATCATGAACCTGAAGAAACTCACGGCCACGGGCTCCGCCCTCGCATTCACCGCATTCATCGGCATCTCATCGGCCGCGGCCCAGCAGACGCCGACGCCGACTCCGTCCCCGACGCCTCAGCCGACTCCGACGCCCACCACCCCGGCGACCCCGCGTGCGACGCCGCAGGACCGGATGGGCGATCACGACATGAAGTCCATCACCGGCGAACTCGTCCGCGTCGACACCGTGGCGAAGACGCTCACCGTGAAGACCGACGATGGCAAGGACGAACTCCTGCGCTACGACGACAACACCAAGGTGACCGGCGCCCAGACCGGTATCGCCGGCCTGGCCAACGCCAATGGCACCAAGGTGACAGTGAAGACGAAGGGCGAGGGCATGGCCCGCATCGCCTCCGACATCATGGTCGAACAGAAGAAGCCGTAACGATCGGAAACTCGAACTCGGGACTCAGGACTCAGGAGTCAGGAATCAGAACGATCGCGATTCCCGGCTCCTGATTCCTGAGGCCCACTGACAGGGGGATGTCTCGATTCTACGCGAACGACCGGGCATCGCGAATCAGTTCCTCGGTCCTCCAGTCCCCCAGCCCTTCAAGCTTTCCAATCCGTTCAAGCCCCCAGTTCTCGAGCCAAAGTCTCGATCCGTTTCACTGTCTCCGTCCTGCCCATCAACACCAGCATCTCGAACAGACCCGGGCTGACCATCCGTCCCGTCAGCGCCAGGCGCGTGGCGTGAATCAGCGCCGCGGCCTTGATGCCGCGCGCCTCCGCAAGCGCCCGCAGGTCGCGCTCGAGCGTCGCGGCCTCCCACGGCGACGCCGCGTAGAGATCGCGCAGCGCCTCCACGTGCGCGCGCATGCCGTCGGCCGACAGGTGCTTGCGCACGCCGTCCGCGTCATAAGACGACGGGGCGACGAAGAACGGCTGGAGCTGCTCGATGTATTCGGTGAGCCGCCGAGCCCGCGGCCGCAGTAGCGCCAGCACGCCGACGAACCAGTCGCGATCGGCGCCGAACAGCGCATCGCGCCAATACCCCGCCTCCTTCAACTTCGGCTGCAGCCGCGCAATCAACGCATCGTCGCCGAGCTGAAGCAGGTACTGATGATTGAACCAGTCCAGCTTCTCGACGTTGAACACCGCATTGCCGCCGGAGATGCCGTCGAGCGTGAAGCGCTCGATCAGCGCTGCCGGCGTGAACAGCTCCTGATCGCTGCCCGTGCCCCATCCAAGTAGTGCGAGAAAGTTGAAGAGCGCTTCCGGCAGGTAGCCGAGCTTTTGGTACTCGAGCACGGAGGTCGCGCCGTGGCGCTTGCTCAGCCGCTTCTTGTCGGCCCCCATGATCAGTGGCACGTGCGCGAAGGTGGGCGGCGTGGCGCCGAGGGCGGTGAAGAGCAGCACGTGCTTCGGCGTGTTCGAGATGTGATCGTCGCCGCGGATGACGTGCGAAATGCGCATGTCGATGTCGTCGACCACCACCGAGAGGTGATACGTCGGGTTGCCGTCGGAGCGCAGGATGACGAACGGCTCGATGTGTTCGTTCTCGAACGCGATCGGCCCGTGCACGCTGTCGGTGAACGTCGTCTGGCCCGGCGGCACCTTGAAGCGGATCGCGCCCTCGTCCTCGAACGCCAGGCCGCGCGCCAGCAGATCACGGGCCGCGGCGCGATGGCGGTCCAGCCGTTCCGACTGGAAGTACGGCGCGTGCGGGCCGCCCACCTCGGGACCTTCGTCCCAGTCGACGCCGAGCCACTTCAGGCCGTCGAGGATGCCGCTCACCATTTCCCACGACGATCGCTGCACGTCGGTGTCCTCGATGCGGAGCACGAACGTGCCGCCGTGACGCCTGGCGTAGAGCCAGTTGAACAGCGCCGTGCGGGCGCCGCCGACGTGGAGATAACCGGTGGGGGAGGGGGCGAAGCGGACTCGAGGTGTCATGGACGCGGGATCGATCCGTATTCTACGTGCCCTTCCGTGAGAGATCGTGAAGACTCGATGGTCGTGAGGCTGACTCCAGGCACTAGAATGTCGAGTGATGTTCCGGGTGGGGGTGGTCGACACGATCGACGCGTTCGAGCGTCTGCAGCACGAGTGGGACGCGCTGCTCGATCGCAGCCACTCGCGGGTCTTCTTCCTGCGCCACCACTGGAACCGTGCCTGGTGGCGCCGCTACGCCCCCGCCAACGCCAAACTTCACATCGTCACCTGCCGGGATCATGAGGATCGGCTCGTCGGCGTGGCGCCGCTCTACTGGCGCCGCCGACTGGTGGGCGGCGTTGTCCCCGTACGCGAACTGCTGTTCATCGGCATGGGCATCGATCTCAAGACCAGCGAGTTCGTCGACATGTTCGTCGACCCCGCCGTCGAAGCGCCGGCGTGCCAGGCCATTGCCCGCCATCTCGCCACGGCGGAGAGCTGGGATCGCGTGTGGATGTGGCAGGTGCCGGAGGAATCGCGCACGGTTGATCACCTGGCCGGCATCTTCGCCGACGAGCTCCACGTGGAAGCGTGCGATCGGGCGCCGTATATCGACACCTCGGAAGGGTGGGACGCGTTCAAGCGCACGCTGGGCCGATCGATGCGCCGCAACGTCGAGTACTACGCGCGGCGCCTGCAGAAGAGCCACGTCTGCGAACTGCGCCGTGCCTCCACACCAGAGGACGTGGATGCCGGCGTGCGTGCGCTGATCGACCTGCACCAGACGTCGTGGCACGCGCGCGGCGAGCCGGGCGCCTTCAGCACGCCGTCGTTCGATCAGTTCCTGATCGAAGTGGCGCACGACAGCCTGCACCGCGGTCAGTTGCGGCTGTGGACGCTGCTCGTCGACGGCCGCATCGAAGCGGCGCTGATCGGGTTTCTCGACGCCGGCGTGCTGCACTACTTCCAGAAGGGCTTCAACCCGGCGTTCGCTCCGCAGGACCTTGGCAACGTCATGTTGTCGTTGTGTGTTCGCGACAGTTGCGACGACCCGGACATCCACGCCTTCGACTTCATGGGCGGCGGCGCGCCCTACAAGGATTACTGGGCCCGCAGTGCCCGCATCACCAAGGCGGTGACGATCCGGCGTCGCACCACCTTCACGGCGCTGGCCGGCGGCATCCATTCCGCCACCGAGCGCGTCCGCGAGGTGCTGCGCCAGGCCACGCCGATGACCCTGCGGCAGGCGCGGGCGCGCTACCTCCGCCGCCGCGCCACTCGTGCCGCAAGGATGTCGAAGGCGCTGGTCATCGCGACGCTGACCAACGCCCCGGGCCTCGAAGCGCTGGCCGCGATCGTGATGACGTAGCGTCCGGCCATCGTCGCGGGATAATCAGGTATGGCTTCCTCGCGTGGCGCGCGCCTCATCGGCTTCTTCGGCGGCTTTCTCCTGGCCGCCATGCTCGGGGTCGTTGGCTGGTTGTGGTCGAGCCTGCACAGCGGTCCATCCATCGACGTCTCGCGCGTCACCGTCGTGCGGCAGATCCAGCAACTGGCCCGGCTCGAAACCGTGCTTTTCGGCATGGACAAGATCGTCGCCGGCGGCGAGGAGAACAAATACCTTCCGCAGTTCCTCGTCGGCGATCGTCTGCTGCTGATGGCGTATGGGGAAGTGACGGCCGGCGTCGATCTCGCGAAGCTCGAGGCGGCCCAGGTGGACGTCACGGAGGACGGGGTCCGCATCACGTTGCCGGACGCCGAGGTCTTCACGGTCCGCGTGGACAACGAGCGCACGCGCGTGTTCTCGCGTCAGACGGGTCTGTTCACGCGCGTCGATCCGCAACTCGAGACGGAAGTGCGGCGCGAGGCCGAGCGGCAGATGCGTCAGGCCGCGATCGACAACGGCATCCTGCGCGCCGCCGACGACAACGCGCGGCACACGCTGCGCGCGTTCGTGAGCGGGCTGGGGTTCAAAGAAGTCGAGATAAAGAACTGACGGCTGGAGGGCTGGAGGGCTGGAGGACTGGAGGCCCGCCTTCGCGCTTTGCGCTTCGGCGAGGCTTGCGGCTCGAAGGCGGCTTGCAGGGCTTGCAGGGCTTGCAGGGCTTGCCTTGAGCCGAGCCCTCTACCGCCGTACCGAGCGCGCAGCGCGAAACCAGCGGTCCCTGCTATCCCCGCCCTGGCCGCAGCACCAGCACCACTCCCGCGATCAGGCATGCGCCGGCGGCGATTGGCGACAGCGGCAGGCTCTCGCGTTTGTCCGCCGTGATCTCGATCGGCCCGGCGTCCAGCACCTTGTCTTTACGCGTCCACGACAACCCGCCGTAGGCGAGTCCGATGACGCCGAGGACGATCAACACGATGCCAAGTGCTTTCATAGGGGCCTCAATGCAGGTCTGGAGGGCTGGGGGGCTGGAGGGCTGGGGGCCGCACCACGGATGCACGGAAGGCCCACTGACTCGTGTCGCCCTCCGTGCATCTGTGCTGAGCGTCAGCGCAGCTTGTCCTTCACCTTGTCGTGCAGTGCGTCGGCGGCCTCTTCGGCCTTCCGCTTGGCCGTGCCGACCGTCTCACGCGCCTTGCCGGCGGCCTGATCGCCGACGCCTTCGGCCTCGAGATCGGGATTGTCGGTCCACTCGCCGACCTTCTCCTTCGCGGCGCCCTTCATCTGCTCGGCCTTGCCGGCCATCTCGTCCTTGTTCATCATGGCTGTGTTTCCTCCGCCCATAGTCAAAGCACGAAAAATGCCATCGAGGTCTTAGGTCCTAGGTCCTAGGACTTAGGTGCGAAGCATGCTCATCAGCACCCTCGGCTTAGAAGAGATGGGCTAAGTGTGCTCAGCACCCGCCGCCCCAGACGGACGTCCTGAGTGTGCCCCGCACCTTCGGCCTAAGACCTAAGACCTAGGACCCAGGACCTTCACTTACATCTTGTTCGGCGCCGGGTCCGACACCTTGTCAGGGTCCGCATCGCCGGGCGGCGCGCCCAGCGGGCGACGGTGATAGCCGTGACGTGCGGCGCCCAGCGCCATCAGGATGATGCCGCCGGCAAACGCCATCCCCGACATCAGCGACACGACGAAGTCGCGATCTTCGGGTCCGGCCATGGCCGCATTCATCGCGCCGCCGATACCCAGCAGCGTCAATACCGCACCGAGCAGAACCATCACCATGACAACCTCCACCGGTGCAGTGAGCAATCCGGATACCAGCTACGACGGCCAAGGCTGAGCAGCGGGGTGCCCAATCTGGGCAATCACGGCCTCAGGCTCGGCGGTGGCGCCGTCTGCGCCGACTGGTACGTCGCCTGCAAGCCGAACCGCTCATGTCGTCCTCGCGATCGCTCGTGTGGTCCGTCCACTTTCTCGCGATCTGCGCGGTGATTGGCGTGCTGCACTTCGCGCGGCCGGTGCTGTTGCCGGTCGTGCTGTCCGTCTTCCTCTTCTACGCGCTGGACCCGCTCGTCGACTGGCTGCAGCGCTACCGCCTGCCGCGTGCCGTCGGCTCGGTGCTCATCGTCTCGCTCGCGCTGGGCGGCGCCACCGGCGGGTTCATCATGCTCTGGCCCGAGATCGATCGCGTCGTCGCCAAGGTGCCCGAAGGCGCGCGGCAGCTGCGGGCGACGCTGCGCGAGACGCGTACGGGTGGCGGCGACGCCTCGTCGGCGTTGCGTCGGGTCCGCGAAGCCGCGCAGGCCATCGACGCCGCCGCCGCCGACACCACCGCGCCGGTGGCGACGCCGCGCGGGACCTTGCGCGTGGAGGTGACCGATACGTGGCGCGTGTCGGATCTGCTGTGGTCAGGCGGCGTGAGTGCCGTCGGACTCGCCGGCCAGGCGATGAGCGTCCTGCTGCTGACGATCTTCCTGTTGATCGAAGACGACTCGTTCAAGCGCAAGCTCGTACGTCAGATGGACACCCGCGGCGACAAGCGCGTGACCGTCGAGATCCTCAACGACATCGCCACCCAAGTCGAGCGCTTCATCTGGGTGCAGTTCATCACCTCGCTGGGCGTCGCCGTCGTCACGGGCCTTGGCCTGTGGGCGCTTGGCGTGGACCAACCGGCGGTGTGGGGCGTCTTCGCCGGGTTGATGAACCTCGTCCCCTACTTCGGCCCCATCATCGTCACGGTCGTGCTGACGGGCGTCGCGTTCCTGCAGTTCGGCAGCTTGACGGAAGCGGCACTCGTGTCGGGCATGACGCTGCTGGTCACTTCGCTCGAAGGCAACCTCATCACGCCGAAGCTCCTGAGCCGCAGCGCGTCGATCAACCTGGTGGCGATCTTTCTCTCGATCACCTTCTGGAGCTGGATCTGGGGTGTGGTGGGAATGCTGCTGGCGGTGCCGATGCTGATGGCACTGAAGGTGGCCGCCGATCGCATCGACGGGTGCCAGCGGCTGGCGGAGTTTCTCGCCGAAGGTCCTAGGTCCTAGGTCTTAGGTCCTAGGAAACGACCCTTGTCCACGGAAGGAAACTTGGCAGTCTGTCGCAGCCGTCCTGGGCAACAACCCTTGTCCACGGAAGGCAACTTGGCAGCCTGTGGGCAGGGGCTTTCGCCCAAGACCTAAGACTTGGGACCTAGGTCCTAGGTCCTAGGAAACGACCCTTGTCCACGGAAGGCAACTTGGCAGCTTGTGGCCAGAGGTTCTCGCCTAGGACCTAAGACTTAGGACTTAGGACCTAGGGAACAACTCTTGTCCACGGAAGGCAACCTGGCTTCGCGTCTTCTGGTCTGGCTCCTCGGTAGAACTCGCTGTTCACAGAAGACGAAGGGGTGTCATGCGTCAGGCCGTCCTGGGTGGGAGAGCCCAAGACGGCCTTTTTGGATTCGCGCTATTCGATCCTTGCACGGAAGGCAGCGTGGCAGTGGTTCTTGCCTAAGACCGAAGACTTAGGATTTAGGACTTAGGTCCTAGGTCTTAAGTCCTAGGCAACAACTCTTGTCCACGGAAGGCAGCGTGGCAGTGGTTCTTGCCTAGGACCTAAGACTTAGGACCTAGGACCTAGGCTCTATTTCTTCTGTCTCTGCTCGCGAACGGTTTCTTCGGCGTCTTCGCGCCGCTTGTCTTCGTCCTCGCGCGTGTCGCCCAGTTCCGTCGTCTCGCCGTCGGTCTCGATGCCGAGGACATCACCTGGCTGAGCGCGGCCGTCGCCGGTGTCGGTGCGGGGCGTGCGATTCGGTTCAAGAGTGAGCTTGTGCGGTTCCATCAGTCGTTCCTCCGGATGAAACGGCGCGCATCAGCGGCGCGCGCCGGCGGTTGGTGATCGCGAGAACCAGGCGTCAGAAGCCGCATCCAGCCTGGTTCGCGAAGAACCACACGAGAATGATCGGCACGGGAATTCCAATCAGCCAGGCAAGGCCGTATTTCATCGCGGTGTCCTCGATCAGGGGTTGATCTGCAGCGTGGACTTGACGTCGGTGACGCCCGGCGTGCGTCGCGCGATCGCCTGGGCCTTGTCGGCTTCTTCGCGGCTCTTCACCGCGCCCGACAGCGTCACCACGCCCTTGAACGTGTCGACGTCGATCTTCAGTCCGGCGACGTCTGGATCGTTCAGCAGCGCCGTCTTCACGCGGCCGGTGATCGTGGCGTCGTCGATGACGTTACCGACGGACTTGCCGCACCCTGCGGCGCTGATGGCCACTGGCGTCAGCAGGACGGTTGCGAGCGAGATGGAACGGAGATAGGTCCGAATCATGCGGCGCTGTAGTGCAAGAGCCGCGCCGCTCCGGCTTCCGACCGCCGGGCTTGTTCTGGGCACGAGCGAGTCCATTCTGGGTAGCTCGCGACACAGCGCCACTGGCATGGTCTCTGAAGTCTCCGAATGCAACGGCCGCAGACGCCACAGAAGCCACAGAGCCACAGAGCCACAGATGGCACAGATGGCACAGATGGCACAGATGACAGAGATGGATGAAGGAGAGGCGGTCAGGAGGTGATAGATGAAGGCCTTGTCGACGCTCGCAATCACCGCACTACTTGCAACGGCCTGTTCAGGCTCGCCGACGGCTCCTTCGCCAGTCGATGACGCAGCAAGCCCGCGCATTCAGAACATGCGATGGGACGTGGCGGCGCCAGGCTGCTCGCCGGATCCGGCGCCGATTCCGGTGCCTCTGGCAGATGAAGCCGCGCTCGAGCCCGATCGTCAGGGCATTGCAGCGACGTGGGAATGGCGGCTGGACGATCGCGACGTGTTGCTGATCGCCCACTTCGTCGAGGACGATCACCTGCTCAAGTTGTGCAGTTGGGATACCGCGGATTTATAAACGCGTGAGGAACACGTATTACTAATAGGCGCCAGCGAAACGTCCGGTGCGTCCGGCCAGGCTCGCCACCATCGCGACCAGCTCCGTCGGATCGACAGGCTTGGCCAGATGCGTCTGATAGCCGGCAAGCAGCGCGCGCTTGCGATCCTCGCCGCGCGCCAACGCCGTGAGTGCCGCCGCGGGGGCACTCGCGACCGGGCCATCGAGCTGACGCACACGGCGCATGAAGTCGTAGCCGTCGCGTTCAGGCATGCCGATGTCGCTGACGATGATGTCCGGTTGCAGTCCTTGTTCGAGCAACTCCAGTGCTTCCGACGCACTGGACGCCGACGTGGTCCCGGCCCCCGCTTCCGACAGGAACCGCTGCACCAGTTCGCGCGCGTCTGGTTCGTCATCCACGACCAGCACCATCAGGCCTTCCAGCAGCATGCCGAACGGCTCGCGCAGCGGCTCGCTGCCGTGCATCTCGATTTCTGGCGCCTCGGGCTGACGCGCCAGCGCCAGCGGCAACCGCACCGTGAAGATGGCGCCGCTGCCTTCGCCTTCACTGCGCGCATCAACCGATCCGCCATGCATCTCGACGAGGTTCTTGACGATGGCGAGGCCAAGGCCAAGACCGCCGTGACGTCGTGTGGACGAGGCGTCGGCCTGGCGGAATCGCTGGAAGATCTGCGGCAGGAACTCGGCGCTGATGCCTTCGCCGTTGTCG
This sequence comes from Acidobacteriota bacterium, assembly GCA_020851325.1. Taxonomy (GTDB): domain Bacteria; phylum Acidobacteriota; class Vicinamibacteria; order Vicinamibacterales; family UBA2999; genus VFZN01. The sequence continues at coordinate 3,668 of JADZCY010000077.1, read as the reverse complement.
CTCACCTCGATGTGCACGTGACTGCCTTGCTTCCGCAGCGTCACCTGCACCAGCCCGCCCTTCGGCGTGAACTTCACCGCGTTGGTGAGCAGGTTCCACACCACCTGCTGGAGACGGCCGGGATCGCCCTGGATGACCGCCGCCGATCCGAGCACCGTGATCAACCGCACGTTCTTCGCGTCGGCGGCCGGTTGCACCGACGCCACCGCTTCTTCGATCACCGCCGCCAGATCGACGCGGTGCACATCGAGGCGCAGCTTGCCCGAGATGATGCGGCTGATGTCCAGCAGGTCGTCGATCATCTGCGACTGCCGTTTCAGGTTGCGGTCGATCACCGAGAGCCCGCGCGTCAACGCCTCGGGGCTCGAGTCCTGCTTCAACACGCCGATCCAGCCGACGATGGCGTTGAGCGGCGTGCGGAGTTCGTGAGACAGCGTGCTGACGAACTCGTCTTTCATGCGCGCGGCGCGCTCGGCTTCCGATCGCGCCGATCGTTCGCTGGCCAGCAGCTGCGCGCGCTCTTCCTCGGCGCGCTTCTGATCGTCGATGTCGGTGCTGGTGCCGAACCAGCGCGTGATGGCGCCGTTGGCGTCATGCAGCGGCACCGCGCGGGCGATGAACCAGCGGAACTGGCCGTCGACGCGTTTGAGACGGTACTGCACGTGATACGGGTCGCCGCTCTCGAGCGCCTGCGTCCACGTCCGCAGCGTGACCTCGACATCGTCGCGGTGCAGGAAGTCGCGCCAGTGCCAACCCTGACCGGTGCCCGAGGGATCCTGTTCACCGCCGGGTTCGTGCGGGCGCGGCATGCCGGTGTATTCGTACCAGCGTTCGTTGAAGTAATCGAAGTAGCCGTCGGCGCGCGTGCTCCAGGCAATCTGCGGCATCGAATCGGCCAGCGTGCGGAACTGCTGTTCGCTCTCGCGCAGTTGCGCCTCGTGGCGCTTCTGATCAGTGATGTCGCGCGCGGTGCCGACCAGCCGCGTGACGCGTCCGTCGTGGCCGCGCAGCGGCGCGACGATGACGTCGAACCAGCGCGGCCCCTGCGAGGTGAGGCACGAGCCCTGGAAGCGACTCTGCTGGCCGCTGGCGGCTTCGGTCACCGCGCCGTTGGCCAACACGCCGCTCGTGCCCCACAGGTCGGGCCAGGGACAGCCCGAGACGGTATCGAGCGATGGGATTTCCATCAGTCGCAGGCCCGTGCCGTTCACGGTCATGACGCGCCCGTCGAGATCGAGGAGGGCGATGCTGTCGCCCGAGCTGTCGAGCACGCCCTGCGCCAGCGCGTCGCTGGCGTGCTGGCTCGACAGTGCGGCCGCGGCCTCGGCCTCGGCCAGCGCGCGGGCCGCCATCTCGCGCTCGAGGTCGGCGCGGCGGCGGCCGAAGCTGCGGTTCACCGCATAGCCGAGCATGCCGAGCCCGACGGCGAGGACGACGCTCAGGACGCCGTAGCCGAACGCCGAGCGCCGCGCGAGTTGGACCTGCGACCCACGCGCCGCCAGCATCTCCGACTCGGCCGCTTCCATGTCGGCGCCCATGGTGCGGATGTCGTCCATCAACTCACGGCCGTGCCCTCCGGCCATCATGGCCAACGCGTCGGCTTCGCGATTGCCGTTGAACAGCACGAGCACGTTGGCCATCTCGCTCAGCTTCTCCAGCACGAGCGCGTGCAGCCGGCGGGCCAGGCGCGTCTGACTCGGGTTGTCGGAGACCAGCGTTTCGATGCGTCCGGCGATCAACTCGACGTCGGTATCGACGTTCGTGTACGGCTGCAGGAAGCGCGGATCGCGAGTCAGCAGAAAGCCGCGATGCGCGGTTTCCGCTTCGGCGACGCGCGAGGTCAGGTCGTCGATCGCGGCCAGCACCTGATAGGTGTGCTCCACACTGGCGCTGGCTTCGGCAAAGCGCCAGTACTGCCACACCGACAAGGCGCCCGAGACGAGCAGCAGCACCACGGCCGCGGCGAAGATCACGACCCAGAGCGGCGACACGAGCCGGCGCAGGGAAAGCAAGCGGGGTTCGAACATGGCTGATGGCCGCACAGGGACGCGCCGGGCCGAACGCGCCGCGACGTGCAGCGCGCTCGACCGACGCTGGCGATTCTACAGGGATGCGCGGCGCACTTGTCGTTACGCGCGTGGCGATGGCGGTTCGGTGATCACCGGCTTCTCCGACGGTGCTTCGAGCGGCGGATCCGTCGGCGGCGGGTCGATGCTCGGTTCACGCTCGATGAACGGCCGGTTCGGATCGTCCGGCGGCACCACCGGCTGCTCGGGTGACGTGGGTGAGGTCGGCTGCGGACGATGGGGCGTGAGCGGATCGGCTGGTGACACGGCGGAGTCTCCTTGGTTGGGCTATAGTTGCAAACAGTTGGCCAGCACTCCGCTCGACTCCGCAGCGACGATCGATCACTACTCGAGCCGCCTCGCCGCCGATCACCTCGTGCTCGCACATCGCTGGCTCGAGCGTCTCGACGCGCTGCTCACGGTCGAGCGTCGCGATGTCTTCCCGACTCATCAGTTGCTGGATCACATCCCCGACCTGCTGATCCAGATCGCGGAATACCTGCGAGCGCCGGAGGCGCAGGAGATTGCCGCCAACACGGCCGTGATGGCCAAGGCCACCGAACTCGGACTATTGCGGTTCGATCAACGCGCGTCCGTGCACCAGCTGCTGCGCGAGTACCAGATGTTCGGCGAGATCCTCGACGACTTCTTCGCGCGCGAGGCCGCCGTGCTCGGTCATCGCGGCGATCCGGTGGCCACCGTGCACACCATCAGCCGCGCCACGCAGGCCGTGCGCGTGCTGCAGCAGAAGACCGTCGACGCCTTCATCACGCGCTACGTCGAAACCATCGAGCGGCAGACGGCGCAACTGCGAAGCTTCAGCCGACTGGTGAGCCACGAGATCCGCCAGCCCCTCGGCGTGCTGCAGGTGCTGACGCGGGTGATGACGAGCCGCGGCGCCGATCCGGAAACGACGCCGCTCATCGAAAGCCTCGAGCGCAACGTGCTGCGCCTGGGCGAAGTGGCCGGCAAACTCGAACGCCTCGCCCGTCTCACTCGTCGTCCCGAATCGACGCCGGCCGAGCAGGAGGTGGATCTGGCGGCCGTGACCATCGACGTCGCCAGGCAGTTGTCGGAGATGGCCGACGCGCGTGGCGTGCGGTTCGAGGTGGCGGAGTCGCTGCCGCGCATCACCGCCGACGCCGGCCGAGTCGAGCTCGTGCTGATGAACCTGCTGGCGAATGCGATCAAGTACAGCGATCCGGCCAAGCCGGATCGTGTGGTGTCGGTGCAATGGGACCGCGCGGCGGCGCCGGTGCGGATTCTCGTGCGCGACAACGGCCTCGGCATTCCGTACTCGAAACGCCAGCGCATCTTCGATCAGTTCGTCCGCGTCCACGCCCACCTGGACGACGAGCTCGGCACGCAGGGGCTTGGGCTGGGCCTGTCGATCGTGCGGGAAAGCATGGAAGCGATGGGCGGCACGGTGGCCGTCGAATCGGAAGACGGCAAGGGCACGACCTTCGTGCTCGACTGGCCCGCCTCGCCACCACATCGTTCCTGACCCGCCTTCGCGCTTTGCGCTTCGGCGCGGCTTCTGCCCGCCTGCGCGCTTCGCGCTTCGGCGCGGCTTCGCCCCGCAACCCGGCTTCGCGCTACGGC
>JADZCY010000076.1 GCA_020851325.1 Acidobacteriota bacterium | reverse complement strand
GAACGCGGCCGCCGGTCGCGGTCCCGTCGCCGCGTCCACTGATCTCCGCACCGTGCTGCGCGCCGCCGAGCACGGCAGTCGCGAGACCGGCGGCAAGTTCGACATCACCTTCGGCGCGCTCGCCGACATCTGGAAGTTCGATCACGATCAGGACAATCGTGTTCCCTCCGACGACGAGATCGCGGCGCGGCTGCCCCTTGTCGATCACTCCGCCGTCCGCGTCGACGATGATGCCGGCACGGCGGAGATCACACGAGCGGGCGTGCGCGTGCATCTCGGCGGCATTGGCAAGGGCTACGCCGTCGATCGCACGGTCAAGATCCTGCGTGACGCCGGCTTCGCCGACTTCCTCCTCCAGGCCGGCGGCGACCTGTATGGCGCCGGCCGTCGCGGCGATCGTCCGTGGCGTGTCGGGCTCAGCGATCCCCGCCGACCGGACGAACACTTCGCGTCGATCGATCTGCGCGATGAAACGTTCTCGACCTCAGGCGACTACGAACGCTTCTTCGAACGCGACGGCGTGCGCTATCACCACATCCTCGATCCCGACACCGGCCACCCCGCCCGCCTCGCCCGCAGCGTCACCATCGTCTCGCCCAGCGCCCTCGACGCCGACTGGCTCTCCACCGGCGTGTTCATCCTCGGCCCCGACGCCGGCATGGCGCTCGTCGAACGCCTCCCGAACGTCGAAGCCGTCATCGTCACTGGTGACAACGAGCTGAAGGTGTCGAGTGGTTTGCGCAATCGACTGACGGTGATGCGCAAACCATGAGCAGAGGGCTGGGGGGCTGGAGGACAGAGGCTTGAAGGGCTTGGAGGGCTTGAACGGCTTGGAAGGCTTGGGGGCTCTTCCGCCTCCCGCCTCCCGCCTCCCGTCTCCCGCCTCCCGCCTCCCGTCTCCCGCCTCGGAAGTCAGGAAACCGGCGTGAGCGGCATCACCCGCGCCGCCTTCTTCGCCTTGAAGTCGAGGATGCGCCAGTGCGGGCACTTCTGCTCGTCCGCATACATGCGCTCGCAGTCGTCACACCGCACGCACTCGCTGACCAGGATCTTCGGTCCCTCGATGGCGCCGAACTGGCAGGTCTTCTGACAGATCTTGCACGTGCTGCACTCGCTCCACCGCTTGATGCGAAAAACGGTCAGGTTGGAGAGGATGCCAAGGGTGGCGCCAACCGGACATAGGAAGCGGCAATACAGATTGCGCACGAACATCGACGCCACCAGCAGCGTCCCCACCGCAATCCACATCGGCGTTGTCCCGACGCGCGTGAACATCCAGAACGGCTCGACGTACTGATACACGAGCAGGTCGTGCGTGGCGATGTAGTAGACGAGCACGGCCGCCAGGAGACCGAACTTGATCCACGCCGCCTTGGCTTCGATCGGGCGCGGCACGTCGACTCGCCACTTCGCCGGCAGCACCGCGTCCATCAACTGCGTGAGCGCGCCGAAGGCACAGACGCGTCCGCAATAGAACCGCCCCCACAGCACCGTCGACAACAGCGTGAAGCCGGCGAAGCCGTACCAGAGCAGCGTCGACTGGAAGATCGGGAAGTCCCGATCGACGACGCGGAAGACGTCGGTGATGGAGATGAGCGTGCTCTTCCAGAAGCCCATGTAGGCGACGGCCAGCACCAGCACGGCGTACTTCAGCGGCACGCTCTTGCGGCGAAAGCTGACGTAGGCGAGCAGCAGGAAAATCACCAGCATCGCCAGATCGGGGATCTGCGGCTGGAGAATGTCGGCGAGTGTTTCGACGGGTTCTTCTTCGAAGCCCCAGGGATCGGCTTCGGGCTGGATCACGGCTTCACCGACGCCGGATTCAGGAAGGCTTTCGCCATGCCGCGCGAACTGTCACGGATGGCCCGTACGGCGCTGCTCATGGTGATGGTGGCGCGTGACACGGCATCGACGTCCTGGCCGAGGCGGAACGGCGCGCGCACGCTCTTGCCCTTGAACTGGGCGACGAACTCGGGCGGCTGGATCGAGAAGTAGCCGTAGGGCTCGGAGTCGTAGTCGAGCACGACACCGGTGATGATGCCGGCGAGATCGAGGCCGACCAGGAAGTGGATCGGCGCGTGATAGCCGCGCTCCTCCGGTGTGACGTCGGTGGTCCAGAACGCGTAGCCGATTACCGGCGCGTTCGGGTTCGTCTTCGGATCGACGCCGTACGCCTTGAAGTGGAGCGGCGTGCCCTGGAGCGGCGAAAACGCGACGGCGTTCGGAAACAGCTTCTTGAGATGCGCGTCCGGCTTCGGATTGGTGAAGATGCGATCGGCGGCCCATCCGACCGAGACGGCAGCCATCACCAGAACGACGATCAACGACACGTGCTTCACGCGACTTCTCCCACCCTGGCCGACGGCAGCCGTTCGATTCGCACTCGCAGGTAGGCGACCCCGAGCATCAACACCATCAGGCGCGCCCCGCCGGTCATGCCGTTGACGCAGCGCAGCCGTACCTCTTCGCCGGGCGCCGCTTCGAAACTGAAGGTGGTGCCGAACAGCGTGTTGTGAGCTTTTACCACATGCGGGCCCGGTGCGATATCCCGCGTCAGGGTCCGGCCGTAGCCGATGGTGCCCCAGGGCTCGCCGTCCACCCACAACCGGACCACGCGATCCTGGATGTCGTGCGGATCGTCGCGCTGAAGGGACAACCGCGCCGTCACTTCAGGTCCGCGATGCGTTCGAGATGGACGCGCAGGAACGTGACGTGCAGGAACAACAACAGGACGAAGCCGCCCTTCGGGATGCCGTTGCCGCACACGAAACGCGCGTGCTGGCCGGCGATGACGTCCAGCGGCAGCGTCCGCGAGAACATCGAGTTGAACACGCGGACACGGTGCGCGCCGGGCGCGACATCCACGGTCAGCGACGCGTCGTAGCGCAGCCGTCCCACCAGTTCGTCGTCGACGAACACGTCGAGCGAGCGGTCCTGGAAGTCGTCTTCGCCGCCGCGCGACACGGTGATCTGCGCCTTCGGCGGTTCCGCGGGCTTGAATGGGGCCACCGGCTCGCCGCCCTCGAAGGCGCGGACGAGCACGGAGAGGTCGGACGTGTCGATCAGCGGATCGTCGTAGCGCGGCGGATCGATGACCGCGGTGTCGACGACGGCATCAGCCGGATCTGCCAGCCCGACGCGGGTGCGTCGTGGGAACCAGGCAAGGACAGACATCGTGAAGAGCATAGCAGGTGCTGACGGAGGTGCGACACGGGGG
>JADZCY010000075.1 GCA_020851325.1 Acidobacteriota bacterium | reverse complement strand
GGCGCGCTGGTCGTGCCCGTGGCGCTGCCGTACCTGCGGGCGCAGCAGATCGAGGGCTTCGGCAGGAACCTCTACGAAGCCGCCAATCACGCCGCCTCGCTGCAAAGCTACACGCAGGTGCCGCCGGCGAATCTGCTGTATGGCCGCACCGGTCTGCTGGCGCCACGCGCACCGGGGCCCGGTGAACGCGATCGCCGCCACGTCGAGCACCAGATGTTCCCGGGCATCACCGCGCTGCTGCTCGCACTGGCGGGCGCGGCGATCGGCTGGCGGCGCGACCAGCGTGTCGTCGTCGCTGTCGGCGTCACGCTGGTGATCGCCGGCGGCGTGCTGTCGATGGGGCCGGAATTCCCGGGCGGCCTGTACCAAGTGGCCGCCTCGACGCTGCCCGGCTTCGACGCCATCCGCGCGCCGGCGCGCTTCGGCGTGGTCGTCATGCTCGGGTTGTCGCTGCTGGCCGCAGTGGGCCTGCGGTTCATGTTGCAGCGAGCCGGGGTGCGCCGCGACCGGACGATGCTCGCGGTGATCATTGCGCTGGTGGCGACCGAGTACGCCAACGCGCCGATGACGCTCGCGGCGGCGCCCGTCACGGACACGGTCACCGGACGCTGGCTGCGCGACGCGCCCGAGCCCGGCGCCGTTGTCTACCTGCCCGTCGGGCTCGACATCGACAGCACGCCGGTGATGCTCGAAGCGCTGCAGCACGGCCGGCCGATCGTCAACGGCTACAGCGGACAACGGCCGTCGAACTACGTCGCGATCGCCGAGGCGCTGAGTACGCTGCCGGCGGTCGAAGGCCTGGCGATGCTGCGCGAACTCGACGTCCGCTTCGTCGTGTCGGACCGCGCACTCGACATACGCGCGGCGTCATCGTTGATCGAGCGCGCGCGTGTGGACGGCCGCGTGATCTATGAGGTGGCCTGGACCCCGGATGCCGAAGCCGCGCTGCTGGCACTCGACGGTCCCGACGTGCCGCCGCCCGGAGCCATTCCGTTCGTAGCCGGCGAGATCCTCACGTTCGCCGTGCGATGGATCGGCGATGTGCCGGCGGGCACCATCACGCTGCGCACGGAGGCGCCGTCGGCGGAGGAGCGCACGCGCTGGCCACACGCCGCGTGGCGTTTCGTCGCCGCGGCATCGACCGCACCCTGGGTATCGCGGTTCTTCGAAGCACGCGACGTGTTCACGACCATCGCGAACGACACCCTTCTGCCGATCGCGCACCTGCGCCAGATCGACGAAGGCGCGCGTAAGTTGACGCGAGCGTATGTCTACGACGGCGAACGTCGTCAGGTGCGCACCGCGGCAACGGTGGAAGAAGCGTCCAGCACGGACACCGCCGGCACGCCGTGGTCCGGCGCGGCGCGCGATGCCATCTCCACGCTGTACTACGTGCGCACACTGGATCTGGATGTCGGGCGCGAATGGCGCATCCCGGTGAACGACGCGGGACGCAGTCTGCTGGCGCGCGTGTCCGTGGAAGGGCGCGAGCGCGTCACCATCAGTGGGGCATCCGTCGACGCCTGGCGTCTGCGGGTCGTCATCGAACGGCGTCTCGAACGGCGGCAGCCGGTGTCGGGGACGCTCTGGCTGTCGGCCGACGCGGAGCGTGCGCCGCTTGGTCTCGATATCGCCGCCGGATTCGGAGCCGTGCACGTGGAGCGAGTAGACTACCGACCGTGATCGAAGCGCGGAACGTTGGCAAGGCCTACGGCCCGGGGTTCTATGCCCTGCGCAACCTCACCCTGACCATCGACAAGGGAGAATTCGTGTTTCTCACCGGCGCCAGCGGCGCCGGCAAGAGCACGCTGCTCAAGCTGCTGCTCCTCCAGGATCGTCCCAGCGAAGGCGAGGTCATCGTCGGCGGACGCAACCTGGCGCATCTGTCGCCCAACGACGTGCAGGCCTATCGGCGCACCGTCGGCTTCGTCTTCCAGGACTTCAAGCTGATTCCCGGCAAGACCGTCTTCGAGAACGTCTCGTTCGCGCTGCGCGTGCTCGGCGTGCCGATCGATCAGCAGCGCCGGCGCACCTATCAGGTGTTGAAGTGGGTGGGACTGCAGCACCGCCTGCAGGCGTTTCCGCCCGAGCTCTCCGGCGGTGAGCAGCAGCGCGTCGCCATTGCCCGCGCGCTCGTCAACGAACCGCAGCTCGTGCTCGCGGACGAACCGACCGGCAACCTCGATCCGGAACTCTCGATCGAGATCATGAAGTTGTTCCGCGAGATGAACACGCGCGGCACCACCGTGCTCGTCGCGACGCACAATCCGGAACTGATTCGCTTCGTCGGCAAGCGGCACATCCATCTCGATCACGGACGTCTCGACACCCCGGAGGTGCCGTGAACGGACTGATGCTCTATGCCGCGCAGGAGGCGCTGGCCAGCCTGCGGCGGGGTGGTCGTGGCGCGGCGATGTCGATCGGCACCATCGCCATTGCGTTCGTCGCGCTCGGTGGCTTCCTGCTTCTCACCTCGAACCTCCAGCGCTTCGTCGAGCAGTGGATGGACGCGGCCGAAGTGTCGGTCTTCCTCCGCGACGATGTGGATGACGATCGGCGCGGTGCGATCGAAGCGATCATCCGGCG
>JADZCY010000074.1 GCA_020851325.1 Acidobacteriota bacterium | reverse complement strand
GGGTTCGAACCGGTGAACGATCCCGACGCGCACGGCCCGCTCAACAACGTGCTCTACCGGCTGCGCCTATACTGAGTCAGCATGATCAGTCCGTTCCCGGAGGCACGACTGCATCCGGTGTCGGTCCGGGCAGACGCGCGGACCGCCTCGTTCCACTTCCCCGCCGGCCACCCCTGCTTCACCGGACATTTCGACGGCGATCCGATCCTGCCCGGCGTGGTGCACGTGGCGCTGGCGGTGGCGACGAGTGTCGCCTGCGGCATCGATCGTCCGCTTGCCGGATTGCGCAACCTGCGGTTCGTCGCGCCAATCCGGCCCGACGACACAGTGGAGGTCACCGTGCAGACGGGCGAGGACACAGACGCGGCGCGCTTCGAGGTACGACGCGGCGCCGGGCTGGCGTCTTCGGGCACGCTGCTCTTCATGGCACATGGCGATCATGCCGGCCACGTCTGACCTGTTGCGGCAACTGCCGCATCGCGGCCCGGCCCTCCTCATCAGCGCCGTTCGGTCCACCAGCGCCGGCAGCATCGAAGCCACCGCGCGAGTGTCGGCCGCGCATCCGCTGCATCATGCGGGACACGTCCCGGCGTTTCTCGCCGTGGAGATCGGCGCACAGGCGGCGGCGCTGCTCGAACCCGGTGGTGTCGACGATTCGGTCGACGAGGCGTCGCATGATTCCGCGGATCGATCGCGGGACCACGCACCGCGTCACGGTCACCTGGTGCGCGTGCGTGCGGCCACGTTCGATGCGGCGCACCTGCCCGTCGATACACCGCTCCAGGTGACGGCCACGCTGCAAGGCAGCGCCCCGCCCGTCGCCATCTACGCCATCGAAGTGCGGCAGGGTGAACGGCGACTGATGCACGGCGAGATCACCACACATCGCGCAACGGAAGACGACGGCCGATGAGCGCGCTGTTCGTCACCTCGCATCTGTCGCGCTCCTACGTACGCGGCGACGAACGCGTCGATGCGCTGCGGGATCTGTCGTGCGAGATCGCTCGCGGCGAGTTCGTCGTGCTGGCCGGTCCGTCGGGCAGCGGCAAGAGCACGCTGCTGCACCTGCTGGGCGGGCTCGATCGTCCGGACGCCGGCGACGTGCATTTCGACGGCACCAGCCTCGGCACTGCCAGCGAAGGCGAGCGCGTGGCGCTGCGGCGCCGCCACCTCGGGTTCGTGTTCCAGGCCTTCAACCTCGTGCCGGTGCTTTCCGCCTACGAGAACGTCGAGTACGGACTGTGGCTGGCCGGCATGCCGGGCGCCGAACGCCGCGCTCGCGTCACCCGCGCCCTTGAGGCGGTGGGTCTCGGTCATCGCCTCGCACATCGGCCCGATCATTTGTCCGGTGGCGAACGCCAACGTGTGGCGATCGCGCGCGCGCTTGTGCACGAACCGCGCGCCATCCTCGCTGACGAACCCACCGCCAGTCTCGACTCGAAAACCGGCCAGGCGATCGTCGGGCTACTCGTCGAGCTGAACCAGTCGCAGGGCACGACGTTCATCGTCTCGACGCACGACCCGGCCATCGCCGGCATGGCGCCGCGCGTGATTCGTCTGGCCGACGGCCGCCTGGCCGCCGACGAGCGGAGGCCGTCGTGATCCTCGCCCGCATCGCGCTCCGCAACCTGTCGCGCAACCGCCGCCGCACCGCGCTGTCATTGCTGGTCGTCGCCGTCGGCGTGATGGGGCTGCTGCTGACGACCGGGTTCATCCGCTATTCGTTCGCCGGACTCAGCGACGCGTTGATTCAGGGCGGGCTCGGCCATCTGGAAGTGACGCCGACCTCGAGCCTGGCGGATGGCGCGACGATGATCGATCGGTCCGGCGCCCCACCGGCACTGCACGACTGGCAGGCACTCCGCGAGGCCATCGAGGCGCGCCCGCACGTGAAGGCGGCCGGCGCCGCCATGCAGTTTGCCGGCGTCGCCACGCTGGGCGATCGCACCGGCGCCGTGCTCGGCATTGCCGTCGAACCCGAACGGCTGCGCCGCATGGGCATGACGGTGAAAATCCGCCAGGGCGAACCGCTGCCGGAAGCCGCGCCGCTGCCGGGAGACGACGAAGTGATTCTTGGCCAGGGGCTGGCACGCACGCTCGATGCGCATCCAGGTGACGTGATCACGCTGATGAGCAGCACCGTCGACGGCACGCTGAACGCGCTCGATCTGCGTGTGCGCGGCATCATGACCAGCGGCTTCCAGGATCTCGATGGTCGCCTGGTGCAGGTGCACGTGGCCACGGCGGGCCGCCTTGTCGGCACCGAGGCTGTATCGTCGCTGGTGATCACGCTGGACGACAGCGCGCGCACGGCGGAGGCCATGGCCGACATCGAGACGGTTGTCCGCACGCATCCCGGCGCGTTGTCAGTGGTTGACTGGGAAACCCGCGCCCCGTTCTACCAGCAGGTGCGCGGCCTCTACATCGGCATCTTCGTGGTGCTCGGCCTGATCATCGGCGGCCTGGTCACGCTCTCGGTCGCCAACACGCTGCTGATGTCGGTGCTGGAACGCGTGCGCGAGTTCGGCACGCTGCTGGCCATCGGCACGCGCCGTGGCCAACTGGCGGGGCTGATGACGCTCGAGGCGTTGTGGCTGGCCGTGCTCGGCACGGCGCTAGGTAGTCTATTGACGCTGGTGGTGGCCGCGGTGATCGGCGTGCTGCGCATCCAGATGCCGCCGCCGCCCGCCGCCGTCGATCCGATTGAGCTCGCGCTGCTGATCGAGCCGGCGGATTTCCTCTGGGTGGCCACCTTCATGGCCGTGCTGCTGACACTGGCGGCCGTGCCGCCGATGCTGCGCGTGCTGCGCCTCGAGGTGGTAGAGGCACTCGGCCATGTCTAGCCCGAAATCCACGTCGTGTCGTGTGACCGCCGCGCTGGTGATCGCGGTCGCGATCATCACCACGAACGTGGATGTGAACGCCGACCTCGGCGCGCAGGCCGGCGACCTGCTGCGGCGCAGCGACGTTGGCGCGTTCGTGCCGACATCGTTCCGCGCCCGGTTGTCGATCGCGCGCGGGTCGGACGCGGCCACCGCCGTGGAAATCTGGCGCTCCGGCGCCGACCGCACGCTGCTCCGTTTCCTGACGCCGAAAGAAGCCGGCAAGTTCCTGCTTCGTCGCGGCACCGACCTCTGGCTCATCGCACCCAACGCGAAGCAGCCGGTGAAGCTCGCACCCTCACATCGCATCTACGGCGCGGCGACGATGGACGTGTTGTTCTCGCTGCGGCTGGCGGAGGACTACGACGTGGTGTCGATGGACGAGAGCGCGTCGCGGTCGGATCCGCTGACCGTCTACGAACTCCGCGCGCGCGCGGCAGCCGCGCAGTATGCCCAGGTGCGCTACGAGGTCAACGCCGCCACGGCGCGGCCGGAGCGCGCGGAGTATCGGCTGCGGAGCGGCCGTCCCGCCACGCGGGTGAACTTTGACGAGTGGAGCGCCAATCAGCGCTACGCGCGACGCGTCGAGGTGACGGATCTACTGCGCAAAGACCCACCGACGCGCATCGAGGTGGTGGCGTTCGAGGAGCGGCCGGTGCCCGACACCTTGTTCGATCCGTCGAACAACGAGGCGCGGCAGCAGTTCTTCGCCGCTCAGGACGGCCAGAGCGAGCGGAAACAGAACCACTGATTCGGCCGCTCGCGGATCGCCCATTCGATATCGAGGGCGAGACGGCGCGTGGCCTCGGCGATGTCCGCGTCTCGCGCGCCGGTCGTCGGCACGGCGATCGGCGGACGCACCACCGTGCGCGTCTGCAGCAGGCCGTCGCGGAAGTTGAACACCGGCACCAGCGGCACGCCAGCCGCCCGCGCCAGCGCCGCCGGACCGGCCGGCAGGTCCATGGGCTGCCCGAACAGCGTCACCGGCACGGTTCGCCCGCCGCGACGCGGCCGGTCGCCCTGCAGCGCGACGATGTCGCCGGCGGCGAGCGCGTCGCGGAGTTGAAGGCCGAGGCGCATGTCGTCGGTGGCGAAGTGGGTGATGAAGTCGTCGCCGCCGCGCCCGGCAATCTCGCGGACGAAGGCCTGTGCGCGCGGATCCATCTCCTCTTCGCGCACCATGTGCACGCGCCGGCGTCCCTCGGTGGCGCCAAGCTGGGCGCCCAGATCCCAGGCGCCGATGTGCGCCGTCACCAGCACCGCGCCGCGGCCGCCGGAGGTCACCGCCTGCCAGTGCTCTTCGCCGTCGAGCGTGAGTCGCACCTGATCCGGCCGCGCCGCACGACGATAACGATCCGTCTGACACTCGGCGAACGCCAGCATCGTCCGGAACGATCGCCGGCCGCGTTCCCACGTCGTCGCCGGACCGAGCACCGGCGTCAGGTTGTCGGCAATCGCGCGACGGATGCGGCTGAGCACGACGAAGAAGAACGACGTGAACACCAGGATGATGACGCGCATCCCGAGCGGCGAGAGGATGCGCGCGCCGAGATAATGCAGGCGATACCAGAAGACGCCGGTGACGTGGAACCGGCCGAGGATGCGGTGGCTCAGCCCGCGCACCGGCGCGTGGCGCGGCGACGGCAGCGCGACGTCAGGCGGAGGCGCCGGCATCGACACAAACGGCCTGTCCTGTGATGGCCGCGGCACGCGGCGAGGCGAGGAACGCGACAAGGGCCGCGACGTCGGCGGCGGAGGTGCCGCGCGGCAGGCACTCGGTGGCGCGCAGCTTTTCGATCACGGCGGGCGACAGATCGGCGGTCATCTCCGTCGGCACGTAGCCGGGCAGCACCGCGTTGACGCGGATGTGGCGGCGGCCCATCTCGCGCGCCAGGGCCCGCGTCAGGCCGAGCACCGCCGCCTTGCTGGCCGCATACGCCGCCTGGCCGGAGACGCCGGCAACCGCGCCCAGCGACGACACGTTGACGATGACGCCGCCGCGCTGGTGAATCATCCCTGGCAGCACGGCGCGGCAGCAGCGGAACACACCGCCCTGATTGGTCTCGACGAGCGCGTCCCAGTCCTCGTCACGCGTCATCGCCAGCAGCGCGTCGTGCCGCAGGCCCGCGTTGTTCACGAGCGCGGCAATCGGCCCCATCGCGTCGGTGACGTGGCGCACGACACGGTCCGGACCGTCGCGATCGGTGAGGTCCAGGGCAAACGCGCGCGCCGC
>JADZCY010000073.1 GCA_020851325.1 Acidobacteriota bacterium | reverse complement strand
GTGTCCAATCCCACGGGTTCGACGGAGACGGCCGGCGGGCGCGTCCTGTTCAACTTCGGCACCATCACCAACACCGACGTCAACAACGCCGCGCCCGAGACACTGACGTTGACGTATCGCGCGGTCGTCCTCAATACGGCGACGAACGTGCGCGGCACCGGCCGCAACAACAGCGTCACCTGGACCGCCGTGACGCCGCCGGTGAACGCCTCCGCACCGAACGTCATCATCATCGAGCCGGGGCTGCAGGCGGTGAAGACCGTGACGCCCACGAGGGCCGATGCCGGCGACACGGTGACCTACACGATCGTAGTGTCACACGCCGCGGCCAGCAACGCGCCGGCGTTCGAATCGGCGCTGTCGGATACGTTGCCGGCCGGCCTGACGGTCACCGCCGGACCGACGGCCACCGGCACCGCGCCCGACACGCTCACGCTGTCGAGCGGCGTCATCAACGCGACGTGGACGACGCTGCCGCTCGGCGGTTCGACGACGATCACGTTCACGGCGCGGCTCGACGAAGCGTTGACGCCCGCCACGGTCGTCACCAACGTCTCGAACCTTTCGTGGACCGGCCTGCCGGGGAACGCTGCAACCTCGCCCTCGCCTCACAACGCGCTTGGCGTGGAACGCACGGGGAACACAGCACATCCGGGCGCGGCGGCGAACACGTATCGCGCCAGCGATCCCGCGGACGTCACCATCAACAGCAACAGCCTCGCCGGATCCGTTTACGTCGACGTCGACGGCAACGGCGCGCTGACGACGGGTGAACCGCCGATTGCCGGTGTGTCCATCACGCTGACGGGCACGGATCATCTCGGCAATGCCGTGTCGCAGACGACGGTGACGGGCGCCGACGGCGGCTACGCGTTCCTGCTGCTCAGGCCCGGTACCTACACCGTGCGCGAGATGCAGCCCGCGGGTTACGCGGACGGCGTCGATCGCGCCGGCACGCAACTCGGCACCGTGGGCAACGACGTCATCTCGGGCGTCGTGCTGCCCACGGGTGGCGTGACCGACGCCGGCGGCTACGACTTCGGTGAACGGCCGACCGCCGACCTCGAGGTGCTGCGCACGGGCGCGCCCGGACCGGCGCTGCCGGGGGGCACGTTGCCGCACACGATCGTCGTCCGCAACCATGGCCCGAGCAACGCCACCCAGGTGGTGGTCCGTCATCCCATGCCGGCCGGCACGGCGGTGACCGCGATCGTGGCGCCGGGCTTCTCGTGCACGACACCCGCACCCAACACCATCGGCGACGTGATCTGCACGGCGGCGGTGCTGGCCGCCGGCGCATCGACCACGATCGACATCACGACGCAGGTGAGTCCGGCGCTGCTGAGCGGCGCGGTGATCACGTACGCCGCGGCCGTCTCGGGCGAGCAGGTGGATCTGCGCCCGGCCGACAATCACTACGCCGCGCCAATCACCGTGGCCGGCCCCGGTACCGCCGACTTGTCGATGACGCTGACAGACGACGTCGATCCGGTGGTGGCCGGCGGCAACGTCACGTATACGCTGACGATTCGCAATCACGGTCCGGCGACGGCCAGCGGCGTGATCGCCACCGACACGCTGCCAGCGGGCGTGACGCTCGTGTCGGCCACGCCGAGCCAGGGCACCGCATGCGCGGGCACCACCACGGTGAGCTGCGACCTTGGCACGCTGACGAACGGTTCGACGGCGACGGTAACCGTGGTCGTCACGCCGCCCGCGGCCGGCGTCCTCGTCAACCAGGCTGATGTCACCGCCACCGAAACGGATCCGTCACTCACGAACAACCAGGCGGCGCAGTCCACTACGGTCGGCAACGCGATCGACGCCGATCTCGTCGTCACGCAGTCCGACGCCACCGACGTCGTGACGCCGGACGACGTGATCGCGTATCGCGTGCGTGTGGAGAACCGCGGTCCAGCGCCGGCGACGTCCGTCGTGATCACCGACGTGTTGCCCGCGGGCACCGTGTTCGAAGGCGCCATCGTTCCCGCTGGCTGGACGTGCACGACGCCCGCGATCGGTGCTGCCGGCGTGGTGACGTGCTCGGTGCCATCGCTCCCCGCCGGCGCCGCCGCGACGCTCGATCTCAGGGTGCGCGTGCTCCCGTCGACACCGCCCGGCACCAGCGCCGTGAACACGGCAACCGTCACGTCGGCGACGCCGGATCCGAACGCGGCGGACAACTCGTCGAGTGAAACGACCTTGATTGCCGCTGCCGGTGCCGCCGAGGTCGCGATCCTGATCACAGATGCGCCCGACGCACAGGCGGCCGGAGCGCCGCTCAGCTACGCGCTGACGGTGACCAACAACGGACCGGCGACGGCGACCGCGGTGACGATCACGGATCCGCTGCCGGCCGGCACGAGCCTGATCGCCGGTTCCACACCGTGCGTGGCGAGCAGCGGTGTCGTGACCTGCAACGTCGGCACGCTGCTGCCCGGCGGCACCACCGTGGTCGGCGTCACCCTGGCCACGCCGCCGGCGGCCACGGGACTGACCAACCAGGCGTCGATCGCGGCAACGCAAGGCGATCCGGTGTTGACCAACAACACCGACGCCGAATCGACGACGCTCGTCAGCGTGGCCGACGTGCGCATCGCCGTCGCGGGTCCGCCCGCGGCAACACCGGGAACGGTCGCGAGCTACAGCTTCACGGTCACCAACGATGGT
>JADZCY010000072.1 GCA_020851325.1 Acidobacteriota bacterium | reverse complement strand
TGATGGCGACGCTGGCGACGATGCTGGCGCGCTTCCGCCGGTTCCGCCACATCCTGATCTTCGAGCAGCGCAACTGGCCCGATCGTCTGGTGTTCGCGGCCAGCCTGATCATCCCCTTTACCGCCGGCGTCATCGCCCGGCTGCTCCTCAACTACGACGCCGCGGACCTGACGCTCGAAGGCGCGTTTCTCGCCGGTCTCATTGCCGGTCCGTACACCGGCGCCATCGTTGGCGCGTACGTGGGCTCGCCGGCGCTGCTGGCTGGCGAGTATGGCGCGCTGCCATTTGCCATCGGTTGCGGCTTTGCCGGCGGCGGCATCCGCGAACTGTGCGCGAAAGAAGAGATCTGGAGCTTCTCGCCGTTTTCGCTGGTCGGGCTGCCCGGCAACGTGTGGCAGATGCTGCGCGCGCCGCACGTGAACGCGCAGGTGATGCTGCTGGCGGCGCCCATCGGCCTGGAGATGATTCGCCAGGCCGTCGGCGCGCGTTTCGGCGAGACGCGGCTGTTCCACATGGAGGCGGGGGCGTTCTGGCCGCTCGTGGCCGTCTATGTCGCGACAGTGCTCACCGTGTCGATCCCGATGAAGATCTGGAACAACGCCCGCATCGAGCATCGGCTGCAGGAGCAGGAGAAACTGCTGCTGGCGGCAAAGGTCGAGGCGCTGAAGAGCCAGATCAATCCGCACTTCCTGTTCAACACGCTGGCTTCGGTGTCGGCGTTGATCCGGTCGCAGCCGGAGACGGCGCGCATGGTGATCCAGAAACTGTCGGGACTGCTGCGCAAGCTGATGCAGAGCGACGAGCAGTTCGTCACCCTGCGCGAGGAACTGGCGGCCACCGACGAGTACCTGGACATCGAAGTGGTGCGCTTCGGGCCGCGCCTGGTGGTCCGCAAGCTGATCGCCGCCGAGGCGCTGGACACCATCGTCCCGAGCATGCTGCTGCAGCCGCTGGTGGAGAACGCCATCAAGCACGGACTGGCGCGCAAGGTCGGCACCGGCACGATTACCATCCGGGCGCGACTCGAACCCGACCGTGCCATCATCGAAGTGGAAGATGACGGGCTGGGCATTTCCGATGAGCGGTTGCCGAAAGCGCTGTCGAGCGGGATTGGCTTGAGCAACGTCAACGAACGCCTGCGGGTGCTGTACGGCGCCGAAGGCCGACTCATCCTTTCCGGGGCGCCCGGTCGCGGCGCCCTGGCGCGTGTCGAAATTCCGCGTGGCCTGGCGCCGGCCATGATGGCGTCATGAACTCGTCGCTCCTCACCGCCGTCGTCGTGGACGACGAGGCGCATGCGCGAGACGAGTTGTGTTTCCTGCTGGGCCAGTTGGAGGGCGTGGAGGTGGTCGGCCAGGCGGCCGACGGTCTCGAGGCCGTCGACACCATCCAGCGCCTCGACCCCGATCTCGCCTTTCTCGACATCCAGATGCCCGGCCTCACCGGCCTGGACGTCGTCCGTCGCCTGCAGGACGCCGGCAGCGGCGCCTCGGTGGTGTTCGTTACCGCCTTCGACCACCGGGCCGTCGAGGCGTTCGAGGTCAACGCGGTGGATTACCTGCTGAAGCCGATCGATGCCAGCCGGCTGTCCACGGCCGTCCAGCGCGTGCGGTCGCGGCGGTCCGACGCGCCGCCGCTCGGCGAACAGCTCGAACGGCTGGTGCGGCTGATGGCGACGCCGAACCGACCGACCCAGTTAGCCGTCAAAATCGGCGAGCGGTTCGTGCTCGTCCAGGCCGAGGAAATCCTCTACGCCTCGGTCGTGGACGATTCGATTAATATTGTGACTGGGCAGGTATCCGGGACGTCGAACGACCGGACCCTGGACGAGTTGCAGGCCCGGCTCGACCCGGCCGTGTTCTGGCGGGTGCACCGGTCGCATCTCGTGAATATCAACAAGATCAAGGAGATCGTCCCTTGGTTCAGCAGGAACTACATCCTCAGGATGAAGGACGCGAAAGCGACCGAGATCCCAGTCAGCCGGGTCCAGACCCGACGACTGCGGGAGTACCTGAAGTTGTAGCGTTCGCCGATCCGGGCGACGAGAATCCACGGTCGCCCTTCCAGTTCCAGGCCATCGCGCCGCTGACGCCGCCCGGCCTGACGCCGGTGCCGCCGGTGGATCACGCCGCCGCGCCGGAACAGCTCGACGCCATGCGCCTGCGCATGGAGATCTGGCGCGACGAGTTCGTCGCCTGGGTCAAGACGCTCGCCTCGGCCGCCGTCTACGCCACGCTGATCGTCACCTTCGGGTTCCAGGTAGCGCGCGTCGAAGGCCAGAGCATGGCGCCGACGCTGGCCGATCAGGATCGGCTGATCGTCAACAAGTTCGCGTATCGCATCGCCTCGCCGCAGCGCGGCGACATCGTGATGCTCTACTACCCGCTCAACCCCGACAAGTCGTTCGTCAAGCGCGTCATCGCCGAGGAAGGCGACACGGTGCGCGTCGTCGACGGGCGCGTGTATGTGAACGACGTGCCGCTGCCCGACGAGCAGGTGCCGCCCGAGTATCGCAGCCACGACGACTGGGGCCCGCAGGTGATTCCCGAGGGCTATTACTTCGTCATGGGCGATCA
>JADZCY010000071.1 GCA_020851325.1 Acidobacteriota bacterium | reverse complement strand
GAGCGGACGAAGCCAGATCGCTGTCGGTCGTCTCCATCATCACGAACGTCGCGTCGATGTATTCCGGCGCGCTCGCGGCCGGTGCGGCCGCGCCAGCCGCATGCATCGGCAGCAGCCGCTCGGGCAGAATCGGCACCAGCGCCGGCGGTGCGGGGAAGCGTAGCACCGGCTTCGGTGACGGATCGAACGCGGGGACGGCGAGGTGTCCGCCGAGATGAATGCCGGGTTCGCTCGTCTGTCGCGCCTCGGGCGGCGGCAGCACGCGCACGCGCTGCATCTCGCTGTTCCACCACGCCGCGTCCACCGAGTGCCCTGCCGCGGCGATTGTCGTCAACGCGTCGGCGAGGTCGCGAATCGAACCCCGCGTGCCGTCGGTGGCCACCGCGGTGTGCGGCTGATTCTCGAGGATGTCGTGAATCCAGCCGGTGCAGGCGCCGCGCGGTCCGATCTCGAGAAACGTGCGCACGCCGTCGGCGTAGGCGCGTGTCACCGTCGGCTTGAACTCCACCATGCTGCGCGCCTGCTCGGTGAGAATCTCGGCGCAGCGATCGGCGGACGGTTGATACACGCCATGAACCGCGTTGGCGTACAGCCGCGGCGACGCGAACGCGCGCGTCTTGCGATGGTGCACCTCGTACCACGTCCGCGCGAACGGCTCGAGCTCGGGGCAGTGCACCAGCAGGTCGTGATTGATCGGCACGGCGCTGGCGCCGAGGTCGTTGATCAGCGCGCGGCACGCCTCGTCGTCGCCGCCGATCACCGCGTCGCGATCGTGATGGACGATCAGCACGCGCACACGGTCGCGCGAGGTGACGGCCGCCATCAACTCGTCCACCGGGTGGATGATGCGATAGCAGCGCCAGTTCACCGGCGCGTCGGACGCCAGGTGCCACGACGTGCGCAGCGTTTCGTAGCGTCCCGCCAGGTAGCGGTCGTACATGCCGGAGCGTTCGACGGCCTCGAACAGGTCGTCGATGTCGGACCACGCGCGCGTTGCCATGATCGCGTTGGTCTCGCCGCTCGAGAGTCCGAGGCAGGCATCCGGCGTGACGCCGGCGCGCTCGAGCAGTGCCACCTGCGCCTGGCTCACCAGTGTGGCCAGCTGCAGTTGATCGATCAGCGACAGCGTCCGCTGCGCCAGCAGTGCCGGCAGTGTGGCCGCCAACCGTGGCGCGCGGGCCCGCAGCGCTTCGCCGACCTCGGGAAACGCGCGCAGCAACGCACGTCCCGCACCGGGATACGCCGCGGCGGCGCCGGTGAACACCCAGGCGAGTTCACCAGTCGGCTTCGCGGTGGTCTGCGCTTCCGCCAGCAGCGGCGCTTCGTCCACCAGGCCCTGGACGCGCGGCGCGTGAATCCGCCAGCCGTGCAAACGCAGCAGGCGATCGCCGGTGATCCACGGCTGCGACGGATCGCTTGGCCATAGCGCGTGACGGCAGCACAGCGCGCCGACGGCCATCTGCAGCAGTTGATGCGCGGCGCCGGCTTCGGGCCACGGCATTGCCGGCGGCAGCGAGGCGGCTTCCGACGGCGCCGGCTCGAACACGGCGAGCACGTCGCGCTCGCCGGTCTGATCCGCCGGCACGAACAGCAGCAGGATGGCCGTGTCCGCCGTGGCGGGATCGTCGCCGAACGCACCGCCGCTGGCGTCCACCGCGCCAACGAGCGCGGCGTCGATTTCACCACGCGCGATCGCTTCGGCGGCCACTTCGAACGCACGCCGGCCCGAGGCGAAGTCGTCGCTGATGACGAAGCCCGGACCACGCACGTCCAGCGCGCTGTTCAGACGATTCGCCGGCATGTTGGGCATCGTCCCGAGCACGCCCGCGGCCTGCAGTGACGGCACGACCGCGTCGCGTTCGGCGGCGCGGGCAGGACGGCCCAGGAACTGATCGAGACGCCAGCGGCAGCCATGGCGGGCACCGGCCGGATCGACGTCGGTGCCGATGAACAGGCCGACGCGTTCGCGCTCGAGTCCGTCGAGATGCGGCCTGATCGCCTGCGCGGCGCGCAACAGCAGCAACTGCTGCGGCAGCGTCTGCTGGAGGTCCGTCGGCGGGAAGCCGAGGTTCCTCAGCGCCAGGCGGATGTCGGCGATGCGGCGCGTGGCCGGATCGAGTCCGGTGAGCACGCGGAGCGTCGCCGAGGTGTCTGCCGCCGCGCCCACTGAAACTTCGCACGCAACGAGCGCGAGCGCGCGCAGTGGCGACGTCGCGGGCGGCTTCTTCTTCGCGCGGCTCTTCGGCTTGCGCGACAGATCGTCGGCCGCTTCTGGTCCGTCGATCACTGCATGCGCGTTGCAGCCACCGAAGCCAAAGGCGTTGATGGCGGCACGCCGCGGCGCTGCGGCCGGTGTCCATCCCGCCGCATCGGCAGGCAGCGTCAACGCGCTGTCGCGCAGGATGTCGATCGGATGATCGAGGCTGACGCGTGGCGCCGGCGGCATCGTGTCGTGCTCGAACGCGCCAAGGATCTTCACCACGCCGGCCGTCGCGCTCGCGGTGATCAAGTGGCCGAGCTGCGCCTTCAGCGAACCCAGCTGCATCGGCTGATCGCCGAAGACGCCGCGGATGCTGACGATTTCTTCGCGATCGCCAACGAGCGTGCCGGTGGCGTGACACTCGAGATACTCGACGCCCTCGGGCGTCAGGCCCGCGTCCGCGTACGCGGATCGAATCGCGCGCTGCTGTCCGGTGGTCGTCGGCGCGAGCAGACCGGAGCCGCGTCCGTCGTTACTCAAGCCAACGCCGCGCACCACGCCGAAGATGCGATCGCCCGCCGCCACCGCGTCGTCCAGGCGCTTCAGCACGAGAACGGCGGCGCCTTCCGCCGGTAACAGGCCATCCGCGAGCGTGCTGAGCGGCGAACTCTTTCCCGTGCGGCTGAGCGCGGCAAGCGCGGTGAAGCCGATGTGCAGGAACAGATCGTCGGCAGCGTTCAGTCCCGCCGCCACCATCACGTCGGCGCGGCCTGCCTGAAGCTGATCGCACGCGCACTTGAGCGCATACAGGCCAGACGCACACGCGGCGTCGAGCGCCAGGCGCGGTCCATTCAATCCGCACGCGCGCAGCGTCCACTGCAGGGCGCCGCTCTGGCCGGCCAGCGCCGGACTGTCGACGTCGAGCTCACCGCACCAGCGGCGTGCCGCGGCATCGGCAAACGCGCGTGTGGCGTAGCCAAGCGATCCCAGCACGAGTCCGGCGCGCGCGCCGGCGCCGACGCCGATGTTGGCTTCGTTCAGCCCCTGCCGGGTCGCGTGCAGCAGCCACTGCCAGCCGGCGGGCAGCGTCGCGAGTTCTTCGGCGTCGACCAGAAAGCCGTCCGCGCGCCACGCCTGCTCGAAACCACTGACGTAGCCGCCACGTGCGCACGCCGCCGGCTCCAGTGGATCCGCGCACACCGCGCCGGGTTCGAGGCCCCACATCGCACGCGTGCTCGGCCCCGTCAGGTCGTCGCGGGCGATCACGCGCGTCCACAGCGTGCGCGTATCGAGCGCGCCCGGCAGCACCGCGCCGCGCCCGACGATGGCAATCGGAGTGAACACGCTCATAGGTCAGACACCGCGAGGCTGGTGTTCATCAGGCGTGCACGTGCATGACGACGTTGTCGAGCGAGAGGAGCGGCGCGCCGGTCTTCAGATCGACGAAGAGCGCGTCGGCGCTCAGCTTGAACGGATTGTCGCGGCGGCACTGCAGCGTGCAGCCGACATCGCCGCTCGTGGGCCAGCTTGCCCAGGTGCGGCAGCGTCCGATCGACGTCGGCAGGCTGGCGCGGCCGTCCTGCGCGACGCCCCACACGCGCAGCAGTTGCAGCGCGCCGTCGAGCGCGGCGGGATCGAGCTGCCACGCATCCGGCCAGCCCATGGCGCCGGCCGTGGCCAGGCGCGCGCTGATGGAGGTCGGCGTGCAGTCCACGATCTCGCGAATCACCTGGAACGACGGCCCGTGAAAGAGCGCCGTCTCGTACGGCTTGCGGCACGTCTTCGGCAGTGACTCGCTCGTCTTCGGCAGCTTCCTCGCCGGCGGTACGGACCCATTGACGACAGGCGTCAGGTCGGCTTGATACGCCGGCCGTCCCGACGTGTGCACGAGCGTGCCGGTGATCCCCGCGCGTGACGGCGAATCCGCGGTGCGGATGTCGAGATCGGCGCGGCCTTCGGTGAGCACGAGGCCCTGGAGCAGTTTCAGGTCGAGCAGTTCGCACGCCGGTCCCAGCGTCTGACGGCCCACACCCAATAACGCGTCGAGTGCCATCGTCATCGGCAGTACGGCAGCGTTTTCGATGCGATGGCCTTCGAGCACCGGCAGGTCCGCGACGGAGATGTGCAGGCGATCGTGCTGGCGTTCGCGAACCTGATCGAGCCCGCAGCCAAGGATCACCTGCGTTGCCGTGCCGCGGGCGAGTTCGTCGACGAACGCACGGGCGCCGTCGGCCTGCGGGATCAGGCTGATGCCGCGCGCCGTGAAGTGCCGCGCCAGCGATTCGGTGACCATGCCGCCGTCCCACGGTCCCCACGCGATCGACACGACGTGGCAGGCGTCGCCGCGTCGCGCCTGTTCTTCTTCCGCGAGGCGATCGAGCACCGAGTTGGCGGCGGCGTAGTCGGATTGTCCGGGGTTGCCGCTGTGCGCGGCCACCGACGAGAAGAAGCAGATCTGTTCGAGCGGATCGTCGCCACACGCACCCAGCAGCGCGCGCACGCCATCCAGTTTCGGTTGCAGCACCGAGGCAAATTGCTCCGGCGTCTTTTCGCCGATGCGCTTGTCGGCCAGCACGCCGGCGCCGTGCACGAGACCGCGCATCGGTCCCCACACCTTGCGCGCGTCGGCGACCGCGGCGGCCACGCCAGCCGCATCACTCACATCGGCAGCGGCGTAGCGTACGCTGGCGCCTGCCGCTTCGAGTGCGGCGATCGTCGCGCGCACTTCGCGCTGACCGAGGATCGAGGAAACCTGTTTGCCAATCGCGCGCAGGTCCGGCTTGCCGCTGGCGGCGCCGATCAACGCGCGCTTCAGCGACGCTTCGTCGGCGAGGCCGTGGCACACCGCCGGTTCGTCTTCGAGGCGCGAGCGGCCGAGCAGCACGATCTTCCGCGCCCCGGCCTTTGCCAGTTCGATGGCGCAGGTGGCGGTGACGCCGCGCGCGCCGCCGGAGATCACCCACGGGCCTTCGGTGATCGCGCGTGTCGCGCCCGCAGCCGGGCCGGCCACGCGAATGCGCACGGCGCGTTTCGCGCCCAGGCGCACTTCGCGCTCCACACCGCCGCGCGCGAGTTCGGCGGCGACGCTGGCGGGCATCGCCGTGCCGGATTCAATCGTGATGCACTTCCACTCCGCCGACCACTCGAGCGCCGCGGTCTTCACCAGACCGGAAACGCCAGCCGCCAGCGCGGTGTCGGCGGCGACGGAGACGATCAGCTTCGGCAGCGTCGCGCGCGAAGCGAGTGCGGTGAGGTCATCGAAGGCCGCGCGCAGCGGATCCCGGCCCAGCCCGTGCAGCAGGACGATGAGATCGGCAGACGCCGTGTCGGCCGCGGCCAGACGAATGTTGGCGGACGACAGCGCGCGCGCGAGCGCGGTGGTGTCGGCCTTGCTGCCGCCGGCGATGGCCAGCGACGAGCAGGTGGAGAGAGACGGAAACGGCGAGCCCGGGGCCGCCAGCGGCAACCACGTGACGTCGCGGCGTTCGACGGCGGACGCGGCCGCTGACTCGGGAGCGGCGGCTACCGGGCAGCGGCCTGCTGAGGGTCCGCGGGCGATCCTCCGAGCAGCGCGAGCAGGTCGCTGACGCGGCGCACGTCGGCCGGCGACACCTTGCTGGCATCGAGGCCCGGCACGCGCTCGTTCACCGCGCCAAGGATTTCCACGCGCTTGATCGAGTCGATCCCGAGATCGGCCTCGAGGTCCATGTCGGGCGCCAGCGCGTCAACCGGGTAGCCGGTCTTCTCCGCGATGATCGACAGCACGGTGGAGGAGGAACTGGCCGCCGGTGCAGCGGCCACCGGAGCGGGCGCGGCGGCAACGGGCGCGGGTGCCGGGGCGGGCGGCGCCACTGCAGCGGGACGCGGCGCCGGCGGCGCGACGGCGGCCACGGGTGCGGGAGCGGCGACTGGGGCCGGCGCATACGCCGGTGGCGGCGGTGCGGGCGCGTACTGCTGCGGCGGCGGCGGCGCATAGGCCGGTTGGACGGGGGCCGGAGCCGCCATCATCACCGGTGCCGGCAGTGCGACCTGGGCCTGCGGCATTGCCACCTGCAACGCGGCCGGTTGCACCGTGGCGGCGCCACCGAGTCCGCGGAGGGTCATGCTGAAGCTCTCGAGCAGCGCCTGTTGCGTAAGCCGTTGCGCCTCGAGGATCTGCGCCTGCATGGAGTGAACGACAACCGGAACCGTGGGCAGAGTGCTGTCAGACATGCTCGTTTGTACTCGGGAAGTAAGAACGGGGGTGGTGCGCACGGGGGTGCTCACGTTGGTGCTCACGATCGTGCTCACGGGGGTGCGCACGGAGGTGCCCACGACGGTGCTCACGTTGGTGCGCACGGGGGTGCTGACGGTCGTGCCCACGGGGGTGTTCACGATCGTGCTTGCAGGGGTACTCGCGACGGTGCGGGGCGCGGGGCCGCCTGCCTCCGTGCGTGCGGGCGGATAGGGCTTGCCGAGATTGGCGCCGCCAACCTTGACCACCGCCGGACCCGTGGGCGGCGGGGGAGCGGGCACATACGCGCCGCTCACCGCGTGCAGCGCTTCGAACTGCAGCGGCAGGCCGAGCACGGCGAGATCGGCCATCGCGGTCCAGAAGGAACGCAGACCGTGCCGCCCCGGACCATCGAGGGCCAGCGCGACGTGCGGCCGGCCGTTCAGGCACTTCGTGGTGAGACCGGTCAGCACGCTGCCGGCGCCGACCTCGACGAACACGCGGCAGCCGCGGGCATACAGCGTGTCGATGCTTTCGCGGAACCGCACCGGCTGCGCCAGTTGATCCGCCAGTTGCGTCTGGACGGCCTTGGCGCCGGTGGGATACGGCTGCGCGCTGGCGTTGGCGATCACCGGGATGCGCGGCGCCGCCATCTTGCCGGCGCGGACATCCACGCCAAACTGCTTGGCCGCCGGCGCCACCAGCGGCGAGTGGAACGCCGCCGCCACCTTCAGCGGCTGGAAACTCAATCCGGCCGCGGCCAGGCGCGGCTCGATCTTCTTGAGACTCTCGACCGGACCGCTCAGTACGGCCTGACGCGGGTGATTGTCGTTGGCCAGCACCAGGCTGGGATCGCCGTGCTCGCCGAGGATCGTGCGGACCGTGTCGGCATCACCAGCCACCGCCAGCATGCTGCCGAGCGTATCGGCCACCGCATCGCCCTTCGGCGCGCAGGCTTCCATGGCGCGGCCGCGGGCGCGCGCCAGGCGCATCAGCGTGCCGGCGTCGAAGACGCCTGCCGTGTGCAGCGCCCCGAGTTCGCCGAAGCTGTGACCAGCCACCGCCGCCGGCGTCAGTCCGAGACGCGTGAGCAGCGCCAGCTGCGCCAGGCTGGCCGCCGCCAGGGCCGGCTGCGCCGCGCTCGTCGCGCGCAGACGCGTTTCCTGCGACTGGAGTCCATCCTTGTCGAACGCCGGACGCGGGAACACGACTTCGCCGAGCGACGGTTCGCCGTTCTCCGCCGGCAGCGCCGAAATGGCGTCCTGCCACGCGCCGAACGCGTCGGGGAAGGTCAGCGCGACGTCCTTGCCCATGCCGACGTACTGGCTGCCCTGTCCGGGGAACAGGAACGCGACGCTCTCGCGCGTCGAGGGTTG
>JADZCY010000070.1 GCA_020851325.1 Acidobacteriota bacterium | reverse complement strand
CCAGGCGGGCGGCGTCGCGCTTGTCGTCGACGTGCGGAAGATGCCGGGCTCGCGCGCCAATCCTGCCTACAACATCGACGCGTTGCCGGGCGCGCTGGCGCCGTTCGGCATCGACTACATGCGCATCGGCGAACTGGGTGGACTCCGCAAACAGTCGAAGAGCGTGCCGGCGGCGGTCAACGCATTCTGGAAGAACCGCAGCTTCCACAACTACGCCGACTACGCGTTGTCCGAACCGTTTCGCGCCGGCCTGGCGCAGCTCCTCGACGTATCCGCGGCGCGACCGACAGCCGTCATGTGCGCGGAAGCAGTGTGGTGGCGGTGCCATCGCCGCATCATCGCGGACTATCTGCTGCACGCCGGCCGCGCCGTGTATCACCTGATGGGCTCGGAGGACGTGCAGATAGCCGTGCCGACAGAGGCTGCAGTGCCGTCACACGACGGCTTGCATTACCCGCCACTGGCGTCGGACGACGGCAGCGCCGGTTCGTCTTCATCACCGTGACGTCCACCGCCGCGCGCGTCTGATGGGACGAACAGCACCGGATGCGCGCACTCCTTCAACACGCTGACGATGTCGTTGAGTTGACCGTCGGCATCGCTGTCGCCCGACATGGAGAGGACGATGACGTCGGCGTTGCGGATGCGACCCGCGTCGCAGTGGTGAATGTCGGCAAACCTCACGACCTGCGCTCCGAACGTCGTCCGAAGCCGCTCGACCCAGACGCGCGACGGATGCTCGTCGACGCCGGCACTGAGAATGGTCCGCACGCCACCGACGTCGGGCGCCACGGCGCCATCGGGCACCACGAACACCGGACACGGTGCCTGACGAACGACGACCTCGGCGACAGAACCCAGCCACCAGCGACGCAGACCCTGACGCCGCCGCGTGCCGATGACGATGAGATCGAAGGCCGGCGCCATGCGCAGGATGGCGTCCTGCGGCGGGCCCTCGGCAATCACCACGTTCACCTCGCGCGGCACGTGCGCTTCGGCGAAGCGGCGGACCTGATCAGCAGTGCGTTGACGACTGGCCTTCCGCGCTGCCTCCAGCGCCTCGATCTGCCCGGGCGTGAAGTATGCCGGCGCCTCCTCCGTCGTCGCGTGAAAGACGGTGACCTCGGCGTTCCACGCCGCCGCCAGCGCGCCGGCGACCTTCAGGACGGAACCTGACGCTTCATCGAGGTCGATCCCCACCAGCACACGCGCGATCGTCGTAAGCTCCGTCATCTCACTCTCTCCCGCAGACAGCACGATCCAGACACCGTGGCCCGAGGCCGATTGGTCTCTCCTAGTAAGAGATCGCGGGCGCCGAAAGGGTTCGGGCGGCTGCGGGTCGTGTGAGAATCGTCTGATGGATGCGGACCGTTCAGCCGCGGCTGGCGTGACGGCGCCGACCGATGACGACCTCCTGGCGGCGGCGCGGCGCGGTGACAACGCCGCACTCGGCACACTGCTGGTCCGCTATCAACCGCACGTCTACCGGTTCGGCCTTCGGATGTGCGGCAATGCCGAAGACGCCGGCGACGTGACGCAGGAGAGCCTCTTCGCCATGGCGCGCTCCGTGCGCAGCTTTCGCGGCGAGTCGTCGATCTCGACGTGGCTCTACACCATCGCCCGTCGGTTCTGCATGCGGAAGCGCCGGCGCAGCAGGTTCGCTCCTGCGCGCGAGGAGTCGCTGGACGCGCCGGGAGCGGAGGCCGCGCTGGCGCTGGCGGATCGATCGCCCGACCCCGAACAGACAACAGCCAATGAACAGCTCGCGGCGGCCTTGACGCGCGCGATCGACGCGCTGGATCCGGCGCAGCGCGAGGTGCTGGTGCTGCGTGATGTCGAGGGACTGACGGCGCCGGAGGTGGCGGCGATCCTGGACATCAGCGTCGACGCGGTGAAGAGCCGCCTGCACCGTGGCAGGGTGGCCGTGCGCACGGCGTTGGCACCCACGCTTGATCGATCGTCGCTGCCGGCACCGCGTGAGTCCGTCTGTCCCGACGTGCTGACGCTGTTCTCGCAGCATCTCGAAGGCGACATCGACCCGCGGGCGTGCGCGACGATGGAGGCACATCTGGCCGCGTGTCCGCATTGTCGTGGCGTGTGCGACTCGCTGAAGCGGACGCTGGCCGTCTGCCGGCAGTTGCCGGCGCCGCAGGTGCCCGCGTCGCTCGCCGCGTCGATCAGGGACGGGATCCAGAAGGTGCTGAATCAACAGTGACGTCGCCGCCGCGTGCGTGGCCGGCGGCACGCTCGGCGAATCCTTTTGCCGCGGCACGGGCTCTCACTCACAGCCACCATCGCTGGAGTTCCCGACATGTCGACACCCATGGGATTCATCGTCGAGCTGCCGTTGTCGTTCGAGGCGGCCGTTGCGCGCGTCCGGGACGCGCTCAAGGCCGAAGGCTTCGGCGTGCTGACGGAGATCGACCTGCGGGCCGCGTTTCGCGAGAAGCTCGGTCGCGACTTTCGGCCGTACGTGATCCTCGGCGCCTGTAATCCGCCGCTCGCCTTCAGCGCGATCTCGGCGGACCCGTCCGTCGGACTGCTGCTGCCGTGCAATGTCGCGGTGGAAGCGATAGACGCTGCACGGTCGCGGGTGTATCTGACTGATCCGGAAGCGCTGCTCGGCAGCGTCGGGCTGGACGACGCGCCCGACCTGGCCGCGGTCGCGCACGACGCGCGCGAGCGGATGACCAGGGTCACCGCGTCACTGTCGTCGTCCTAGAAGCGATCCGCGGCGCACCGGGTCACGCGGACAGCCACTGCTCATCCAGGTTGTCGAGCGCGCGGACATCCGTGAGGACCGTCGTGTTCATCAGCAGCGCAGAGGCAGCGCCCAAGGCCGGAT
>JADZCY010000069.1 GCA_020851325.1 Acidobacteriota bacterium | reverse complement strand
GCACGAAGCGCACCGGCTGTCACACGTCGTGAAGGATCACGTCATGGCCGCGTTCCCGCAGATCAAGGACGCGGTGATTCACATCGAACCGCCACCGAACCAGGTCCTAGGTCCTAGGTCCTAGGTCTTAGGAAGGATCCCTTGTCCACGAGGGCTTGGAGGGCTGGGCCTTGCAGGGCTTGGGCTTGCAGGGCCTGAGAGCGTGGACAAGAGCACTTGCCTAGGACCCAGCTAATACCCGCGTGATCTAGCTGCGCACCCTCGTCCTAGGACCTAAGACCTCCCTAGTATCCGAGTTCCCGCCGCACTTCATACATCAGCGGCTCTCCCGCGTTGAGGCGCTCGAAGTTCTCCGCGAAGATGGCGCCGACTTCTTCCCAGTGTCCCTGACGGAAGCCTGACGTGTGTGGCGTGAGGATCACGTTCGGGCACGTCCACAGTGGATGCTCGGGCGGCAGCGGTTCCTGCGGAAACACGTCGAGGCTGGCGCCGCCGAGGTGTCCGCTGCGGAGCGCGGCGATCAACGCGTCGGTCTCGACGATGCGGGCGCGGCCGACGTTGATGAAGATGGCGCCGGGACGCATGGCGGCGAAGGCGCGCGCGTCGAAGACGCCTTCGGTCTCCGCCGTCAACGGTGCGGCCACGACGACGACATCGCAGAGGCGCAGCATGTCGTGCAGTTCCGACGGCGCGAACGTGCGCGTGATGCCCGGCACGGCGTCACCATCCAACTGCCGGCGCACGGCCATCACGTTCATGCCGAGCGCCGCGGCGCGTTCGGCGAGCGCCGAGCCGATCGTCCCGACGCCGACCAGGCCGAGCGTGCGCCCGGTGATCAGCCACGGCTGGCGCGTGCCCATGTATTCGGTCTGCGCCCAATGCGCGGTAGCCTGATTGACGAGCGTGAACGGGACCTGCTTGGCGAAGGCCAGCAGCATCGCCAGCACGTGCTCGGCGATCGGCACCGCCTGCACGCCGCGCGTGTTGCTGACGCGCACGCCGCGCGCGAACAGTTCCGGCAGGCACAACGTCTCGAGCGCCACCGCGGAGGTGTGAAACCAGCGGACCTTCGGCGCGCGCGCAAGTTCCGCCGCGCTGAGGATCCACGTGTAGAGCACGTCCGCGTCGGCGAGCCCGGCGGCGCGTTCCTCCGGTGTCTTCGCGTTGACGAAGCTGACATCCGGAAACCGCGCCCGCAGCGATTCGACCACCGCGTCGGGGATGCGCCACTGCGGCACCGGGTGCTGGATGTGGATGAGGACGGTCACGGCAGGAAACGGTAGCAGAGAACGGGAGGCGGGAGGCGGGAGACGGGAGGCGGGAGACGGGAGACGGCAGGCGGCAGGCGGCAGGCGGCAGGCGGCGGAGATCAGTCGCGCCGACGATAGGTGCCCGAGCGTCCTCCGCGCTTTTCCTCGACGCGAATCTCGCCGATCACCATCGTCTTGTCGACCGCCTTGAGCATGTCGTAGATGGTGAGCGCGGCGACGGAGACGGCCGTCAGCGCTTCCATCTCGACGCCGGTCTGTCCACTCGTGCGCACGCGCGCGTCGATGTCGTAGCCGGTGCGCGTCGCTGTCAACTCGACGCTGATGTGCGTGAGCAGCAGCGGATGACAGAGCGGAATCAGTTCGCTCGTCCGTTTCGCCGCCATGATGCCGGCCAGCCGCGCCACCTGGAGCGGATCACCCTTCTTCACCGCGCCGGTGCGGATGGCCCGCCGAGCCGCCGCCGACATCGCAATCGACCCGCGCGCCACCGCTTCGCGATCGGTGACCGGCTTGTCGCCAACATCCACCATCCGCGCCTTGCCGTCAGGGCCAACGTGCGAGAGACCGCCTCCCGCCGTCCGCCTCCCGCCTCCCGCCTTCGCGCGCCTACGCGCTTGGCGCTGCGGCGCCGCTACGGCGAGGCTTCGCCCCGCCTTCTTACTCACCTTCTCCTCCTTGCGCGAGATAGAAGGAGAGGCTTTCGAGCGACACGGTGAGGTCCACGCTCTTCAGCTTCACGCCGAGCGGGATTTTGATCGCGCCGGGCGAGAAATTCAAGATCGCCTTCACGCCCGCCGCTACGGCCATGTCCAGCACCGACTGCGCCGCCTCGGCCGGCACGGCCATCACGCCGATGTCGATGCGCTCGCGCCGTGCCATCTTCTTCAGGTCGCGGATGTCGTAGATCGGCACACCACTGCGAGACTGATCGCCGATCTTCTCGGCGGCGGTGTCGAACATGGCGACGATCTCGAAGCCCTCGCGGCCGAAGCCCGGGTAGTCGGCCAGGGCCTGGCCGAGGTTGCCGGCGCCGAGCACGGCCACACGGAGCTTCCTGTCGAGGCCGAGAATCTTGCGCAGGTGCAGCTTCAGGTCCTTGACGTAGTAGCCGACGCCGCGGACCCCGAACTCGCCGAAATAGGCCAGATCCTTGCGAATCTGCGCCGCGTTCAGATGAAACTGCTCGGCCAGGGCCTGCGACGAGATGGTGTCGACGCCGGCCTGCTCCAGGCGGTTGAGGCAGCGGAGATAGATCGAGAGCCGGTTGGTCGTCAGCTCGGAGACCTGGTCGCTGGGGGCCTTTCGCTTGTTCCCGGATTTCACAAGGACCCTCAGGATAGCAAAGTCAGCCGCAGATGCG
>JADZCY010000068.1 GCA_020851325.1 Acidobacteriota bacterium | reverse complement strand
GGTGCGCATGATGCGCGTCGGCGGGACGTCGGAGTTCTCGAACTACCGCA
The DNA here is from genome assembly GCA_020851325.1 of Acidobacteriota bacterium. Lineage (GTDB taxonomy): Bacteria > Acidobacteriota > Vicinamibacteria > Vicinamibacterales > UBA2999 > VFZN01. The sequence continues at coordinate 15,466 of JADZCY010000068.1, read as the reverse complement.
AGTTCAACGTCGCGAAGCAGTAGACGGAGGGCTGGAGGGCTGGGGGACTGGGGGGCTGGGGGGCTTGAAGGGCTTGGAGGGCTTGAAGCGCTTGGGGGGCTGGGTCGGGCGAAGCCTCGCCGGAGCGCGAAGCGCGAAGGCGGGAACTCAGCTCGGATATTCCAGGTGAATGAGTGGATATGGCCTGCCCTGCCCGTCGATCGGCGAACGGCCTGTCCGCCTGAATCCCATTCGTTCATAGAAGCGAACGGCCTGATCATTCTGCTCGTTGACGTCGGTTGTCATTCCGGGATGAAGCGCGAGGCCATGCTGCACAAGGGCGGCACCAAGACCGGTCCCGCGCCAGGCGGGATCAACGAACAGCGCCTCCATGTGCCCGTCGTCAATCAGCATGAAGGCCAGCGGGTAGTCATTCTCATCGACTGCCAGCCACAGTGGCGCGTGCGGCAGGAACCCGCACACCATTTCATCGATGGCGAGGCGATCCTCCGGCGTCAGAAAGTGATGAGTGGCGTCAACGGCGCCGCGCCAGATTTCAATGATGCGGGTGCCCTCATCGGGGCGGGAACGTCGAATCATCGCCATGGTCTCCGTGCGCCATCGTGGCTTCGTGTCGTCGCCGGTCGCTTCGTCTCGATAAAGTATCCGCCGCGCCTGCCGATCGTGATCATGTCGCCCTGCGCCTGACCTCAGGCCCGGGACCGCGCGTGATGATCAAGGGCACCGGGCTGAACAGCATTCCGATTCGCTTCGCGCTGATGACCGCGGTGTTCGCCGTTCTGTGCATCTCCGCGCAGCTCTACCTGTGGGTGCACGTCGGCTACGACGCCGCGCCGCGGCCGCTCATCGTGCTGGTGCTGGGCGCCGCGATCACGGTACCAACTTCCATCACCTACCTTGCCGCGCGCAAGTTGACGACGCAGATCAGGGCGATGTGGCGGAGCACCGAGGCGATTGCCGACGGCGACTTCAACCGGCCTGTCGATGTCGACTGCGCGTGCGAGGTCGGCGGCCTTGCCGACAGTTTCCGTCGCATGGTCGGCCGGCTCAACTCCAACATCCTGCGCATGAACATGCTGGCCTACAGCGATACGGTGACGGGCCTGCCGAACCGCGTCGTCATCACGCATGTCCTGCGCCATTTCACGTCGACGGAGCGGCCCGGGCACGGCGCCTTGCTGTTCATCGATCTCGACGGCTTCAAGACGGTGAACGACACCCTCGGCCACCGCGTCGGCGACGAGGTGCTGCGTCAGGCGAGCCGGCGGATCATCCATCGCGGCCTCGATCGCACGATCGATCAGCTCGACACCTGCACCACGCCATTCGGCGAGCTCTGCCACCGGCCGCCGGAGGACATCGTCTTCGTGCGGTTTGCCGGCGACGAGTTCGTGGCGCTGCTGCCGAATGTCACCGACCGCCAGACGCTGGAGACGCGGGCCACCGCGATTCTCGAGTCGCTCGAGGAGCCGTTCACGGTGGAGGGCCACGAGATCCGCATCGGCGCCAGCATCGGCATCGTGCGGGCGCCGGACGACAGCGCCGATTCGACCGAGCTGCTCAACTTCGCCGACCTGGCGATGTATGCGGCGAAGCAGGCGGGCAAGGGGCGCCGCACGTTCTTTTCACCGGAACTGCACGCCGTCGCTGTCGAACGCGCGGGGCTCGAAGCCGACCTGCGTCGCGCCCTGGAGCACGAGGACCTGACGCTGCACTATCAACCGAAGCTCGACAGCCGGACGCTGGACTGTGCCGGCTTCGAGGCGCTGGCCCGCTGGGATCACCCGACGCGCGGGCCGATCGAGCCGGCGACCTTCGTGCCCATCGCCGAACAGGCGGGCCTGATGCCGGCGCTCGGCGCGCACGTGATGCGCCTGGCCGTGCGGCAGTGCCGCGCCTGGCTCGACGCCGGCGTCCGCCGCAGCGTCGCCATCAACGTGTCGCCGGCGCAGTTCCAGAACCCGCATCTCGTCGCCGAGATCCTCGCGGTGCTGCGCGACCACGGTGTGCCGGCCGAGATGATCGAACTCGAGATCACCGAGTCGATGATCATGTCGGACTTCACCTCGACCAAGGATCGCATGGAGAAGCTGCAGGCCGCCGGCATCCTCATCTCGGTGGACGACTTCGGCATCGGCTTCTCGAACCTCTCGCAGATTGCCCGGCTGCCGTTCAACACGCTCAAGATCGATCGCTCGCTCGTCGCCGACATCGGCATCAACGCCAAGAGCGAAAGCATCGTCAAGGCGATCGTCGGGATGGCGCACGCGCTGGGGCACCAGACGATCGCCGAAGGGATCGAGACGCCGGTGCAGCATCACTTCCTGCAGCAGATCGGCTGCGATCGCCTGCAGGGTTTCATGTTCGGGCGGCCGATGCCGGCGGCCGACATCGACGCGTGGGAGCGCGAGCGCCGTCGGCGTGGTCACGCGGCGTGCGACCAGACGATCGCGAAGGCGGGGTAGACCGCGCTATCCGTGCGGAGACGCGTCACTGCGGGCACGCGACGCGGGCGAACGGATAGTCGAAGCCCTGGTCGCCCCTGGCGGTGCGACCCTCCACGCGCGCCTGCATGCGATCGTTGCCGAGACGGCGATAGATGACGCGCTGCGGGAAGTCGTGCGCGAGGTTCTCGAAGATCACTTCGTCCGCGCCGGCCTTCGCGAGTGGAAAGAGTGTTCGCGCCTGACCCTCGGGCCGTGCGTCATACACGAGCCGTCCGTCCTGGGTGTGCATCACCGCGAACTCGAACGAACCCGCCCGGCCGTCGGGCACGCTGCGGCTCATGCCGAGCATGACGCCGCCGGCGGGACGCATCCACTGTTCATCCACCGTGCGACCGTCGCTCCGGAACGACCAGCAGCCGGCCATCCACGACACCGCGGCGAGCGGGTCCAGCGGCTGCGCGGCGACGGGCAACACCGACAGCACGGCCAGCAGCATCGCCAGCGTCGTGGCCGCTCGAACGTTGTGCGGTCGTCGAGCCGACAGAGACGAGGCGCGCGAGCGGCGGACGATGTGAAGCGCCTTCATCCGCGTCGGGACGTCTTGAGGGCGGCAGCGACGATGGGTTTCGCCCATTGCGGGACCTGACGGAGATCCATCACCGTGACGATCCGGCCTCGCCGGACGTGCAGGATGAGGAGCGGCTGCGGCGCGCGCCCGGTATGCGGGTCGGCATCGGTGCTGTTGTCGAATACGCGCAGTTCTGTCAGTCGTGGCAGCAGTGCAATGACGTTGAGGCGGCTCTGGTCGTAGCGCTCGCGAATCTTCGCTTCGGGGATGTCGTGACCGCCGCGCGCCACGCGCGCCCGAACGCGAGCCATATGCAGTTCCGGGCTGCCGAGGCCCACGAACCACATGCGGACGTCGATGTCGGCGGCCAGCGCCCGATCCAGCAGGGCCGTCATGGTGCGCCCTCCAAGCGTCGTCTCGAAGGCGAAATCCAGGCGTTCGTCGATCGCCCGCTCCAGTAGACGTTTCCCCTGCTGCCAGGCGGCCGCATTCGCCTCGGCCAGCGTGCTGCCGGGATTGGCGCCCAGAATCCGCGTCGTCGCTTCGTCCGTATTGAAGTAGTCGGCGCCCGACCGGCGGATCGTGGCTCCGCCGACACTGCTCTTGCCGGCGCCGTTGGTGCCGGCCAGCACGTAGATGCTCGGCCGCCGGGCCTTACCGGCCACGTTTCCGCACCGCGGCCACAGCGGCCTTGCCGGCATCGTTGCCGGAGGCGGCGAATGCGGTCTTCAGCCCGCGACGGACGGCCGGCGTCTGCAGGCGATCGAGCAGCGCATCGAATTCGTGGTCGAGGGTGTCGAGGGTCGTGTCCGCAGTAGACATCGCGTTGAACTGCTCGACAGAGATCAGGACGGCGCGCGGCGCGTTGTGCCTGGTGATGACGACGGCGCCGCCGTGAAGCGCTGTCTCGAGCACACGTCCGAACTCGCTCTTGGCGACACTGGCGGTCACCGACATCGGTGTCACAGTGTCGCCGCGGTGGTTGCGAAAGTTGGCGATACGCCGCGTCGACGCCCGACGGGACTTCCTAGTGGTGGCGGTGGCTGATGCCGGCATGCCGTCATTGTGCCTGATATGGACACAACAGTCAAAACGTCCAGACTACCGGCATCATGACACCGGATCGATGTCCAGCACACGCGCGCTCCACGGGCAGTACTGGCCGTTGCCGAACGAGGGGCCGACGCTTTCCACATACGACGGCACGGCGTCGCACAGCTCGATCGCCACCTCGACGAACGTGACGTCGTCCACGTGCCACGTCCAGCCGGTGTTGACGCCGCCGTTCCCCGCACCGAGCCGGCCGACCGGAATGCTGGCCCGGCCGCCGTCGCGCGCGGCCTCGGCGGCGCGCACCTGTTCCCTCGTCGTCAGCAGCGCGCGAAACGTCTCGTTGCCGACGCCGAAGGTGACGATGGCCGCATCAGTCGGACCGGTCGGGCTGTCGTCACAGCCCGACGTCAGCAGTGTCGCCGCCATCACCGCTGCCAGCAGTGGCGCGTTGATCATCTGAGGCATGTCGTACGGCTCCTTGCATCTGCATGAGTAGGAACTTCTGCTCACGCCGTTCACGATCCGGACGCGCGCGCGGATGCGCCAACGTCCAACCGGACGAGATGAGGCAACTCCGGTACCAGGCGCTGCGCCACCGGCACGCAGCCTCGGGTGGTGTTGGTCAGATGTGACCAACGGTCGGGTCAGCAGGCACGACGACGGCGAGGTTCACTACCATGTGTGCGTGCCCGATGACCAGTGGACCGCGGCGGCGACGCGGCTGTCACGCGCGATCGATGTGCTGGTCGCGCACCGCGGCCCCGATCATCCGCTGCTCGTCACGCCGCTGATCAGTCTCGGGGCGGTCCACCTCCGCGCCGGACGTGCCGACCTCGCCGTGCCGCTGCTCGAGCGCGCGCGTGCCCTGGCTGCCGGTGCCGGGCCGGACGCCATCGACGTCGATGCGCACACGATCGTCCAGATGCTGAACACCCTGGGCGAGGCGTATCGAACGCTCGGGCATCCGGATCAGGCCGAGCCGCTGTATCGCGAGGCGCTTGTCCGGCTCGAGCAGGATCGCGGCGGCGATCATCCGGAAGCCGCGACGATCCTCAACAACCTCGCGCGCATTCACATCGGCACCGGCCGTCTCGACGAGGCGGAGGCGCTGCTGCGGCGGGCCGCGCCGATCGTCGAAGCCCGTGCCGGCGAGGCGGCACCGGCGCTCTGCTTGTTACTCGCCAACCTGGCTTACGTCCTGCTGCGGCAGACGCGCCTGGCGCCGGCGCTGCCGTTGGCCGAGCGCGCGCTCGCGATCGGCGAGCACACATCCGGATCGGACCACCCCGACACCGTGTTCGCGCGATACGTCCTCGGATCGCTCCTCCACGACGCCGGTGATCTCGACGCCGCCGAAGCCCACCTGCGCACGGCGCTCGACGCGCAGCGGACGCTCTTCGGCCTCAATCATGCAGCGGTGACCGCCACACAAGCGCGGCTGGACACCCTGCGCCACGCCCGGCAATCGGCAGGCGGCCCAGCGAAACCGTACTGAGCTCGGCTGCATCGCACTCCCGCTCCGCACCATCGTTGAGCACCTTCGTGCAGCACCCTCGTGAAGCACCGCCGTGGCGCACCCTCGTGCAGCACCTTCGTGCAGCACCCTCGTGATCTAGCGCCCCACCGAGTCATCCTCCGCCAGCAGGTCGAGGAACGCGGCGACGACCGCCGGGTCGAGGTGCGTGCCCGACAGCGTCATCATGTGGACGCGGCCGGCCTCGGTCGACCAGCCCTTGCGATACGGGCGATCGGAGCGGATCGCGTCCCAGATGTCCGCCGCCGCGAAAATTCGCGCCGCCAGCGGGATCTCCGTGCCTTGTAATCCACGCGGATACCCGGTGCCGTCCCACTTCTCGTGATGGCAGTACGGAATGTCGAGCGCCGGCCGCAGGTACTCGATCGGCGCGAGGAGCTCACGCGCCAGTTCCGGATGACGCCGCATGATGATCCACTCCGCCGGCGTCAGCGCTGCCGGTTTGAGCAGCACGGCGTCGGGCACGCCGATCTTGCCGATGTCGTGCAGCAGGGCGCCGCGCCGGATGTGCACGAGGTCGATCTCGCTGACACCCATGCGGCGCGCCAGCTTCACCGTTACTTCGGCGACGCGCCGGCTGTGACCTTCCGTTTCATGATCGCGGAGATCCAGCGCGCGCGACCAGCCTTCAACGGTGGCGTCGTAGGCAGTGGCCAGTTCGAGCAGCGCCTGCTGCTCGCGTTCGCGCGCGGCGCGCTCGGCCTCTTGCCTCGTTCGTCGCTCCGCGCTCTCCTTCAGGATGCGATCGACAATCGGGCCAATCGTCACCAGGCGATTCCTGGCGAGATAGTCGCTGGCGCCGGCGCGCATGGCGTGCACCGCGCGATCCTCGCCGCGTGCCCCGGCGACGACGAGCACCGGCAGGTCGATGTGACTCGCCTGGATAATCTCCAGCGCCGCGAGCGCGCCGAACCCCTCCGGCACCAGGTCGGCGATCAGCAGATCCCAGGCGCGGCGCTCGAGCCGGGCGTGCAGCGCCGATGGTGAGTCGACCGCCGACAGCGAGGTGGCATATCCGCCCGCGGCCAACTCACGCGCCAGCAACGCATCGTCACGCGCATCGCCGGGGATGAGCAGCACGTGCAGGGGACGGAACGGACGCGGCCGCGCACAACCCGCGTGGGGCCAGGGCGAGCCGGTGGACGAGACGGACCGGGGCGCGTGGTCGGAGTCGAACATTCCGAAACTGGTAACTCAGCAGTAATACGCCGATTATTCCGGCTGCCGGATCTTACGAAACGATCATTACTTCGGCAACAGACTCCGAGTGCGATAGACGGGTTTGTAGCTCGGCGGACCACAGCGCAGTCAGGCGTTTGCCAACGACGCGCGCTTCCCTGCCTGGGGTGGACCGATGATTTCTTGCGCGGGCAGCGGTCAAAGGATCAAGAACAGCGACACCAGACCGTGCCGCTCGAGGAGGGAATGATGCCGAGTACCGTTCAGTTCCACCGCGTGCTGCGTGCCGCGCCCGACGTTGTCTACCGTGCCTTCATCGATCCGGATGCGATGGCCAAGTGGCTGCCGCCCAACGGCTTCACCGGCAAGGTGCATCAGTCCGACCAGCGCGTCGGTGGCCGCTACACGATGTCGTTCACGAACTTCGCCACCGGGACCAGCCACGGCTTTGGTGGCGAGTATCTCGAGCTGGTGCCTGGCGAACGCCTGCGCTGGACCGACAAGTTCGACAATCCGCACATGCCGGAGGTGATGACGGTGACGGTGACGTTGAAGAAAGTGTCCGTCGGCACCGAGGTCCACATCGTGCAGGAAAACCTGCCGGACCAGATTCCGCCCGATGCGTGCACGCTGGGCTGGCAGGAATCGCTGACGCTGCTCGCGCAGTTGGTGGAAGCGGCGATACCGGAATGACGGCAGGGCTGGAGGACTGGAGGACTGGAGGACTGGAGGACTGGAGGGCTGGAGGGCTGGAGGACTGGAAGACTGGTGGGCTGGTAGCAGATTTGAGACCCCAGATCGTCCCTCCAGCCCTCCAGACCCCCAGACCCCCAGACCCCCGAGGAGGCACTCATGACCTTCACTGATTCGACACTGCCGCTCGACCGGCCCCCCGCGCGATCGCTGCTGCGCTGGGGACTCGTGGCCGGCCCGTTCTTCCTCACTCTCGGCCTCGCGCAGGCCTTCGTGCGCGACGGTTTCGATCTCGGCCGTCATCCGCTCAGCGTGCTGGCCAACGGCCCCGGCGGCTGGGTGCAGACCGTGAACTTCGCGCTCACCGGCGTGATGGTGATGGCCGCCGCCGTCGGCTTCAAGCGCGCGCTGGGCTCCAGCGCACGCGCCACCACGTGGTGCCTCGGTGTGTATGGTTTGTCGGTGTTCCTCGCGGCGGTCTTCCCGGCCGACCCGGTGGACGGTTTTCCACCGGGCACGCCGGAAGGTCCACCGACGTCCATCAGCACCATCGGCCTGCTGCACTTCATCGTCGGTGCGCTGGGTTTCCTGTCGCTGGCGATCAGCGCGCTCACCGCAACGCGGCCGATGATGCGCCGTGGCCTCGGCTGGCTCGGCTGGTTCTCGTTGTTCACCGGGCTTTCCGTGGTCGTCGGCTTCTTCGGCGGCATCGCTCTTCCCATCGGCGTCGCCGGCATCTGGTTCGCCGTCGTCATCGGCTGGGTGTGGCTGGCGGCGATGTCCTACAGCCTGAGTCAGACCGTGTGACGCACGCGTGCGATATCGTGGGGGTGAATGAAGCACGAGATCGTTCGCGTCAAACACGAACTGCAGCGCCGCACGGTAACGGTAGTGCGCGTCGAGCGACTGACGCCGCACATGCAACGGATCGTGCTCGGCGGCGACAGCCTGGAGGGCTTTGCCTCGCCGGCGGCGGACGATCACGTGAAGCTGTTCGTGCCGACGGCCTCTGGTGTGGAAGGCCGCGACTACACGCCGCGCTTCGTCGACAGCGCCGCACGCACGCTCACGCTCGACTTCGCGCTGCACGACGCCGGCCCGGCGACGGCGTGGGCGCGTCGGGCGGCGGCGGGACAGACGATCGAAATTGCCGGACCGCGCGGCTCCAGCCTGGTCCCACCGACTTCGACTGGTGGCTGCTGGTGGGCGATGAAACGGCGCTGCCGGCCATCGGCCGTCGCGTCGAAGCGCTTCCGTCGGGCACGCCCGTCGTGACGATCGTGTCGGTTCCGGGTGCCGAGGACCAGCAGGCGTTCGACACGGAGGCAGATCATCGCGCCGTGTGGGTGCATCGCTCAGCGGAACAGGCCGCGGATCCTTCGTTGATCCTTGCCGCGCTCGCCGACGAGGTGTGGCCATCGGGTGACGGCTTCGTCTGGATCGCGTCTGAAACCGGCATCGCCCGCGCGCTGCGGCGTCACGTGCTCGAGGAGCGCCAGCATCCGCTGCCGTGGACCAAGGTGGCGGGCTACTGGACACACGGCCACGCGGGAGCGACCGAGAAGTTCGACCGCTGAAGGACGGCGCATCACCTCAGCCGATTGCGTCATCGCGCGCCGTTGCCTATGCTGGGATAGTCGTGAGACGCGTCGTTCCCATCCTGCTCGCCGTCACGGCGGGCATGCTCATCGCCATCGGCGGCTACACCTTCGTCTATGCGAAGGGATACGCATACCTGACCAACGATCCGGCCGCGTGCGCCAACTGTCATGTGATGGACGATCACTACCGCGCGTGGATCAAAAGCCCGCACCGATCCGTCGCCGCGTGCAACGACTGCCATACCCCGCCCGGACTGATTCCCAAGTACGCGACCAAGGCGCTCAACGGCTTCAATCACTCGCTGGCGTTCACGACTGGTCGCTTTCCCGAGCCGCTGCGCATCAACGCGCGCAACGCCGACGTCACCGAGCAGGCCTGCCGCAAATGTCATGAGGACATCGTCAGCGCCATCGAAGGACCGCACCCCGAGACCAATCGCCTGTCGTGCATTCGATGCCATTCGACCGTCGGGCATCTCGAATGAACGGACGGAGTGAATCATGATGGACCAGACTCCCACCCGCCGGCGCCGCATCAGCACACGCGCGCTCGCCCTCATCACCATCGCCGTCGCGGCGGCCACGCTCGGCCTCGTCGCCCTGCTCGTCAACATCTTCGAGCGGCAGCAGGAAGCCCGCAACCCGTTCTACCGCGTCGTCGAACTCACTGACGACACCGAAGACCCCGCCGTCTGGGGACAGAACTTCCCGCAGCAGTACGACGCCTATCGACGGACCGTCGATCAGCAGCGCACACGCTACGGCGGCAGTGAAGCGGTGCCGCGGACGCCGACGGCCGCCGATCCGCGATCAGTGGTGGCGCAGTCGAGGCTCGAGGAAGACCCGCGGCTCAAGACCATCTGGGCCGGCTACGCGTTCGCCCGCGACTTCCGCGAAGAGCGCGGCCACGCGCACATGCTGGACGACCAGACGTTCACCGAGCGGCAGACGGTGGTGAAGCAGCCCGGCACGTGCATGAACTGCCACGCCTCGGTGTACGTCCCGTTCAAGAAACTCGGCGGCGGCGACATCTTCAAGGGCTTCGAGGCGATGAACCACATGCCGTACTTCGAGGCGCGCAAGGAAGTCAGCCATCCGGTCGCCTGCATCGACTGCCACGATGCCTCGACGATGCAGCTGCGCGTGACGCGGCCGGCGTTCATCGAGGGCATCCGGGCGCTGAAGGCAACGCAGGGCGTCGCCGACTACGACGTCAACCGCATGGCGTCGCGCCAGGAGATGCGCGCCTTCGTCTGCGGGCAGTGCCACGTCGAGTATTACTTCAAGGGCGCCGACAAGCGGCTCACCTATCCGTGGACCAAGGGCGTCAAGGTCGAGGAGATCCTGCAGTACTACGAAGAGAACCCGCATGACGACTGGACGCACGCCGACACCGGCGCTCCCGTGCTGAAGGCGCAGCATCCCGAGTTCGAGATGTGGAGCCAGGGCATCCACGCGCGCTCCGGCGTGACGTGCTCGGATTGCCACATGCCCTATCAGCGCGTCGGCGCGCAGAAGATCAGCGACCACCATGTGCGCAGCCCGATGCTGAACATCAACAACGCCTGCCAGACGTGCCATCACTGGCCGGAGGCCGAGCTACGTGCGCGCGTCGAGACGAATCAGGATCGCGTCTTCGGCCTGCGCAACCGCTCGATGGAAGCGCTCGTCGCGCTCATCGGCGACATCAAGGCGGCGCGAGCGAGTGGGATGTCCGACGCGGAACTGGACCTGCCGCGCAAGCTGCAGCGCCGCGCCCAGTTCATGCTCGACTTCGTCGAAGCCGAGAACTCCACCGGCTTCCACGCGCCGCAGGAAGCCGCGCGCATCCTGGGCGAGTCCATCGACTACGCACGTCAGGGCCAGCTCGCGCTCAAGGGCGTGGCGGTGCCGGGCCTGCAGACTGCGCAAGCGGTCAAGCCCGCCGCCGAAACACCGCCGGCAAAGCGCTGATCAAAAGAAACCACGACGGCACGAAGGCGCCTTCGCCGACCACGAAGCGCACGACGATCACAAAGAAGAAGGGGAGCCCGCTCTCTCATTCTTCTTTTGTGCCCTTCGAGTCCTTCGCGGTCAGCTTTCTTCTTCGTGTCTTCGTGGTTTCCTTGCAGACACGTCAGTTTGCGTTGATGCGGTGGCGGGTGAAGAACGCCCACATCTCCTCTGTGGCGTCGAAGGCCGTCGTCGGCACCGCGGCGCCCTGTCGACCGGGCTGGCCGCCCGGCCAGGCGTGGCCGTTGTTCTTCACGCTGTGAAACACCACTGACGTGCCGCCGCGGCACGACGCCCACTCGGTGCGGTCCGACACGCTGGTGTCGCGGCGAACGGGTTGGCCGCAGCCGTCGTGGCGCGCCCAGTACGTCGCCTGGTCCATGGCCGGCGCCACATCGCGATCGGCGGCGGATGTATTGCCGGCGGGCCCGCGCAGCTTGAGTGACCCGCCGTTAGCCGGTACCGTCTGATCATCCGCGCCGACGATGATGAAGGCGGCGACTGGTGCATCAGGAGCGGGTTCGTCGCCAAACGTCGCGCCCACGACCGGCGCGATCGCCGCAATCTTCGTCGAGAGTTCGCGTCCCAGCCGGTGCGCCATCATCGCGCCGTTCGACATGCCGGTGACGTAGACGCGCGTCGCGTCGCCGCGCCCCGACGCCACGAGTTCATCGATCACCTGCTCGATGAACCGCACATCGTCCACGCGATTGACCATCGCGGACGCGCAGCAATGCCCGGCGTTCCAGGTGAGCAGGATGTCGCGTTCGCGCGCGGCCCGACGACGCAGGGTGCCTTCGCGGCCGCCCGTGCCGTTCGGATAGACGACGATGAAGCGCTCGCGCGCGGCGAGGCGATCGAATCCGGTCATCTGCACGGCGTTCTCGGCGTTACCGCCGCCGCCGTGCAGCACGATCACCACCGGTGCCGGCGCGGTGTTGCCGGCGAAGTCGTGGACGAGATACGAGCGCGTGCGACCACCGACGGTGAGCGTCCGCTCGTCTCGCGCGCCCGGTGCTGATGTTCCCGGCGCGCGCCGGCGCTGCGCCTCGGGCGCGGCCGAGGTGAACGCAACGACCACAGTCAGCGCCAGCGCAGCGGAGATGGAAAGTTTCATACGCACCTCGTCCGCAGTGTAAGGGGAAACACTTAGGACCGCCGCTTCGCGTCGGCGAAGGCGCGGTCCTTTCTGGGCAGGCTTGTTGCAGGAACCTTCCCCATGACTCGCCAATTATCGCCACCCTCGCCGCCGCCCTCCACGCTTCAGAACGTCGCGCGCATCGCGCTGGGGGCGATGCTGTTGTCCACCGGCATCAGCCACCTGACCTTCGCGAAGCGACCCTTCCATGCACAGGTGCCGGCGTCAATCCCGCTGCCGGCGAGCACCGTGGTCGAGGTTTCGGGCGTGGCCGAGATCGCGATTGGCGCCAGCCTCATCGCGCTGCCGCGTCACCGTGTGCCGATCGGTCTGGGCACCGCCGCGTTCCTCGTCGCCGTCTTCCCCGGCAACATCTCGCAATACATTCACGGCCTGTCGGCGTTCGGGCTCGATACCGACGCGAAACGCTTCGGCCGTCTGTTTGCGCAGCCGTTGTTCGTGGCGTGGGCGCTCTACGGTACCGGCGCGTGGGACTGGCTGCGCAATCGCCGCTGAGACGGCGCCGCGCGACTCATGCACGCTGAGCGCCTCGCGATCATGCGCTCGCGATCTCAGCGAACGTCCGCCGCTGCCTCCGCCGCGGCTCGCGCGCAGAGCCCTTCACCATCCGGATTGAGATGGGCGAAGAGGAAGTCGCCGAATAGCGCCACGCGTTGCGGCACGTGACGTAACGCCGGATGAATCAGGTGGATCGGAAAGCCGGGTAGTTGATGATCCGGCAGCACCGGCACCAGGCCAAGATGCGCCGCACAGCCCTTGCGTGGCAGCACGCCGATGCCGAGGCCGGCGCGCACCGCTTCATACACGAACCCGCGATCATCCGTCGCCACACGTCCCGTGACGACGATGGTGTCGGTGCCGCCGGCATGGGTGATGGACAACCGGTTCGTCGGACCAGGACGGCGGACGATGAACTGATGCGCTGCGAGGTCGTCGACGCTCGTTGGCACGCCATGTCGATCGAGATACGCCTGACTCGCAAACAACCCCGAGTCGATCGTGCGGATCGTGCGCGTGACGAGCGACGAATCAGGCAGAGGGCCGGCGACGAGACCGAGATCGAATCCTTCGCGCAGCAGATCGACCTGGCGATCCGTCAGCGAGAGATCGATCGAGATGTCCGGATACTGCTCGACGAACATCGCGATGATCGGCGCGAGGATCCATCCCGACCACTCCGATGGCGCGACGAGCCGCACCGTGCCGCGCGGACGGTCCTGCAGCTCGGCGACGGCGGCGTGCGCCTCTTGCACGCCGGCCAGTGCACTCGACACCCGCGCGTAGTACTCACGGCCCGCATCGGTCAGCCCCAGGTGCCGGGTGGACCGCTGCAGCAGTTGGACGCCCAGGGCGTCTTCGAGCTGGCGGACGCGCCGGCTCGTCGACGACTTCGGCACGCCAAGCTGCCGCGCCGCGGCGGTGAAGCTGCCGGCCTCGATCACCCGCACGAACACCGCGATGTCGTTCAGGTCGGTGCCGCCATTTGTTGCTATGGACGCAACAGTGTGTCCTTGGTTAGCCATCTTGTTCTCTCTATGGCAACAGTCTACGCTTGTTCGAAGAGAACTCAATGCGTTTCCGCACATACATCCCCGTTGTTGTTCGCACCCTGCTGGGCGCGCTGTTCATTTTCTCGGGCGCCAACAAGGTGGTGCCGTTCATGACCCTGCCGCCCATGCCCGAGGCGGCGACGTCGTTCCTCGGCGCCCTGGTGGCGACCGGATACTTCATGCCCCTGCTGGGTCTCACCGAAGTAGTGGCCGGCGCGCTGCTTGTCGTTGGGCGCTTCGTCCCGCTGGCCCTGGTGCTGCTCGCGCCCATCGTCGTGCAGATCGCGCTCTTCCATGTCGTGCTGGCGCCGGACCTGGCGAGCGTCGTGATGATCGTCGGCGCGCAGATCTATCTGGCGTGGGTGTATCGCGATGCCTTCGCCGGCGTGCTGACGAGCACGCGCGCCTGATCGACGAGACCTGACTGCGCGCGAACGACAGTCCGCGCGCGAACCACCGACACGCGCGAAGTCAACCGCGCGCGGTTGCGCTTGACACATCGCTCAGTGGTGACGTCATCTATGGGCCAACGTCATGCGGGGTCCCCTTGATGCCGCACGCCCGGCGGTAGCACCGTCCGTCGCGTCGCCGAATGGATCGCTTGCGCTGGCGACGATCTCCTTTGCGTTGTCGTTTGCCGCGTGGGGCCTCGTCGGCGGCCTCGCGTCGATCTTCGCGGGCCTGTATGCGCTGACGGCATCGCAAACCGCGCTGCTCGTCGCGGTGCCCGTCCTGCTCGGCTCGCTGGCGCGCCTGCCGATGGGCATGCTCACCGATCGCTTCGGTGGGCGCTTCGTCTTCGCCGCGCTGCTGGCGTTCTCGTCACTCGCCGCGTTCCTTGTTCCGCAAACCTCCAGCTACACGACGCTGCTCGTCGCCGCGTTCCTCATCGGCATGGCGGGCTCGTCATTCGCCGTCGGCGCCGCGTTTGTCTCGCGCTGGACCCCGGCGGCGCGGCAAGGCACGGCGCTCGGCGTCTACGGCCTCGGGACCATGGGGCAGTCGCTGGCGGTGTTCGTGGGACCGGTGGTGGCGGCGCGATGGGGATGGCAGTCGGTCTTCTACGGCACGAGCGTGATGCTGCTCGTGTGGGCCGTCGCGTTTGTGGCGCTGGCGCGCAACCCCGTGGGCGCGGCGCGTCCCGCCAACGTCGCGGCGATGCTGACGCTGCTGCGCAGCTCGCCGATCGCGTGGCTGCTTGGCGCGTTCTACTTCCTCACCTTCGGCGGCTTCGTCGCCTTCTCGATCTATCTGCCGACGCTGCTGCGCGCGCAGTTCGGCCTGGCGCCGGCGGATGCGGGGCTGCGTGCCGCGGGTTTTGTCGTGCTGGCGACGTTGATGCGCCCGCTCGGCGGCTGGCTTGCGGATCGCATCGGCGGTGCACAAGTGTTGTCGTGGGTCTTCGGCGGCGTGTCGCTGTTCTCGCTGCTGATGATGTGGCCGTCGATGGTGCCGTTTACCGTCGGCGCGCTCGGGTGTTCGCTGCTGCTCGGCCTCGGCAACGGCGCCGTGTTCAAGCTCGTGCCGGAACGGTTTCCGAGGGACACGGGCACGGTCACCGGACTTGTCGGCGCGCTCGGTGGCCTTGGCGGCTTCTTCCCGCCGCTGCTCCTTGGCTTCTTCCGCGATCAGCTCGGCGCCATCTGGCCGGGCTTCATCCTGTTGTCGTTGACGGCGCTGGCGCTGCGTG
>JADZCY010000067.1 GCA_020851325.1 Acidobacteriota bacterium | reverse complement strand
CTTGGCGAACCGATGTGGGGCAATCCCGCCATCTACCGCCAGATTGGCTTCTGCCCCGAACAGGACGCCTTCTACGATCGCATGACCGGGCTCGAGTGGGTCTCGGCGCTCGTTCGTCTCAACGGCTTCGACGATGCGGCGGCCGTCGACGCGGCGAAACGCGCGCTCGAGATGGTGGACCTGATGAGCGCCGCCGACAAGAAGATCGGCGCCTACAGCAAGGGCATGCGGCAGCGCGTCAAGCTGGCGCAGGCGCTCGTCCACGATCCGGCACTGTTGATCCTCGACGAGCCGCTCACCGGCATGGACCCGCTGATGCGCCGCAAGACCATTCGTCTCATCAAGGACTGGGCGCGCGCCGGCCGGCACATCATCGTCTCGAGCCACATCCTCCACGAGATCGAGTCGATGACCGCCAACATTCTCCTCATCAACAACGGCCGCATCGTCGCCGAGGGGAACGTCCATCAGATCCGCGATCTCATCGACACGCATCCGCACACGGTGTCGGTGCGCGGCAGCGACCCGCGCGCGCTGGCGCGCCATTTCCTCACCGAAGACGACGTGTTGTCGCTGCGCTTCGAGCCGGCGGGCACGCTGGTGGTGGAGACCAGCCGGCCGGATCGCTTCTATGCGCGGCTCACCGAACTGGCCGCCAGCGGCGACGCCGGCGCCATCGATGAAGTGCAGTCGCCGGACGACAACCTCCAGGCGGTCTTCCGCTATCTGGTGAAGCAATGACGATGAGCTACGCGCGAGCGGCGCGGCGGGTGTTCGACCTGTCGCTCGGCGAGATGCTGTGGTCGCGCCGCACCATTTTCATGGCGCTGGTCGTGGGTGGTCCGGTGCTGCTGGCGATCATCGTTCGCGTGCTCGACACGTTCGGCATGACGGCGCTGCGCGTCAACGGTCGCACCATCGGCGGCATGGGCGTCTTCGGCGTGCTGATGTGGATGCTCTTCCTCCACTTCATCGTTCCGGTGCTGGCCGTGTTCTACGGCACCGCGTTGATGGCCGATGAGATCGAAGACAAGACGCTGACGTATCTGTTCACGCGGCCCATCCCGCGCGGCGCCGTGCTGGTCGGCAAGTACCTGGCGTATCTGGCCTGCACCATCCTGGTGGTCCTGCCGGCGGTGATGCTCGTCTACTTCCTCGTCGTCCCCTTCCGCGAAATCGGCTCGAGCTTCGGGACGCTGGTCACCGACCTCGGCCTGCTCGGCCTCGGGCTGGCCGTCTACGGTGCCGTGTTCGCGTTCGTCGGCGCGTTCTTCAAGCGCCCGTTGGTGCTCGGCCTGGCCTTCACGTTCGGGTGGGAACCAACGGTGCTGGTGCTGCCGGGCTATCTCAAGCAGTTCACGGTGGCCTACTACCTCCAGGCGCTCGTGCCGCACGCACTGCCGACCGAAGGATTGACCAGCCTGCTCCAGGGTTTCTTCCGGACGGCGCCGTCGCTCGGCAGTGCCCTGGCCACCCTGCTACTGATTGCCGTGGCGTTCCTGTGGCTGGCCACCCGGGCGGTGGAGCGGCGGGAGTACGTGCTGGAGCAATGACGGGATGAATGGCCGGTGGGGAGGAACCCTGGTGGTCACGGATTCGTAATACGCTTCAGGAGCGCACATGTCGAAGAAAACCCGCTACTTCGTCTGGGCCGCCGGAGCCATCCTCACGGTTGGGCTCGGCACCGGCCTCGTCGCCTCGTATGTCGGCCTGCCGGTTTCGCTGATGTCCAGCGCGGCCGGTCCGGACGAACTGCGCTATGTCCCGCAGGATGCCGCCGTCGTCGCCTACGCCAACGTCCGCGACGTCATGAATTCGCAGTTCCGGCAGCGTTTCCGCGAGATGGAGCCGCAGTCGCGTGACCGCGACGAGTTCGAAGAGAAGACCGGCCTCGACATCGAACGCGACATCGACTCCGTGGTCGCCGCGTTCCTGCCCCAGGGCGCCAACACCCAGAACCACGACCCCGAGAAGTCCGCCGTCGTCCTGGCCCGCGGACGTTTCGAGGTCCCGCGCCTCGAGGCCCTGGCCCTGGAGCATGGTGGGCAGGTGACGGATTATCGCGGCAAGCGCGTCCTGACCCATCCCGACCGTCAGCAGGGTGAACCGGGCATGGCCGTCGGCTTCGTCGAGGCGGATCTGGTCGCCCTCGGCAGCTCCGACGCGGTGCGCCGGGCCATCGACGCCGGGGCCGAACAGCGTAACGTGCTCTCCAACAACGACTTGATGCGCCTGGTGGCGGAACTCGATTCCAGCAACGCCTGGGCCGTGGGCCGGTTCGACGAACTGGCGCGCGAGGCGCGGCTGCCGAGCGAGGTGCAGGCACAGTTGCCGACGGTGTCGTGGTTCTCGGCGGCCGGCAACATCAACGGCGGCGTCAGCGGCGTCTTCAAGGCCGAAACGCGCGACGAAGCGGCGGCGCAGAACCTGCGCGACGTCGTTCGCGGCTTCCTGGCCATGGCGCGTCTCCAGTCCGGTTCGCGGCCTGGTTTCCAGCAGCTTGTCGATTCGCTGCAACTGTCCGGCGAGGGCCGCTCGGTGGCGCTGTCCTTCGACATCCCGAGCGAGTTCTTCGACGCGCTCGAAGCGATGGCCAAGGAGAAGAAGGCCAACGGCCGCTGACGCGTCGCCACGCGCTCCTCGAAACACGGGCCGCCTTTCCGAGGCGGCCCGTCCTGTCTTGACTCCCGTCTCTACCGCTCCTACACTGCCCACTGCGGCAAGGCGGGCGAGTGGCTGATCACGTGTTCTTCTACGGCACCCTGATGACCCCGTTCAATCGACCGGGGCGCCAGCGCGTGGAGTCGAAACTGGCCTTTGCCGGCCGCGGCCACATCCAGGCGGCGCTCTTCGACCTGGGCATCTATCCCGCCGCCATTCCTGCCGACGACGAGAGCACGGTGGCGGGCGAGGTGTACGAGATTCTGGAGCCGGCGGATGTGCTGGCCACACTCGACGAAATCGAAGGCTTCCGTCCCGCCGAACCCGAGCGGAGCCTGTATCTGCGGGTGCAGACGAACGTCACGTTCGAGGATGGCCGCGTCGGCCCGGCCTGGGCTTACTTCTACAACGCCCCTCTCGGCCGCGCCGAGCGCATCGCGTCAGGCGATTATCTGGAACATCTGGGAAGGCACTGAACGAAGGTGCTGCACGAGGGTGCTGCACGAAGGTGCGGCGCTACTTCTGATAGGCCTTCAGGTCGTCGACGAGTTCGGCGATGGTGTCGGCCACCGGGCCTGACGGCTCGATGAACTCCACTCCCGACAGATACATCACCACGTCCTGATCCACATCGATGATGCGCGAATGGGCGACGCGTCCCTTGACGACGATGGACCGGTCGCGCAGCGTCAGCCGGAAGTCGTAGAGCGAATCGAGGTGCAGGGGAAAGGATGTTTCCACCTGCATGCCGCCCAGGCTGATCTGGTGCACGGAGGTTGGCTGGAAGACCTTGACCTCGCCCTGCAGCGTGCCAAGGATGGGAATGCGCTCCTGACGGCTCACGGTGGTATGCGCTGATTATCGGCAGGTCCGTGTGTGCGCTTTGCGCACCTTCTGGCGGGCAGGGTCGAATGCGGGCAGGAAAGAGAAACGGCGGGAAGCAGGCCGAGCCTGCCTCCCGCCGTGAGTGGTCGAACGCGCCGCCTTAGAAGCGGAGGCGGGCGCCGAGGAACGCGCGGCGCGGGCTGACGAACGTCAGGCCCTGGCCGAAGGCGATGCCGCCGCTGCCGGCGACGAGGTCCTGGTTACGCGTCGCATCCTGGTTGTCCAGGAGGTTGAACACGTCGACGAACACCTCACCGGTGGCGCCGCGGAACGTCTTCATGTACTGCGCGCGGAGGTCGATGGTGCCCCACGACGGGTTGGTGAGCGAACCCACCGAATCCGGCGCCAGCCAGCGGTCGACGATGCCGCCGAATTCATAGGCCTGCGCCAGCGGCACGCGCAGCGGCAGGTTGCGGCCCGAAGCCAGGAACGTGCGGCTGGCCACCGTGCCCGAGTTCCAGTTGTAGGTCGCGCCAAGCTGCAGACCGAACGGGAAGGTGTAGGAACCGGCGCCCTTCGCGAGGTGGCGAATGAGGCCGGGCTGCGTGCCGTACTGGTTCGGCGCGCGCGGGTCGAGGAAGAGCACGTCACCCTGGAAGTCGGCGTTGCCGTCCGAGTTGGTGTTGCCCTCGCCGTGGTTCCAGTTGTAGGAGCCGAGGAACTGCCAGTTGTCCGAGAAGCGCTTGCGCAGCACGAACTCGAGACCGTGGAAGTTGCGCTCGCCGCCGGCCAGCGTGCCGAGAACGAAGTTCGATCCCGGGTTCGCCGAGTAGCCGAAGTAGTCGTAGCCGAGGAACAGCGAGTTCGGCGCGGTCGGGTCGCCGACGATGCCGGTGGCGCCGCTGGCGTAGCCGTCCGGATCGGCGTAGAGGTGCAGGTCGTAGTCTTCGAACACGTCGCGCGTGCGGCGGTTGAAGTAGAGGGCGTCGAAGCTCATGTTGTGGCCGAGGTCGACGGCGTAGCCAATCTGCGTCTCGTCCGTGTACGGCGTCTTCGTCGCCGGCGAGAAGAACGCGTCCTGCACGGCCGGACCGCCGCGCGTGCGGTAGGTGACGTACTCGCCGAGGGCGTAGACCTGTTCCTCGAGAATCGAGCCGGTGAGCGTGCCGGCGAAGTTCGTCATGTCGTTGCGGATCGGGTCGTAGTAACGGCCCCAGTACGCCGACAGCTTGTGACGGCCGTCGCCGAGCAGGTCATACGCGGCGCTCAGGCGCGGCGCCCACGACCAGTCGAACGTGAAGATGCTGTCGCCGGTGGTGGCGTAGTGATCCCAGCGCTCGGTGCGGAGGCCGACGTTCACCGACAGGCGGTTGAACGTGAACTGATCCTGCACGAAGAAGAACAGGCCGCGCGACGAGGTGTCCTGCGGACCGGTGGCCGCCTGGAAGTCGCGGTCGTAGTTGACGTTGAACACCATCCGCTGGCCGAGTTCGGTCGGGGTGATGGTGCCGTCGCCGTTGACGTCGTAGGCGGCGTAGAAGCGGGCGCGATCCGCACGGCTGTTGATCGTGCTGATGAAGCCGCCGAAGTCGCTGGTGTTGGTGACGTCGAACTGCAGGTTCGACCAGCCGCCGGCGGCGATCTGCGCGGCGGTGATGTTGGCGCCGTTGTACTGCGGGGCCAGGTTGTAGAGACCCTGGTTGTCGACATACAGCGTGTCGCGGAAGTTGCTCGGGTTCTCCCAGCCGGCGCCCACCTTGAGGGCATGACGGCCGAAGGTGCGCTGCAGCGAGCCGCGGATGCTGTTGGTGTCGCGCTGATCGATCAGGTCGCGGCCGTAGCCGCCGCGCTGCTCGTCGGCCAGGGTGCGGACGTCGGAGCCCTGGAACAGCACGTCGATGCGGCTTTCGCGGATCGCCGAGTTGTTCGTCACTTCGCCGTTGTGGCGGGTGGCGACGATTTCAATCAGGTTCTGCCCCCACACGCGCGTGTAGTTGGCGCCGAAGCGATGGCCGCCCTGCACGCGCTCGTAGTCGCGGGCGTTGGTGACGTTGCGATCGCGGCGGCCGCTGATGTCGGTCGGGTCGCTCAGGTAGGTAAAGCTGATCAGGTCGTCGGTGGTGGCGGCCCAGCTCGCCTTGGCGAAGCCCTGGTGCTGCACGTTGTCGACCGAGCGCAGGAACTCGTCGGTGTCGAGGCTCGTCACATCGTCGCCGCGGCCGTAGTAGCGGTAGCTGCCGAAGAACCACGCCTTGTTGCGGTAGATCGGGCCGCCGAAGGTGTAGGCGTTGTCCTTGAACGAGAACTCGTTGGCCTCGCCGTTCTTGTTCTCGGCGACCAGGTTCTGGTTCTGGAAGAAGTAGTTCACCGAACCGTGCCAGGCGTTGCTGCCCGACTTGGTGATGACGTTCGAGATGAGGCCGACCGAGCCGATGTACTCGGCCGGGATGCCGCCGGTGATGACCTTCTGCTCCTGGATGATTTCGGTGTTCAGGTTGGCGCCGAAGGTGCCGGTGACCGGGTCGGTGACGTTGATGCCGTCGAAGTAGTAGACGTTATCGGTGGAGGTGCCGATGGAGCCGCCGATGTCGCTGTAGTTCATACCGGAGCGGGCGGCCGGGTTGCCGCCGCCGTCCTGCGCGTCGGGCAGCACGCCCGGCACCAGCTGCAGGTAGCTCTGGTAGCTGCGGCCGGTCGGGAGCGACTCGGTGAGCTGCAGCGTGATGTCCTGACCGGCGGTGGCGCTCTTGGTATCGACGATCGGCGCCTGGGCGGTGACCTGAACGGTCTCAGCCACACCGGCAACGCTCAAGGTGAAGGTGACCGAGGCCGTCTGGCCCGAACGCACCAGCACGCTTTCGCGGCGTTGGTCGTTGAAGCCCTGGAGGGTGACGCTGACCGTGTAGGCCGCGGAGGGCGCCAGCGCTTCGAGAGTGGCCGTGCCCTGGGCGTCGGTCACAACGGTACGGGTGGTAATGGTATCGGCCGCCTGGGCCGTCACCGTGACGCCGGGCAACCGCCCGCCGTCAGTATCTTCCACCACCACCACCACGGTGCCGGTATTGGCCACCTGTGCGGAGGCTACGCCCGTGAGGGCGAGCGAGAGGGCCACGAACATGGCACTCATGCGAATTCGCATTGTCGTTGCTTCTCCTTGTATGGAACGTACGGATGCTAACGGGCGTTACGTAAAGGAAAGTCCGTGCCACCGTCCCGGGGACGAACGGGACGTAGAAGTGGCGTGAAATCAATGAGTTACATGATGGAGTGGCGGATTGCCCCGTCGTTCGCACCCAAAAATCTGTGACTCCGATCCAAATTCTTGCAGGAGATGGGGACGAGTTCCGGCCTGAAGGAGACTAACGGCCACCCCACAGGGACGGACGCTGGCGAGCGGAGGCGGGACGAATCGCGCAGGCGCGACCGGCCCGCCTCGCCCTCGCCGCTGAACATTCGTTTGATAGAGTAGCCTCGAAGGCTTCACGGGCTTGACGGGCCTGGAGGGCTTGAAGGGCTTGGAGGGCTTGGGGCCTGACGGGCTGAGTCAGGTTTCTCAACCGGGGGGAGACGACGAGATGGCAATCAAGACGGTGGGCGTGTTGGGGTGCGGATTGATGGGCTCTGGAATCGCCCAGGTGACGGCCGGCGCCGGCTTCAGGACCGTGGTGCTCGAGGTGAATGAGGGCGTGCTGACGAAGGGCCTGGCCCGCGTCGAGAAGTTCCTCACCGACGGCGTCGCCAAGGGCAAGGTGCCCGAGGTGGTGAAGACGACCACGCTGGCCAACCTGTCGGGGACGACGAAGTATGCCGACCTGAAGGAGTGCGATCTCATCATCGAGGCCATTGTCGAGAACGCCGACGTCAAGAAGGCCGCCTACGCCGAGGTCGAAGCGGTGGTCGGTCCGCACTGCCTGATTGCGTCCAACACCTCGTCGCTGTGCATTACCGAACTGGCGGCGGCGACCAGCCGGCCGGACAAGGTGGGTGGGCTGCACTTCTTCAACCCGGTGCCGCTGATGAAGCTCGTCGAGGTGATCAAGGCGCTCTCGACCAGCGCCGACACGCACCAGGCGCTCTACGACTTCGCGGTGGCCATCGGCCGCGAACCCGTCACCGCGCCCGACCGCGGCGGCTTCATCGTCAATCGCCTGCTCATTCCGTACTTGCTCGACGCGATTCGCTGTTACGAAGGCGGCCTCGGCACGGTGGAGGACATCGACAAGGCGATGAAGCTGGGCTGCGGCCACCCGATGGGACCGTTCACGCTGCTCGACTTCATCGGTCTCGACACCACCTACTTCATCGCCAACATCCTCTTCGACGAGTTCCGCGAGGCGCGCTTCGCGCCGCCGCCGCTGCTGAAGCGGATGGTGCTGGCGGGACACCTCGGGAAGAAGGCAGGAAGAGGGTTTTACGAATACAGGTCCTAGGTCCTAGGTCTTAGGTCTTAGGCAACAGCCCTTGTCCACGAGGCCACAGCGCTTGTCCACGAGGCAACAGCCCTTGTCCACGAGGCCACAGCGCTTGTCCACGAGGCAACAGCCCTTGTCCACGAGGCCACAGCGCTTGTCCCCGGAGCGACAGCCCTTGTCCCCGGGGCGACAGCTCTTGTCCCCGGGGCGACCGCGCTTGTCAACGGGGCGACCGCGCTTGTCAACGGGGCCGAATACAGCAGGTCCTAAGTCTTAGGTCCTGGGTCTTAGGCCGAAGGTGCGAAGGGCCGCACCGCACGTACGTCCCTAAGACTTAGGACCTAGGACCTAGGACCTTGATCATTTCTGTCGCCCTCTGCTTGTAGCGTCGATCCTCGGCGGACCACTCCGGGTCGAGCGGTGCGTCGAGGGCGGTCTGCGCGGCGCGGCGGGCGTCATCCTTCCGCCCGAGCGCGTTCAGCGTTTCGGCGAGGAACACCTGCGTGATCACGCTGTCGGCCTTGTAAGCGAGCGCCGCGCGCAGGTGCGACTCGGACTTCCGCAGGTCGCCGCCGAAGAGCCGCGGCACCTTGAAGTACCAGCGGCCGAGCGCGCGATCGGCCGACCCATACAGGAACGACGGATCGATCGACAGCACGCGTTCGAGCGCGTCCTTGATCGCGCCGCGATACTTGAGGCCCTGCCGCAGCCCGAACGATTCGGCCAGCGCGCCCATGTTCGCCGCCATCCAGAAGTGACCTTCGGGCCGTGCCGGTTCGATCAACGCCGCCGTACGCGCCGCGGCGATGCCTTGTTCCAGCGCCGTCTTTCGCTCCGCTTCGGGCAGTGCGTTGGTGCCCTGCCAGTAGCGTCCGCGTGCGAGCTTCCACGCCGATTCGAAGTCGCGCGGGTTCTGCTCGAGGCGCTGCGCCCAGATGGCGACGGCCTTCGCTCCAGACGCCGGCGACTCGCGTTCGCGATAGAGCGCGTCCGGATCGTCAGCGGGAACCTGAACCGGGCCGGCTGCATCCAATGCGGTGATGCGTACACCTGAAGCGATCACCGCGCCACCGGACGCGGCCATCGACACCGCCATATACAATACGAAGATGCAGCACCTTATCCAGCAACTGCTGGAGCAGCTTGGCGAGGACCCGACGCGCGAGGGCCTCGTGAAGACGCCGCAGCGAGTCGAAAAGGCGCTCTCGTTCCTGACCAGCGGATACAAGACCGACATCGATACCGTCCTCAACGGCGCACTGTTCAGCGTGGATTACAGCGAGATGGTGATCGTGCGCGACATCGACTTCTACAGTCTGTGCGAGCACCACCTGCTGCCGTTCTTCGGCAAGTGCCACGTCGCCTACATTCCGAACGGCCGCGTCATCGGGCTCAGCAAGATCCCGCGGCTCGTCGACATCTTCGCCCGCCGGCTGCAGTTGCAGGAGCGCATGACGAACCAGATCGCCGAAACGATCCGCGAGAAGGTTGCGCCGCTCGGCGTCGCCGTCGTCTGCGAAGGCACGCACCTCTGCATGGCGATGCGCGGTGTCGAGAAGCAGAATTCCTATACCGTCACCAGCGCCATGCTCGGCGCCTTCCGCGACAGCGCCCGCACGCGCATGGAGTTCCTCGAACTGCTCAGGCTCCGCACCCCCGGCGCGACCCAGTCGGTCGCCGGGCGGATGATCGAGGAATAGACGGCGGAGGGCCGGAGCGTCGCCGCCCCGGCCCCTCCAGGGGCATCGGGATCATGGGGCATCAGCGCCCCCAGCCCTCCAGTCCCCCAGTCCTCAAAACCTGAACGCCACGTTGAACCGGATGTTCCGCGGGCCGAGCACCTGTGACGGCGATCCGAATTGCGGCACGGTATTGATGGTGCCGGCCGGGTCGCCGTTCTGACGCAGGTTGATCGTGCCGCTCAGCGACCGCGCGTCCCACGCGACGTTGTTGTTCATCAGGTTATTGATGTCGACGGAACCCTCGAGTTCTCGGGCGCCGCCGAAGCGGAACGTCTTGAACGCGCGCAGGTCGATCGAGGTGCGCGGATCGAGGCGGAACGATCCCGGTTCCTCGACGTTCACCGTGGTGTTGCCGCCGACGGCCAGCGGCGTGTTCACCTGTCGCGTGATCGGGATGCCGCTCTGCGAGTTGAGGTTGCCGGCGACGCCGATGTCATAGAACGGCGTGATGTAGGTGCCGGTGAGCTTGAACTGATGCGGCCGGTCGCCCAGCTGGCCGCTCGCGCCCGGCACCTGACCGGTCAACACGCCGGTGGTGTTGATCAGCAGGTTCGGGTTCGGGTTGACGCTGACGCCGCTGATGCGGTTCTGCGAATAGGTGTAGCCCGCCAGCACCTGCCAGCGGTTCGACATGCGCTTGGTGATGGTGAACTCCAGCCCCTTGTAGGTCTGCAGGCTCGTCGGATCGTTGGTCAGATAGATCAGATTCGCCGCCGAGTTCCGGTTATAGAAGCTGAACGTGCCATCGTCGGCCGTGCCGACGACGCCGTCGCGGCCCGAGTCGACGCGCGTGGTGAGGAACGTGTCGAAGGGGTTGGCCGGATTCGCCGTCGCCTGCGGATACTTCTCGCGCCGATACGTGTAGACGACGCTCAGGCGCACCGCTTCGGCGAGTTCGTGATCGAGACTGCCCGTGTATTCGTCGGTGTAGGGGCGCTTGTAGTCGGGATCGAACGACACCGTCGACAGGTTGACCTGCGAGATGATCGGCGTGCCGGTTTCCTCACCGGGCTGATAGCGCAGATCGCGATTGATGTCGTTCCATCCGTACTGCTGCGAGTAGTTGCCGTTCGGATTGGCCGTGTCGAGCACGCCGCCGCCCGACGGGATGATGTAGTAGTAGCGGCCGGCGCCGAATTTCAGTGCCGTGCGGCCGTTGCCGAACAGATCGTAGGCCGCGCTCAGCCGCGGACCGGCGGTGTGGAACAGCAGGATGTCGCGCTGCTCGGGGAAGGTGCGCACCAGGTTCGGGAAGAATCGCGACGCCGGGCTGCTCTGCTCGGGCAGGTAGGCTTCCAGACGCTCCCAGCGGACGCCAGCGGTAACGGTCAGCCGGTTGATGGCGTAGCTGTCCTGCGCGTAGAGCGCGGTGACGTCCACCGCCGACTTCGAGTAGAACGGCGTGCCGAACAGCGTCACGATCTGCGAGGCGCCCGTCGCGCTGTTGTACGTCAACTCCACATCGTCGAACCGCGAGACACGATTCTCGACCGGCGCGTGCGCGTGATCGAACCCGAACTTGAACTCGTGGCGGCCGCCGAGCCACTCGTCGAGGTAGTACTGGCCGGTGGCGTTGGCCTGATAGCGATCGCGCCAGCGCTCGGTGCCCGAGATGTAGTTGCGCGTGCGGATGCTGGTGGCGGCGTCGAGCAGCGTCTGATCGTTGCCGTTCAGATACGTCGGGAAGAAAATCTTGTTGAGGCCGACGCGCGCGTCGATGAAGAACCGGTCGGTCAGCACCGTGTTCCACAGCGCCTGATAGACGTCGAACACGTCGTCTTCGTTGCTGGTGGACGCCTGCTCGAGATTGGTGGTCGGCGAGGTGAGGAAGCGGTTCGGCTTCTTGTAGTACTGCCGCGAGAAGAACCCGGTCAGCCGGTTCTTGTCGTTGATCTGATAGGTGGCGTTCACCATGCCCGACGTGATGTCGGTCTTGTCCAGCACCAGGGCCGAGAATGCCGCCGGCACATTGACGTGCACACGCCAGTCGCGCAGCGACGCGAAGACCCGCAGCTTGCGGGCGATCACCGGACCGCCGCCGCTGACGTTGATGTCCGACACGAAGTCGACCGAGTTGGTGTCGGGACGGAAGCCGTAGCGCAGCAGGTCGTTGTCGATGTTCTGCCACTGCGTCGCGTCGCCGAGCCAGGTGAACGTCGTGCGCCCGCGCCACTGGTCGGTGCCGCCTTTGGTCACCATGTTCAGGAACACGCCACTCGTCGGTACGGTGATGTCGTGTGCGCCGGTGGAGACCTGGATGTCGTCGAAGGCGTCGAAGTCGTAATAGAAGCCGGCGGCGCCAATTGCCTGCGGATCGCCGACGTTGATGCCGTTCAGATACTGCGAGTTCTGCGACGAGGGGGTGCCGCGGGCGCTGTAGGTGCCCTGCAGGCCGCCCGACGTGCCGCCGACGTCGGGCCGCGTGATGAGCAGGCTCGGCACTTTGTACTCGACCAGCGACCAGATGTCGCGTCCGCCCGGCGTGCCCTGGAGCAACTGCTCGCCGAGGTTCACGGCCACGGTGGCCGAGGTCGTATCGACGACGGGTGAACTGCCCGTGACCGTCACCGTTTCGGCGACGGTGGCAACGGCGAGTGCGAAATCGAGCGAGATCGTCTGGCCCGTGAGCACGGTGACGTTCTCGCGCTGCACCGGCCGGAACCCCGACAGTTCGGCGCGCACGGTGTAGGTGCCCGGCGGCAGCGACGGGAAGCGATTGACGCCGTTGCTGTCGGTGACGCCCGTGGCCGTGCCGGCCACCAGCACCGGACTGCTGATCGTGATGCTGACGCCGGGCACGGCGCCGCCCTGCTCGTCCTGCACACGGACCAGAATCGATCCTGTCTGCACCTGAGCCGTAGCGCTCGTGATGCCGACGGCGAGCGACAGCATCAGGCCTGCTGCGACACGCAGCAGACGTCTGCCGCGAGCGCCAATGATAGGGAAGTTGCTCATCTCCGGGACCCCCTCCAGCGTTTCGTTGCGCGCCTACGAAAGATTGAACGACGACGAATCGGCGATTCGCCGCACCCGAGACCGCGATCTGTCAACGCATGACAGAGACGACGAACTTGCGACAGATGCCG
>JADZCY010000066.1 GCA_020851325.1 Acidobacteriota bacterium | reverse complement strand
TGGAGGGCGACAAGCGCGACGCCACCGCAGCGGGCGAACCCGCGGCGATCGTGAATTCCTCGACGGTGCTGGTGGAAGGTGTGACATTGCCGCTGGCGTTGGACGGCGAGTCGGGGGCGGCGACGTCGGCGCGCCACGTTGAGGTCGGCCACGGCCAGTGGCCCTGCCACTCAGGGGCGACGAGCGACGCGAGCGGTAGCATCAGCGCCGCCACCACCGTGGCTGCCAGCACCGAATGACGGACGGCTGCGGATGGACGCCGGAGCAGGAGCGTGAGCACCAGTCCGATGGACAGCAGCAGCGAGACGCGGAAGACGAGGTCGAACATCAGGCTCATCGCGTGCCGTCCTTCCTGGCTTTCGCCACCAGCGCGGCGATGCGGTCGAGTTCCTCATCCGTGACGCGCGCGCCTTCGCCGCCGAGCAGCGCGCCGACGACGTTCTCGACCGAGCCGTCGAAGAACGTCTGGACGAGATTACGCAGCGCCGACTTGCGCGCCGCGTGGCGCGGCACGGCCGGCAGGTAGACGTAGCGCAGCCCGGCTTCCTCGTGCCGCACGAAGCCCTTGCGCTCCAGCACTCGCAGCTGCGTGCGCACGGTGGATGAGTTCGGCTCGCCCGGCAGGTCCGCCATCACCTCGGCGGCGGTGGCGCGGCCGCGGCGGTAGAGGATGTCCATGATCTGCCGCTCGCGGCGGCTCAGGTTCGACGGGGTGGGTGTCGCCATGGTGTTAGGAAAGTAACGTAATGTTATTTTTATAACATGTCAAGCGCCGCGCTGGGAGGGTGGCGCGGCCGGCCGTCACGACGCTCGCGCGAGCGGGCACCCAACCGGATCAGCGCGGAGCCGCTCGACAGGCGTAGAATGACCGCCCATGCGGCGCTGGCTCGACTCCCTCCTCGGTGATCTTCGTCACGGCGCCCGCAACCTCCGCAAGGCGCCCGGACTCGTCGTCGTCAGCGTCGTGTCGCTCGGTCTGGCGATCGGCCTCAACCTCACGCTCTACGCCGGCGTCTCGACGATCTTCGGGCACCAGCCGACGATGACCGACGCCGCGTCGGTGGTGGGGATCGAGCCGGGCAACGGCCGGCAGTGGTCCGTCGAGAACTATCGCGACCTTCGCGACAACGGCATCTTCGCCGGTGTCGTTGGCTTCCGCTTGTCGTCGATGAACCGGCGCGCCGGCGATCGCCTCGATCGCATCGGCGTGATGGTGGTGACCGACAACTTTTTCGAGGGCCTCGGCATCCAGACCCGACTGGGCCGCGCGTTCACCACGGCGGATGCCGTACCGGAACGGGCGCCGCGCCTTGTTGTCCTCGACCACTCCTACTGGCAGGCACGCTTCAACGGCGACCCCGCCATCGTCGGCCAGACGATGACGCTCGACGGTGAGGCCTTCACGGTGATCGGCGTGTTGCCCGAGAGCTATCGGTCGGTCGTCGGCTTCGCCTCGCCTGGCGCCTACGTGCCGGTGAGCGCGCTCACGCTGCCGACGCTGGCCGATCGCGGCAGCCAGGCGTTGAGCGTGCTGGCGCGGCTCGAGCCGGGCATGACCGCGCAGCAGGCGCAGGCGCGTGTCACGGCGTTGGCCGCGGACCTCGAACGCCGCTTCCCCGATCTCAACGAAGGCCTGTCGCGTCCCGCGGCGGTGTTTGCCGCCCGCGAGATGCAGTTTCGCGGTTCGCCGGTCGGCTTCCGACTGTTGCCAATCGTGCTCCTCGGGCTCTTCAGTCTTGTGCTGTTGATTGGCGCGGTGAACGTCGCCGGCCTGCTGCTGGCGCGGTCCGTCGGTCGTCAGCAGGAACTGACGATTCGATCGGCGCTGGGCGCGTCACGCGCGCGAGTCGTGCAGGCGCTGCTCGCCGAGAGCTTCCTGCTGTCGCTGTTGAGCGCCGCCGCCGGCGTCGGCCTGGCGGCGCTGCTGCCGCGAGTCGAGGCGATCGCGCAGTTCGGACCACGCGCCGGGACGTTCGATCTGGACGCGCGGATGCTGCTGCCGGGGCTTCTGCTCGTGCTGATCACGACGCTGCTGTGCGGCATCGCCCCCGCCGTTCGCGCCAGCCGCATCGACGTGATGGCCGGCCTGCGGCGCGCCGGTGGAGGAACGTCAGCCGACAGCACGCTTCGCGGCGGGTTTGTCGTCGCGCAGGTGGCGGTGTCGCTGGTGCTGCTGGTGGTGGCGGCGTTGTGCCTCCGCAGCCAGATGCGGATCGTCGACATCGATCTCGGCTTCGATCTCGACCACGGCGTCGTCGCGCGATTCAGCGTCGATCCCGCGCCCGGTTTGCCTGACGCGCGTGAGGCTTACATCGATCGGCTGACGTCGCGCCTCCAGCAGATTCCCGGTGTGGAGACCGTCACCATTTCGGGCGTCGTGCCGCTCGGCGGCGATGCGCTGGTCGCCAGCTTTCATCCCGCCGGCCGCAGCGATGTCCCCGCCACGCGACCGACGACGCTGAGCGTTGGTCCGGCGTATTTCGACACGCTGGACATTCCGCTTGTCGCCGGGCGCGAGTTCGCGGCCGCGGATCGTGCCGGCGCGCCGGCCGTGGCGATCGTCAACCAGACGTTCGCGAGTACCTACTTCGCCGGACGCCTGGCCCTTGGCGAGCGGATCGATATCGGCGGTGAAACCGAAGCGGAGATCGTCGGCGTCGTTCGCGACAGCAAGATCGACACGCTCGGCGAAGCGCCGAAGTCCGTCGTCTTCTATCCCTTCGCGCAGCGGCCACGACGACCCACGGCCATCGCGCGCACGACGGGTGATCCGGCGCGCGTCGTGACGGCGGTTCGTGCGGCGGTCATGGAACTCGACGCCTCCGCCAGCGTCAACGTGTCGACCTTGCGTGACGCCGCCAGCCTCGAACTGTCGATGCGGCGCACCGGCACCGAGATGATGGGCGGCATCGGCGCGCTCGGCCTGTTCCTGACGACGATCGGACTCTACGGCGTCGTCTCGTACCTCGTGGCGTCGCGAACGAGGGAGATGGGTATCCGCCTCGCCCTTGGCGCGACCTCGTCGCGCCTGCACAACGAGGTGCGGCGCCGGGCGCTGCGGCTTGTCGCCACCGGCATTGCGATCGGCACCGTGCTGTCGCTGTTGGTATCGCCGCTGCTGTCGACGTTCCTCGCCGGCCTCAGTCCCGCCGACCCCATCGCCTTCGCCGGTGCCGCCGCGTTACTGATGCTGGTCGCCCTGATCGCCAGCGACATCCCCGCCCGCCGCGTCGCGCGCGTCGATCCCGTCACCGCGCTGAGAGAGTAG
>JADZCY010000065.1 GCA_020851325.1 Acidobacteriota bacterium | reverse complement strand
TGGTGGCCACCGGCTTTGGCGAGGAGTCATGGAACGCCTGAGCGGCATCGGCGTCTCGCCGGGCACCGCGACGGGCCGTGCCGTCGTGCTGACGCTGGCCACCGAAGTCATCCGCTATCCGGTGACGGCCGCGCACGTGCCGCGCGAGCAGGCGGCGCTCGATCAGGCGCGTGAGCAGGCGCGGCATCAGCTGCACGAGATTCGCGGCCAGTTGGCCAGCGGTCCGGCGCGCGACATGGCGCCGCTGTTCGACGCGCAGTTGCTGATGCTGGACGATCCGCTGCTGGTCGGCCACGCGCGCGACCTGATTGCCAGCCAGGGGATCAACGCCGCGTGGGCGCTGAACCTCGCCTACGAAGACGTCCGCCGGGTGTTCAGCGAGATGCAGGACGAGTACCTGCGCGAGCGGCAGACGGACGTTGCCGACGTCGCCGGACGGCTGCAGATGAACCTGCGTCACTACGGCGGCGGCATGCGCCATCTGCTGAAGGACGTCGATGCGCCGGCCATCCTCGTCGCCGATGAACTGTCGGCGTCGATGGCGGCACAACTGGACTGGACGAAGATCCGCGGCTTTGCCATCGACGAAGGCAGCCGGACGTATCACACGGCGATTCTCGCGCGGTCGCTCAAGGTGCCCGCCGTGGTCGGCCTGCACAACCTCGCCAGCCGCGTCACCGCCGGCACACCGCTGGTGATCGACGGCGCCTCGGGTGAAGTGATCATCGCGCCGACGCCGGAGGTGATGGCGGAAGCGGAGCGCTTCGCGGCGGCGCCACGGCGTCGCGTCGTCGCGCCCGCCGGTCCGGTGGAACCGGTGGTCACCGCCGACGGCGTGCCCATCCGTCTCGACGCCAACATCGAGCTGGTCGAGGAGCTGCCGTTCCTGGACGAGTTCGGCGCCGAGGGCATCGGCCTCTATCGGTCCGAGTTCCTGTTGTCGGGACGCACGCTGGCGGCGGCCACCGAAGACGTGCAGTTCGACGCCTATCGGCGCCTGCTCGAGCAGGTGGCGCCGCGACGTGTCACCGTGCGCACCTTCGACCTCGACGAGCGGCAGTTCGCGCGCGCGTCCGATCGCGGCCGGGCGCGGCCCGGGCTACGCGGCCTCCGCCTCGGTCTCGCGCATCCCGAGGTATTGCAGACGCAGATCCGGGCGCTGCTGCGCGCCTCCGCCTACGGCTCGCTGCGCATCATGTTCCCCTTCGTCACCGCCGTGGAAGAGATGCGCCAGGCCCGCGGCATCGTGCGGACGCTGGCGGCGGAACTCGGCGTTCCCCTCGTTCCACTTGGTGCTCTAGTGGAAGTGCCGGCAGCGGCGATCGCCAGCGATCTGCTGGCGCGCGAAGCGGACTTCCTCACCATCGGCACCAACGATCTGATTCAGTACACGCTGGCCGTCGACCGCACCGACGATCGCGTGTCGGATCGCTACGAGCCGCTGCACCCGGCGATGCTGCGTCTGATCCGCCACGTCGCCCGCGCCGCGCGCCGGCATCACGTGCCGGTGTCGCTCTGCGGCGAGATGGCCGCGGATCCGGCGTGCATCGGCTTGCTGATCGGTTTCGGCCTGACGGAGTTCAGCATGACGGCGAGCGCCATCCCGCTGGCACGGCAACTGGTGCGCGGGCTGGACACCGGCGAGGCCCGCCGCGTCGCGCGGCAGGCCCTCAGCCTGGCCACCGCCGAAGAAGTGGAGCAGTTCCTGTTCGACGCCCTGGCGGCGTCGATCGAAGAATCGGGCCGCGGCTGATGCAGCCGGGCGACGCCGCGGCGATTACGTCCGCGATTCAGGAGATGATGCGCGTATGAAACGAGTGGAGAAGCCCTGGGGCTACGAACTGTGGTGGGCGCAGACCGATCGCTACGTCGGCAAGCTCATTCACATCGACAAGGGCCAGGCGCTGAGCCTGCAGTATCACAACCGCAAGGACGAGACGATCTTCGTCCACGCCGGCAAGATCCTTTTCGAGATGCAGGTCGGGGACGAGCTGACGAAGCGCGAGATGCTGCCCGGCGACGCCGTGCACGTCACGCCGCCCACCGTTCACCGCATGACGGCGCTCGAAGATAGCGACATCTTCGAAGTGTCGACGCCGGAAACCGACGACGTCGTGCGGCTGGAGGATCGGTACGGACGGAGTTGACGAACGGCTTGGAGGGCTTGCGACTTGAAGAGTCCTCGACGGCTTGAAAGGCTTGGGGCTTGTGAGCCTGTGAAGGGCTTGGGGCTTGAAGGCCAGGGGCTGGCCGCGCGAGAGGGCGCCTTTCGGCACTCCCTCCCGAGATAGCCATCCCGTGAGTTGTCTCTCCCGGTCGTGGGCGCCGGTGCAACACCGGCGCGCGACCGTCCCGGTATGAGCTTTTCTAGAACGGAATATCGTCGTCGCTGACGGTGGCGGGCTCGCGCATCGGGTCCTGATAACCGCCGCCGCTCTCGCGCTCCATCCGTTCACCACCACGTCCGCCGCCGCCCAGCAGGACGATGCGGTCGGCCTTGATTTCGGTGGTGTAGTGCTTCTGGTTGTCCTTTTCCCACTGGCGCGTCTGCAGACGGCCTTCGACGTAGATCTGCTTGCCCTTCACGAGGT
>JADZCY010000064.1 GCA_020851325.1 Acidobacteriota bacterium | reverse complement strand
GGCGACGCTCGAGGGCAAGCGCGACAAGAACCCGCCGAAGAAGCACGGGAACATTCCGCTGTAGAACGCCTGAGGACCGGAGGGCTGGAAGGCTGGAGGGCTGGAAGGCTGGAGGGCTGGAGGGCTGGAAGGCCGCAGATTCACGCAGATGGCACAGAAGACCGTCTGCCTGTCGCCAGCGTCGCCCACCTCCGGTGAGCACCGGCTAAGTGCTAGAATCGTAAGACTTTCCTCCGCTGACGAGCGGAGGCCCTATTGATGAAGAAGATACTGATCGCCAACCGCGGCGAGATTGCCGTCCGTGTCATCCGCGCCTGCCGCGACATGGGCATTGCCACGGTGGCCGTTTATTCCGAGTGCGATCGGGCGGCGCTGCACGTGCGCATGGCCGACGAGGCGTATCCCGTCGGTCCCAACGCGCCGCGTGAAAGCTACCTGCGCATCGACACCATCATCGACGTCGCGCGACGCGCGGGCGCCGATGCCGTCCATCCCGGTTACGGCTTTCTTGCCGAGAACGAAGACTTCGCCGCGGCGTGCGCCGAGGCCGGCCTCACCTTCATCGGCCCGTCGCCTGAAGCCATCACGTTGATGGGCAGCAAGACCGGCGCACGGCAGGTTGCGATCAAAGCCGGCGTGCCTGTCGTGCCGGGCACCGAAGAACCACTCGGCGACGACGTTTCAGACGACGAGGTGCTGAAGGTCGCGGAGCGCATCGGCTATCCGCTGATGCTGAAGGCCGTGGCCGGCGGCGGCGGCAAGGGCATGCGCATGGTGGCGACGCCGGCGGACCTGCCGTCGGCGCTTCGCGCCGCGCGATCCGAAGCCGGCTCCGCCTTCGGCGACTCGGCCGTCTATCTCGAACGCCGCATCCTGGCGCCGCGGCACATCGAAGTGCAGCTGCTGGCCGATCACTTCGGCACCGTCGTGCCCTTCGTCGAGCGCGAGTGTTCGATCCAGCGTCGCCATCAGAAGGTGGTGGAAGAAAGCCCGTCGCTGGCGGTGTCGCCGGAGTTGCGCAAGCAGATGACTGCCGCCGCGGCGGCGGTGGCCACGGCTGCCGGCTACACCAACGCCGGCACCATCGAGTTCCTGCTCGACGAAGACGGCTCGTTCTACTTCCTCGAGATGAACACGCGCCTGCAGGTGGAGCATCCGATCACCGAACAGGTGACGGGCGTCGATCTCGTGCAGTGGCAGATCCGGATCGCCCGCGGCGAGCGGTTGACGCTCGACCCCGCCGTGGCGATCGAGCCGCGCGGCCACGCCGTGGAATGCCGCATCTACGCCGAGGATCCCGACACCGGCTTCATGCCGTCACCGGGACGCGTGCACGGCCTGCGCGTGCCGCACGGCCCCGGCGTGCGCGACGACAGCGGGTTGTATGAAGGCGGCGAGGTGCCGATCTACTACGACCCGATGATCTCGAAGCTGATCACCTGGGCGGCGGATCGTCCGTCGGCGCTGGCCCGCATGAAGCGCGCGCTCGCGGAGTATCAGGTGCGCGGCATCAAGACGACCATTCCGTTCTTCCAGTGGATCCTCGACGACGAGGATTTCATCGCCGGGCGATTCGACACCACGTTCATCGATCGCAAGCTCGGCGCGCGCAATGGCCAGCCGCTCGTCGCCATCGACGACGAGCATGCCGTGCTGGGCGCGATTGCCGTGGCGATCCGGCAGTTGTCCGTCGCGGCCACCGCGCCCGCGGGCGCGGCCGAGGCGCCCAGCCGCTGGCGCCAGTCGGCGCGTGCCGACGCCCTGCGCTGACAGAAGCGAGAGCAAGGAGCACCCGGTTGCAGTTCGATCTCGAGATTGGCGGTCGCGTCCGGACGGTGCGGCTGTCGAAAGACGGTGAGCGCACCGAGGTACGCGTGGACGACCGCACGTTTGCCGTCGATGCGCGCCGCGTGGGCCGCGACACGCTGTCGCTGCTGGTCCGCGAAGGCGACGGCGCCATCCGCGGCGTCGACGTCACGGTCGCGCCGCGCGGCGGCAACGGCGGTCTCGACATCGCGCTCGATGGCCGCACGCTGACGGCCACGCTGGTGTCGCGCTTTGGACGACGGGCGGGCGAAGGCGGCGCCGCCGGCTCGGGGCCGCAACAGTTGACGGCGCCGATGCCGGGCAAGGTCGTCCGCGTGCTGGTGGCACCCGGCGACGACGTGCAGCCGCGGCAGGGTTTGATCGTCATCGAAGCGATGAAGATGGAGAACGAGTTGCGCGCGACGCGCCCGGGACGCGTCAAGGCGGTCCGCGTCGCCGAAGGACAATCGGTCGAGGCGGGCGCGCTGCTGGTCACCGTGGAGTGAACCCGTGCGCAGACTGATCGCCGCAAGTTACCGCTACACGCGGGCGATCGTCGTCGTCGTGGCCATCGCATTGGCCGTGACGCTGGTCAGCGTCGTCACCATCGATCTGGGGCCGGCTTTGAAGGCCCGTGCCGAGCGCGCCGGTACCGGCTGGTTCGAACGCGGGGTGCACATCGGACGCCTCGGCATCCACCTCGCCAGCGGCCGCTTCGTCGTCGAGGACCTCGTCATCGACGGCATGTACCCCGGCGAGGATCCGTGGCTGGTGGCCAAACGCGTCGAGGCGTCGCTCACCTGGCGCGCGCTGCTGGGACGCGAGGTGCTGCTCGATTCGATCGAGATGACCGACTGGCGGATGGTGGTGGAAAGCCACGTCGATGGCCGCCAGACCTTCCCGCGCGTCACCGGGCCGCCGCGCGCGCCGCGCACCGGTCCGCGGCCGGTCGTCACCACGCTTCAATACGTGCACGCCTACCGCGGTGAGGTGGAGTTCCGCGACTTCGGATCCAACTGGAGCATGATCGCGCGCAACCTCGACGTCTCGGTGGCCAAGCTCATCGAGTATCGCGGCCGCATCAGCTTCAGCGACAGCACCCTGCGCGTGCAGGACTACGTGCCGATGACGGCGCGGCTCGGCGCGACGTTCCGCATCCAGGGCAGCCAGCTCGAATTCGATCAGATGCAGCTCATCACCGACGGGGCGGTGAGCGACATGACGGGCCGGCTCGATCTGGCGCAGTGGCCCGAGCAGATCTACACCATCCACACCGAGTACCAGTTGCCGAAGATGCGCGAGATCTTCTTCGCCAACGATCGGTTCAGCCTGTCGGGCCGCGGCACCTTCGACGGCACGTTCCACATGTTCAAGGGTGGGCGCGAACTGAAGGGCGACTTCTTCAGCGGCGATGCCGGCCTCAACGACTACAAGTTTCCCGACCTCAAAGGGTCGCTCGTCTGGGTGCCGAATCGCTTCGACGTGACGCGCGCGACGTCGGGCTTTTACGGTGGCAACCTCGACTTCACTTACACGATGGCGCCGCTCGGCATTCGCGGCCAGCGCACGCGCGGGATCTTCGACGTGACGTACACCGACGTCGACCTGCTCGCGTTCACCAACCACATCCAAACCGACGGCATCCGCCTGGCCGGACGCGCCAACGGGCGCAATCGGCTCGACTGGCCGCTCGGTGCGTTCGCCGAACGTGAGGGCGAAGGCACCATCGCCGTGACGGCACCGCCCGAGGTGACGCTGCAGGGGCCGCGCTTGTCGGATCTGGCGGCCGCCGATGCGCGCGGACGCGCACTGGACTACGGGCCGTTCAGCAATCACTGGCCGTCCGAGCCGGTCGCGATCGGTGGTCATGCCACCTACCGGTTCGATGGCGCCGCCATTCACGTCGAGCCCGGTGAGGTCGCGACGCGCGACACCTACGTCGCGTTCGAAGGCGCCACGGCGTGGGGTGAACGCTCGAACATGCCGTTCCGCGTCACCAGCCGCAACTTCCAGGAGAGCGACCGCCTGCTGGCCGGACTGATGACCGCCTTCGGCGCGCGGACGACGCCGATTGCCGTCGATGGCGTGGGCCGCTTCGACGGCGTCATGCTCGGCGCGTTCCGCCGGCCGCGCATCGAAGGGCACTTCGTCGGCGACGAGATGCGCGCCTGGGGCGTCACCTGGGACGAGGCCGAAGGCGACTTCGTCGTCGAGAACAACTACGCGCAGATCAGCCGCGTCGTCATCCGGCACGAGCAGTCGGTGATGGACATCAGCGGCAAGTTCTCGCTCGGTTACCCGCGAGCCGATGGTGGTGAGGAAGTGGATGCCCGCGTCCGCATCACCGATCGCGACGTCCGCGATTTCCTCAACGCCTTCGACATCGAGGACTACGACGTGCACGGGCGCGTCGGCGGCGACTTCCACTTCTACGGGCAATACACACAGCCGTACGGCTTCGGCCGCATGGCCATCACCGACGGCGTGGCGTACGACGAGCCATTCTCGCTTGGCGAAGCCGCGCTGCGGTTCGAAGGCGCCGGTGTGCGACTCGATGGGCTGTCGATCACCAAGGGCGGCGTGGTGTCGACCGGCGCCGCGTATGTCGGCTGGAACGGCAGCTATTCGTTCAACGTCGACGGCCGCGGCATGGCGGTGGACGCGCTGGCGATGGCGCAGATGTCGCGCGGTCCGGCACTGACCGGCCTGCTCGACTTCTCGGCCAACGGCAGCGGCGACTTCGATCAACCGCGCTACGACGTGCGCTTCGGTATTCGCGACCTGTTCTACGGCGACGAAGGTGTCGGCGAAGTGAGCGGGCGTCTCTCCGTGCGCGGCATCGTCATGGTGTACGAAGTGGAGGCGGCGTCCACACGACTGGCCGTGTCGGGCACCGGCCGGGTTGCGCTCACCGACGAGATGGACTGCGAGCTGTCGTTCCGCGTCACCGACACGTCGCTCGATCCGTATCTCCGTGCATTCAACCCGCAGTTCTCGTCGTTCACCTCGGCGGTCACGAGCGGTGCCATCCGCGTCGTCGGCGAGTTGTACAACCCCGACGCGCTGCGCATCGACGTCGACATGGACGACGTCCGGCTCGACTTCCTCGACTATCGCCTGCGCAACGCCGAGCCGATCCGGATGAGCGTCGATCGACAGATGCTGCAGATCGACGCGCTGCGCCTCGTCGGCGACGACACGGAACTGGATCTCGCCGGCACGGTGGACGTGCCGAAGCAGGCGCTGGCCCTCACCGCCAACGGTGCGGCAAACCTCGCGGTCATCCAGGGCTTCCTGCCGGACGTGCGCAGTTCCGGTCGCGCCGAAGTGGCGGCACGCATCACCGGCACGGTGGAGGCGCCGATCGTGTCGGGCACGGCGCTGCTCAAGGACGGACGGCTGCGGCACTTCTCGATGCCGCACGCGCTCGAAGGCCTGAACGGCATCCTCACCTACAACGCCACCGGCGTGCAGCTCGATGGGCTCAGTGGCCGGCTGGCCGGCGGGCCGGTGCAGTTCGGCGGCCGCATCGGCCTGCGCGGCTACGTGCTCAGCGAGTTCGACGTCACCGCCGCCGCCACCGACATGCGCCTGCGCTTTCCGGAAGGCATGCGGTCGCTGGTCGACGCCGACCTGGCGCTCCGCGGACCAACGACGGCGTTGGTGCTGAGCGGTGTGGTGAACGTGAAGAACGCGCTGTGGACGCGGCCGTTCGACACCTCCGGTGGGTTCTTCGATCTGTCTGGTGGCGCCGACGTCATCCCCTCGATCGAAGGCGCCGTGGCCGAGCGATCCGCCAGTCAGTTGAGCTACGACATCCGGCTGATCGCGCCGTCGACGCTGCGTGTGGAAAACGATCAGACGCGCATCGTCGCGAGCGCCGATTTCAACGTGCGCGGTACGGCGGAGCGTCCGGTCGTCCTCGGGCGCGCCGACATCCAGCGCGGCGAAGTGCGCTTCGAGGGCCGCCGCTATCTCGTGACGCGCGGCAGCCTCGACTTCACCAATCCCGATCGCATCCAGCCGTTCTTCGACGTCGAGGCGGAGACGCGCGTGCGCGTGCCGCAGCAGACTTACCGCGTCACGCTGCGCGTCGCCGGCACCACCGAACGCCTGCAGCCGGAGTTCACCTCCGACCCGCCGCTGCCGCCGCTCGACATCCTGACCATGCTGTTCAGCGACGCCTCGCCGGCCGGTGACATCGAACTGGCGGCGCAGCAGCGGCCGAACGAGCGCGAACAGCGGCTGCTCGAAGCGCGGGCGACGCGCGCGCTCACCGGCGGCCTGTCGGCGGAGGTCGGCAAGGTGGTGCAGCAGACCTTCGGCGTCGACTCGTTCCAGATCACGCCGCTGCTCGTCGATCCGTATCAGGCGTCGGCACGCCTCAACGTCAACCCCTCGGCGCGCATCACCATCGGCAAGCGCATTTCGGATCGCATCTACCTGACCTACGTCCGCAGCCTCGCCTCGTCCCGCCTGGACGAACTGGTGCTGCTCGAGTTCGATCAGAGCGAGTCGCTGGCCTGGGTGCTGTCGCAGAACGAAGACCGCACTTACGCGCTCGAAGTCCGCAAGAGGCACACCTTCTGATGCGGCGCGTGGTGTTGCTGCTGCTCCTGACGTGGCTGCCAATGCCAGCCGTGGCGCAGCCGGCCGGACAGATCGTGGCCGACGTCCGCGTCGAGACCACCGACGGCGCACCGGTGCCCGACAGCGTCGTCGCGCTGGTCGAAACCCGCGTCGGCGAACCGCTCACGATGGCCGACGTGCGCGACACCATCGATCATTTCGTCGGTCTCGGCCGCTACGACGACGTGCGCGTGATGACGTGGCCGTCGGGCGAGGTCGGCGTGGTCGTGTACTGGTTGCTGCGGCCCATCGAGATGATCACGCGCGTCACCATCCGCGGCGGCGGCGATCTCTCCTCCGCCGCCTCGCGCGGCGTCGTCGAGGAGCGCTTCGGCGGCGAGTGGCCGGCGACGCGCGCGCCGGAACTGGCGGCCGCGGTCCAGGCGTTCTACCGTGATCGCGGCTACCGCGGCGCGACCGTGGCGCCGCTGCTGGCGCCGGGGTCCGAATCAGGTACCGCCGAGGTGACGCTCGACGTGCAGGCCGGCGCGCGCACGAACGTCGGCGCCGTGTCGATCGTCGGCGAGGCCACCGAGTCGCCGGCGCGGATCGCCAGCCGGCTGCGGCTGCAGACCGGCCGTCCGTACGGTCGCCCGGATCTGCTGAATCGGCTGCTCGAGTACGAAGGCCGGCTGCGCGAGGACGGCTACTACGCCGCCACCGTCCGCGAGACGACGACGTTCGACGACGAGGCGCACGTGGCCAACGTCGAGGTGACGGTGGCACCGGGGCCGCACGTGCGGCTGGTGTATGCCGGCGACGCCGTGCCCGAGGCCCGCCTCGACTCGCTGGTGACCGTACGCGACGAGCGATCGGTCGACGAAGATCTGCTCGAGGATGCGAGCCGCAACATCGAAGCGTTC
Source organism: Acidobacteriota bacterium (assembly GCA_020851325.1). Taxonomy (GTDB): domain Bacteria; phylum Acidobacteriota; class Vicinamibacteria; order Vicinamibacterales; family UBA2999; genus VFZN01. The sequence continues at coordinate 24,961 of JADZCY010000064.1, read as the reverse complement.
CTGCGCGAGCGCGGTTACCGCACGGCGCAGGCGCCCTACAGCCGCGCCGAGCAGGGTGGCGAACTGGTGCTGACCTTCACGGTGCAGCGCGGTCCGCTGCACCGCGTCAACGCCGTGAGCGTCAGCGGCAACGCGGCGATTGGCACCGGCGACATCGAGCCGCTGCTGAAGCTGACGCGCGGCGATGCGTTCGTCGACGCGCGCGTCGGCGCCATCGCGGCAGCCATCGAAGAGCTGTATCGCGTACGCGGCCACGAGCAGGTACGCGTGACGCCGGCCATCGAGGTGCTGCCCGAGGCCGGCGGCGGCGACGCTGTCTTTCGTCCCGTCGACACGCGCTTCGACATCGTCGAAGGCCCGGCGACGGTGGTGTCGGAAGTGATCTTCGAGGGCGCGGCGGCGTTGCCCGAGAGCGAGATTCGCGGTGTCGTGAGTCTCAGCGCCGGCCGACCGTTCTACCGCCCGCTGCTGGCGGCGGATCGCGACCAGCTCGAGACGCTGTATCGCAATCGCGGCTACCTGACGGCGCTGGTGGTGCCCGAAGTGACGCTGGCCGACGATCGATCCCGGGCGCGAGTGACGTGGACCGTTCGTGAAGGCGAGCAGTCGCGGGTCGACCGCGTGTTGATCACCGGCAACGCGCGCACGTCCACCGACATCATCGCGCGCGAACTGCGCATCGGGCCCGGTGATCCGCTGGGCGCCGACGCCATGGCCGAGAGCCAGCGGCGGCTCAGTCAACTCGGATTGTTCCGCCGCGTTCGCATTATCGATCTGCCGCGAACCGGATCGGCCGAGCGCGACGTGCTGGTCACCGTCGAGGAATCGCCGTCCACGGCCATCACCTACGGCGGCGGTCTCGAGGTCGGGCGCCGTCTTCGACAGACCACCGGCAGCACCGACGAACGGCTCGAGGTGGCGCCGCGCGGCTTCTTCGACATCAGCCGGCGCAACCTGTGGGGCAAGAACCGCACGATCAACTTCTTCTCGCGCGTGTCGCTGCGGCCGCTCGATCCCGGCGTCGACGACATCGATGCCGGGCAGGAAGGCGGCTACGGCTTCAACGACTATCGCGTCACCGGCACCTTCCGCGAACCGCGCGCGTTCGGCACGCAGGGCGACGCGCAGATCACGGCGTTCCTGGAGCAGGGACCGCGCACGAGCTTCACCTTCAGGCGCCGCGGCGTGCGCGCCGACTACGCGCGCCGTTTCGGGCAGGGCTTCACCATCACCGGCCGCTATACGGCGGACACCACGCGACTGACGCGCCAGCAGATCGACCCCGAGGATCGGCTGCTGATCGACCGGCTCTTCCCGCAGGTTCGCCTGTCCACCTTCAGCGGCGCCGTGCTGCGCGATTCGCGTGACGATGTGCTGGAGCCGCAACGCGGGACCGTGCTGGGCGCCGACGCCTCGGTGGCGGCGCGCGCGTACGGATCGCAGGTCGGGTTCTCGAAGCTGTTTCTGCAGGCGTTCGGCTATCGCCGTCTGCCGGGCCACGGGTTCGTGCTCGCGGCCGGTGTCCGCACCGGGTTTGCCGACGGCTTCCCGCGCGAAGTGCCGCGTCTGGACGCCGACGGCCAGCCGGTGCCGGACGCCGATGGCCAACCGATCGTCGACATCGTCGAGGACCTGCCGGCCAGCGAGCGTTTCTTCGCCGGCGGTGACACCACGGTGCGCGGCTTCGCGATCGATCGTCTGGGTACCAACGACACGCTGGACCAGTCCGGCTTTCCGCAAGGCGGCAACGGCCTGCTCGTGTTGAACGCGGAACTGCGATCGCCGTACTGGAAGGGCCTCGGCCTCGTCGGCTTCGTCGATGCCGGCAACATCTTCCGCCGCGCCGGCGACATCACGCTGGGCGATCTGCGTACCGCCACCGGCTTCGGCCTGCGCTATCGATCGCCGATCGGGCCGCTGCGCGTCGACCTCGGCTTCAAGATCAACCCGCGCGTGCTGGCCAGCGGCAGCCGCGAGCGCGGATCCGTGCTGCACATTTCCCTGGGCCAGGCCTTCTGATGATGCTGCTCCCGGTCATGGTGCTCGCCGCGCTCGTCGCCCAGGCGCCGCCGCAGTTGCTGGATCGCACACTCGCCATCGTCGGCGGGCGGACAATCACGCAGTCGGACGCGCGGACGGTGCTGACGCTGGGACTGGTGGACGGCACCGACGTCAATCGTGCACTCGTCGAACGGCTCGTCGATCGCGAACTGATGCTGCGCGAAGCGGAACGCTATGCACCGCCGGATCCCGCCGAGGCGGAGGTGGCGGCGCGTCTGGCGGCGGCGGAAGCACGCGCCGGCGGAGCCGACGCGCTGGCGGCGACGCTTGCCGCCGGCGGCTTCACGTCGGAGCGCCTGCGCGCCTGGGTGCGCGACGACCTTCGCCTGGCGGCGTATCTGGCGCAGCGCTTCGTCGCCGACGACCGGCGCAACGACCTCATCGCCGACTGGGTGAGCGACCTGCGACGCCGCACGCCGGTGACGCTCATCATCCGCTGATGCCGTAGGCGCGCTGCAGGAACGCCGCCAACACCTGCGTGCCGTTGAACACGGCGTGGCTGACGATCGTGGGCGTGATCGACCGGCGGCGCAGGAAGATGATTCCCCAGAGTGCGCCGAGGACGGCGGTGGTGATCATGGCGTCCTGACCCTGGATCACGTGTCCGAGGCCGAACGACAGGCTCGTGAGCAGCAGCCCGACGACCGGACCGCCGAGGTCATGACGAAAGCGGTGGAGCAGGAACCCGCGCTGCACTTCCTCGCGTACGCCGCCGGCGATCAGCGACACGACCAGCATCACCACGGCGCCGGTGGTGGACCCGGCGAGGCCTTCCAGCGGATTGTCGGGCACCGTCTGCAGCCCCGGCCACAGCCCGCGCAGCGTCCACATCAGGGCCGACACGCCCACCACCAGCAGCGGCGCGATGGCAAGGCCGACGCCGATGCCTCTGGTGAGCGGCTGATGGCCGAACAGCACGCCGCGCAGCGTTTCGCCACGCCGGCGGATCAGCCACACGATCAGCGCCAGCAGCGCGACCGTATCGAGCGCGGAGACCAGGGCGAGGTAGAGCAGCGAGATGGAGCCGTTGCCGTCCTGCGGGGCGATGAACGCGGCCAGCACCAGGCTCAGGGTGAGCTGCGTCGGGTAGCCGGAACAGAGGAAGACCTCGGCCGCGGACTCCCACTGTCGGCGGGCGATCATCGCTGTGGCGATGGTACACTCGAAGGGTGAGCCAGGCTACCCGGACGCACGCCGAACGCGTGCTGATTGTCGAAGACGAAGAGCACACCCGGAGCGGTCTGGCCGAACTCGTCCGTTCGTGGGGCTACGCCGCCGACGAGGCCGGCGACGGCGTCGAAGCGCTGGAGCGCATCACCGAGTTCCGCCCGACCATCATCGTGTCGGACCTGTTCATGCCGCGCATGACCGGTCTGGAGCTGCTGCGAGCCATCCGCGACGAGATGGACTCGATGAAGATGATCCTGCTCACCGCGCAAGGGTCGGTCGATACGGCCGTCGAGGCGGTGAAGGCCGGCGCCGAGGATTACCTCAGCAAGCCGGTGGATCCGATCAAGCTGCGGCTGCTGCTGGATCGGCTGGCCGAGCTCAACCAGGAGAAGCGCGGCAGTCAGGCGCTGCGGCGGCAGTTGTCGGATCGCGGCCACTTCGGCCGCATCATCGGCAACAGCCCGGCCATGCGGGCCATCTACCGCGTCATCGAGCAGGCGGCGCCGACGCCGGCGTCGATCCTGATCCTCGGCGAATCCGGCACCGGCAAGGAACTGGTGGCGCAGACACTGCACCAGCTCAGCCCACGCGTGGACGCGCCGTTTGTCGGCCTCAACTGCGCCGCCATTCCCGAAACGCTGCTCGAAAGCGAGATCTTCGGCCACGAGAAAGGCGCCTTCACGGGCGCCATGGATCGCCGCGCCGGCTGCTTCGAACTCGCCGATCGCGGCACGCTGTTCCTCGACGAGATCGCCGAGATGGCGCCGGGCACGCAGGTGAAGCTGCTGCGCGTGCTGCAGGAGCGCAAGTTCCGCCGTCTCGGTGGACGCGTCGAGCAGGACGTCGACGTCCGCGTCGTCGCCGCTACCAACGTCAACCCGCAGCTGGCGCTGCGCGACGGGCGGCTGCGCGAAGACCTCTATTACCGCCTCAACGTCTTCTCGATCGAGCTGCCGCCGCTCCGCGATCGCAAGCAGGACCTGTCGCTGCTCATCCAGTCGTTCATCGAGGAATTCAACATCCGCGATCACCGCTCCGTGCGGGCGCTGACGCCCGAGGCGATGCGCCTGCTGAACGACTACGACTGGCCGGGCAACGTGCGTGAACTGCGCAACGTCATCGAACGGGCGACCATTCTGGCCCGTGGCGAGTTCATCGAACCACAGCACCTGCCGCCGCTCGGGGCCGTGCGCGCCGCCGCGCCGGCGCCCGCCTCTGGCGTCACGCTCGTTCCCGGCATGACGGTGGACGAGGCCGAGCAGAAGCTGATCGTCGCCACGCTCGACGCCGCCAACGGCAACAAGACGCGCGCCGCCGAGATGCTCGGCATCAGCCTCAAGACGCTGCACAACAAGCTGAATCGCATGAAGGGCGAGGGGCATGTCGCGCAGAGCGGCTGACGTCCGTCTCCGAATGATTGGCGCGGCCACGCTCGCGGCCGCGCTTGCGCTTGTCATCGCCCTGCCTCTCCACGCTCAGCGCGCCGCTCCGGCGGCGCCGCGCTCGATTGACGTCTACGAGAAGTCGATGGCGGAGCTGCAGGCCGAGATGGACGACGGACGCGCCACGGCGCGGGAGATCGCCGCGGCGCATCTCGCACGTATTGCCGCGTACGACCTTGCCGGCCCGGCGCTGAACGCATTCATCACCCTCAACCCGCGCGCGCTGGACGATGCCGACGCGCTCGATCGTGAACGGCGCGAGCGTGGTCCGCGCGGGCCGCTGCACGGCATTCCGATCGTCGTGAAGGACAACTACGAAACCGCCGACCTGCCGACCACGGGCGGGACGGTGGCGCTGGCCGGATTTCGGACGGGCCGCGACGCGTTTCTGGTGAAGCGCCTGCGCGAGGCCGGCGCGGTGATCCTCGGCAAGACCAACCTGCACGAACTCGCGGCCGGCATCATCACCATCAGCTCGATGGGCGGGCAGACGCGCAATCCGTACGATCCGGCGCGCACGCCGGGTGGGTCGAGTGGTGGAACCGCGGCGGCCGTCGCTGCCGGCTTTGCCGTTGGCGGATTGGCGAGTGACACGTGCGGATCGATCCGCATTCCCGCCGCCAACAACAACCTGGTCGGCCTGCGCGGCACGCTTGGCTCATCGAGCCGCACCGGCATCATTCCGCTCTCGCACACGCAGGACATCGGCGGTCCGCTGGCGCGGAGCGTCGCCGACCTCGCCCTGCTGCTCGACGTGACGACGGGCGCGGACCCTGATGATCCGTCCACGCGAGCGGTTGGCGATCACCCGCCGTTCCGCTTTCACGCGTCACTCGATCGCGCGGCACTGAAGGGCGCGCGGCTCGGCGTCCTTACCAACTACTTCGGTACCGCCGTCGAGGACGAAGAAGTGAACCTCATCGTCCGCGCCGCCATCGAGACGATGAAGGCGCAGGGCGCCGAGGTGGTGAACATCACCATTCCGGGGCTCGATGATCTGCTCGCGCAATCGAGCCTCATCACCCTCGAGTTCAAGACCGACCTCGCGAACTATCTGGCCAACTTTCCCAACGCACCGGTGCGGACGCTTCAGGAGATTCTCGATCGTGGCGCGTATCACGCGGCGCTCGAGGCGACCTTCAAGGCGCGCAACGCCGCCGTGCCCGAGGCGGAGGAGATCCGCAAGGTGGAAGTCCGGCGTGCATCCGCGACAGCGCTGGTTCGCGCCGCGATGGACGAGCACCGTGTGGAAGGCCTGATCTATCCGACGCTGCGCCGGCGCCCGGTCGTGGTGGAGGAGCCGCAGCGCGGCACGACGTGCCAGTTGAGCGCGACCACGGGTTTTCCGGCGATGGCGATGCCCGCCGGTTTCACCACCGACGGCGTGCCGATCGGCCTCGAGATCCTTGGTCCGGCGTGGAGCGACGCCCGCCTCGTGTCGCTCGCCTACGCGTATGAACAGGCCGTGCGTCCTCGTCGTCCCGCGCCGACAACCCCGGCGCTCGTCAACGGCGCGGTCCCGCCGCCGGTCACCTTCACCGTCGCGCTTCGCCCCGCTGCTGCTGATGCGCGCGGCGCGGCCACGGCGCGCTTCGAGTTCGATCCGGTGTCGGGACGCCTCGCCTTCGAACTACCGGCCGATGCCATCGCCGCATCCATCCATCGCGCCGAACCCGGCATCGACGGCCCGGTGCTGCATCGCCTGATCAACCCGGCGGCCCCCAAGTCCGCGGGTACCATCACTCTGCCGCCATATCAGCGGCCGCTGCTGAACGACGGCACGCTCTACCTGTCGGTGCAGCGGCCTTCCGGTCGCACGACAGCGCCGCTCAGGATTGCGGCAACACCCACACAAGGACGTCGCTGAAGCTGCGCAGCTTTCGCACCCTTCGCAGCTTTCGCACCCTTCGCACCTTTCAGCACCCTTCAGCACCCTTCCGCACCCTTCCGCACCTTTCCATCATGCCCCTGTCCATCAAGCAGAAGCAGGTGCTGGGCGTCACCTCCATCGTCGTGCTGGTGGTGATCGGCCTGAGCCTTCTGCAGATCGGCACGCTCGTGCGCGTGCTGCTCGAGCAGGGCACGGCGCGCGCGGAACTGGTGGCAACGGGCATCTTCCACCAGACGCGTGACGTGCTGGTGAGCCGCGAGACGGCGTATCAGGACATCCGATCGAGCCCCACCGTCCGCGCGGCGCTCGAATCGGCGATGTATTCGCCCGAAGTGCTCTACGCCGCCATCGTCGATCGCACACGCACGGTGATCGCGTCCAACGATCCGACGCAGGTGGGCCTGACGATGCCGCGTGGCGAGGATCTGCCGCGCCTGGTGGCGGCGCCGGGGTACGAGCAGGTGCGCGTGCTCTACTCCGAAGGGCGCACGCTCGAATGGCGGCAGCCGCTGTCGCTCGGCGACGAGCCCTTCGGCGAGATCTGCATCGGCCTGTCGCCGATCCTGATTCGTCAGGAGCTGAGCCGATCGCTGGTGCCCGCCGGCATTGCCGCCGGACTCGCGCTGATCATTGCCGTCAGCGTCGCGATGCTGTTGTCGCAGGTGGTGCTGCGGCCGATTCACGTCATCACCAGCGGGCTGACGCGTCTGGGCCGCGGCGAACTCGGCAAGCCGCTCGACTTGCGCGACGAGGAGTTCCGCGATCTCGGCGACGTCTTCGATCAGGTGTCGGCGCAGCTGCAGTCGGCGATCAGCGACGGCCCGAAGCGCGCGCAGCTGGCGGACCTCACGCGTCGCGTCGCCTCGCTCGGCCGCCTCACCGCCGGTGTCGCGCACGAGGTGAAGAACCCCTTGAACGCGATGACCATCCACCTCGAACTGCTGAAGCACAAGATGGCCGGTCCTGAGCCGATCTCCGCGATGCGGCACGCCGAAGTGATCGGCACCGAGATCCGCCGCCTGGACGATGTGGTGCAGGGGTTCCTGAAGTTCGTGCGGCCCGAGGACGTGACGCTGGCGCCGGTGAAGGTGCGGCCGCTGCTGATGGCCATTCACGACGCGGTGGCGCCGGAGGCCGAGCGGCAGGGGATTACGTCCGAAGTGACATGTCCCGATGCGGAACTGGCGATCGAAGGCGACGAAGGGCTGCTGCGCCAGGCGTTCCTGAACCTGGCGCAGAACGCCGTGCAGGCGATGGCGCGCGGTGGTCGGCTGCGGCTGTCGGCGGCGCCCGGTCGCGAAGGGCGCGTCGAAGTCCGCGTGTCCGATACGGGCGAGGGCATCGCGCCCGAGCACCTCGCGCGCATCTTCGATCTCTATTTCACGACGAAGAAGCGGGGCAGCGGCATCGGATTGTCACTTGTGTTTCGCACCGTTCAGTTGCACAACGGTGACATCGACGTCGAATCCACCGTCGGCACGGGCACAACATTCGTGATCAAACTTCCCCGAGCGCGGTAGGATCGAGATTGCATGCGACTGCACCCCCTGGCCGTCGTCGTGGCGCTGCTTCCCCTTGCTGCCGGTTGCGCAGCGCGGGCGCAGGCTCCGTTGCCGGAGCCGGCCCTGCCGGAGTTGCTGCCACCGCCCGCCCCGCCGCGGATCGTCGCGATTTACGTTGCTCCCGAAGAACCAGCGCCGGTCGAGGCGCCGCCGCCGGCGGAGCCGTCTGCCCCCGTGCGTCCGCAGCCGCGGCCGGTGGCGCCGCCGCCCGCGCCGCCAGCGGCCACCGGCACGCCGGCCGTCACCACGCCGCCGCCGGCGCTGACGCTCACCCCGGCCCCCGGGGCTGACGCCAAGACCGAAGCCTCCATCCGCTCGCTGCTCTCCCGCGTTTCGCGCGACCTCGCGCGGGTGAACGCGCCGTCGCTGTCGACCGATGGCCGCACGCAGTTCGAGACGGCCCGCCGCTTCGTGCAGCAGTCCGAGGACGCCATGCGCGCGCGCAATCTCGTGTACGCGGGCAAGCTTGCCGACAAGGCCGCCGCGCTCGTCGCCGTCCTCGCACGCTGAGTCCCAGGCAGGAGCAGCGCTCCGTTTGCCATTCTGTAGAACTTGCGGCAACGCTGACCGCCATGCGAAAATAGGGCGAAAGCGTTGATTTGCGGCCAAAACATCGACATTTAGCGTTCGACCTAAAACGGGCACGCAAGATGTTGTGGTCGAAGGCTTGACATCCTGTCGTTACAGGCGCATATTGACCCTCGCGCGCGACACCGACGTTTGCGCCGGACCGACTCATCCCAGGAGTCACCACGCAGACACGACGAGCCAGACCGCCATGAGCACCACTGCACGGAACGACACGCGCGCGCAACACATCACTTAGTTCGATTCTCAGGTTTTTTCGAGGAGGACATCCTCTCGGGGATGGGTGTCTTCTCACGGGTGGAGGGAGCATGCAGGACGGTGCTCGGAAGCTGACGGCGGCCCCCGCCGGACAGCAGTCGGTTGGTTCGTCGGCTCACGACAGTGCGGAGGCCGCGCGCCGCGCGCGCGCCGCTGGCGCGCCGGGTCTCGAGTTTCCACGCTATTTCACGACGGCCGGCCAGGATCCGTTCGATCAGGTCGAATGGGAACTGCGCGACGCGGTCATCGGCAGCGAGAAGGGCGCCATCGTCTTCGAACAGCGTGGCGTCGAGATGCCGAAGGCGTGGTCGCAGCAGGCCACCAACATCGTCGTCTCGAAGTATTTCCGCGGCCACGTCGGCGCGCCCGAGCGTGAGCGCTCGGTCAAGCAGCTGATCGGCCGCGTCGTCGACACCATCACCGCGTGGGCGAAGAAGCAGAAGTACTTCGCGTCGGACGAGGCGCTGCGCGCCTTCAGCGACGACCTCAAGCACCTGCTTGTCGAGCAGAAGGCGGCGTTCAACAGCCCGGTGTGGTTCAACTGCGGCTTCGAGAAGGCGCCGCAGTGCTCGGCCTGCTTCATCAACTCCGTGGACGACACCATGGAGTCGATCCTGACGCTGGCCAAGACCGAGGGCATGCTGTTCAAGTACGGCTCGGGCACCGGCAGCAACCTGTCGAGCATCCGCTCCGCGAAGGAACTGCTGGCCGGCGGCGGCACCGCCTCGGGCCCGGTGTCGTTCATGAAGGGCTTCGACGCCTTTGCCGGCGTCATCAAGTCGGGCGGCAAGACGCGCCGCGCCGCCAAGATGGTGATCCTCAACGCCGAGCACCCCGACATCGTCGAGTTCATCAACTGCAAGGTCGAGGAAGAGAAGAAGGCGTGGGCGCTGATCGATGCCGGTTACGACGGCTCGTTCACCGGTCCGGCTTATTCGTCGGTGTTCTTCCAGAACTCCAACAACTCGGTGCGCGTCAGCGACGAGTTCATGCGCGCGGTGCTCGATGACGGCGTGTGGCAGACCCGCGCGGTCACCAGCGGCGACGCGATGGACACCTATCGCGCCCGCGACCTGATGCGGATGATCGCCGGAGGCACGTGGGTGTGCGGCGATCCGGGCATGCAGTTCGACACCACCGTCAACGAGTGGCACACCTGCCCGAACACGGCGCGCATCAACGCCAGCAACCCGTGCTCGGAATACATGTTCCTCGACGACTCGGCCTGCAACCTGTCGTCGATCAACCTGATGAAGTTCGTCGGCGCCGACGGTGAGTTCGACGTCGAGGGCTTCCGCGCCGCCTGCCGGACGCTGATCACCGCACAGGAGATCATCGTCGACAACTCGAGCTACCCGACGAAGGCGATCGAGAAGAACAGCCACGCCTTCCGTCCGCTCGGCCTCGGCTACGCCAACCTCGGCGCGCTGCTGATGTCGCGCGGGCTGCCGTACGACAGCGACGGCGGCCGTGCCTATGCCGGCGCCATCACCGCGGTGATGACCGGCGAGGCCTACGCGCAATCGGCGCGTGTCGCCCGCGATCACGGCGGTCCGTTTGCCGGCTACGATGCCAACCGCGAACCGTTCCTCCGCGTCATGCGCAAGCACCGCGACGCGGTGAAGGACATCAACCAGAAGCACGTGCCGTCCGATCTCTTCAACGCCGCGAAGCAGGCGTGGGACGATGCGGTGGAACTGGGCGAGGACTTCGGCTACCGCAACGCGCAGGCCACCGTGCTGGCGCCGACCGGCACCATCGGCTTCATGATGGACTGCGACACCACCGGCGTCGAACCCGACATCGCGCTGGTCAAGTACAAGAAGCTCGTCGGCGGCGGCATGATGAAGATCGTCAACCAGACGGTCCCGATGGCGCTGCGGCGTCTCGGCTACACCGCCGCGCAGATCGACGACATCGTCAAGTACATCGACGAGCAGGAGACGATCGAAGGCGCGCCGCACCTGCTCGATCGCGACCTCGCCGTGTTCGACTGCGCCTTCAAGGCGGCGCGTGGCGAGCGTTCGATCCACTACATGGGCCACATCAAGATGATGGGCGCGGCGCAGCCGTTCATCTCGGGCGCCATCAGCAAGACGGTGAACGTGCCGAAGGACGCGACGGTCGAGGACATCGAGCAGGCGTACCTCGAGACGTGGCGGCTCGGCGCCAAGGCGGTGTCGATCTACCGCGACGGCAGCAAGCGGACGCAGCCGCTCAATACGTCGAAGGACGCCAAGGCAACCGCCGCCGCGACGCCGAAGGACGTGGTGGATGCCGCCGTCGCCTCGGCGCTGGCCGCGCGCACGCCGCCGCGCCGCAAGCTGCCGGACGAGCGCCAGGCGATCACGCACAAGTTCGACATCTCGGGTCACGAGGGCTACATCACCGTCGGCCTCTTCGAGGACGGGATGCCGGGCGAGATCTTCCTGGTCATGGCCAAGGAAGGCTCGACGATCTCGGGCTTTGCCGACGCGTTCGCCCAGGCCATCAGCTACGCGTTCCAGTACGGCGTGCCGCTGCAGGCGCTGGTCGACAAGTTCAGCCACGTGCGCTTCGAACCGTCGGGCATGACCAAGAACCCCGACGTGCGCTTCGCCAAGTCGATCGTCGACTACATCTTCCGCTGGATGGCGTCGAAGTTCCTGTCGCCGGAGGCGCAGTACCGCGCCGGCGTCAACAACCGCGACGAGGCGGCGGATGGGAAGGCGGAGCCGGTGACGGCGCCGACACCCGCGCCGGTGGTCACCGCGGCAGTCAGCGCCTCGGGCGCGATCGTGCCCAGCCCCTCGTCGTTCGCGGCGATGCAGAACCAGGAAGACGCGCCGCCGTGCACGACCTGCGGGTCGATCATGGTGCGGAGCGGCTCCTGCTACAAGTGCAGTAATTGCGGAACCACTTCAGGCTGCGCCTGAAGTGGTTCCTGCCCTGAGCCTGTCGAAGGGCGTGTCAGGCTGCGCCTGAGACTCGAGTGAGGCCGGGACTTCCTGTCCCGGCCTCGCGAGTCTGGCGATTCCAGATCGCCAGATAGATCTCCAGTTCCCTCCCTCCTGAGATCGATCAGGAGATCACCAGCTCACGAGATCGTCAGATTCGCAGTCTCTTGAACTCCCTCCCTTCCATTCTCGAGCAGTACTGGGGCTACACGTCCTTTCGTCCTCTTCAACGCGAGGCGATGGACGCCGTCGTCTCGGGACGGGACTCGCTGCTCGTGCTGCCGACCGGCGGCGGCAAGTCGCTGTGCTTCCAGGCGCCGGCGCTGGTCCGTGACGGACTGGCGCTGGTCATCTCGCCGCTCATCTCGCTGATGAAGGATCAGGTCGACACGCTGGTGGCCAACGGCGTGCCGGCGGCGTACCTGAACAGCGCAATGACGACGGAGCAGCGGAACGGCGTGATGGCCGGTCTCCGCGAGCGGCGATTCCGTTTGCTCTACGTGGCGCCGGAGCGCATTGCCGGCGAGGCCGGCGGCTGGGTGTCGTGGTTGAAGTCGACGTGCGACCTGCGGTTCGTCGCCATCGACGAAGCGCACTGCATCAGCCACTGGGGACACGACTTCCGGCCGGAATACCGCCAGCTCGGGGCGCTGCGCGCCTCGATGCCCGAGGTCAGCTTTCACGCCTTCACCGCCACCGCCACCGCGCGCGTCCGCGAAGACATCGTCAATCAGCTCGGACTGAACGACGCGCTGACGCTGGTCGGATCGTTCGATCGGCCGAACCTGTTGTATCGCGTGCTGCCGCGGGCGTCGCTGAAGACGCAGGTGCTGCAGGTGCTCGATCGCCATCGCGGCGAAGCCGGCATCATCTATTGCCCGACGCGGCGCGAGGTGGACGACCTCGCCGAGTGGCTGAAGGACGAAAACTATCGCGTGCGGCCGTATCACGCCGGCCTCTCGGACGAGGAGCGCCACGCCAACCAGGACGCCTTCCTCAACGAAACCGTCGACATCGTCGTGGCGACGGTGGCGTTCGGCATGGGCATCGATCGATCGGACGTGCGGTTCGTGATTCACGCCGGTGGTCCGCAGTCGCTCGAGCACTATCAGCAGGAGGCCGGCCGCGCCGGCCGCGACGGTCTCGAGGCCGAATGCGTGCTGATCGTCTCGTCGGCCGACTTCCTGCGCTGGCGCGAGATCCTCAACAAGAACGGCGAACTGACCGAGGCGCGGCAATCGCTGCTGCGCGACATGGAACGCTATGCCGCCAGCGTCGGCTGCCGGCACAAGCGGCTTGTCAGCTACTTCGGCGAGCGTTACACGAAGGACGACTGCGGCGCCTGCGATTACTGCCTCGGCGAGCTCGAGACCGTGGAGGATCCCGTGACGCTGGCGCGCAAGATCCTGTCGGCCGTGGCACGTGTCGGCCAGCGTTTCGGCGCGGCGCACGTCGGCCAGATCCTGCGCGGCCATGCCAGCGAAAACATCCGGACGCGCGGTCACGACACGCTGACGGTATTCGGGCTGCTGCGCGAGTCGAGCGTGGACGAGATCCGCGGCTACATCGATCAACTGATCGCGCACGGCCTGTTGCAGCAGTCGGGTGATCAGTATCCGGTGCTGCAACTGAGCGCGCAGGGCGCGGCGGTGCTGCGCGACCCGGCGACGGCCGGCGTGCTGAGCCTGGCGCGGCAGCGCAAGCCCGAGAAGGGCCGGGCGCCGCGGCGCTCGCGTGTCGAGGCCGAGTCGTGGGAAGGCGTCGACCGCGCGCTGTTCGAAGAGCTGCGGGCGCTGCGCCTGCGCGTCGCCCGCGAGCGCGGCGTGCCGCCGTACGTCATCTTTCACGACACCACGCTCCGCGAACTGGCGCGGATCAAACCCACCAGCATCGAGACGCTGCGTCACGTCTACGGCGTCGGCGCGCGCAAGGCCGAAGAACTCGGCGAGGCCGTGCTCGCGGTGATAAGCGGCGCGGCAGTCCCGTCGCCACCCTGAAACCCTCACACAGCCTTGCGGCGTCGCACGCCCTCCAGCCCTCCAGCCCTCCAGCCCTCCAGCCCTCCAGCCCCCCAGGCCTCCAGCCCCCCAGGCCTCCAGTCCTCCAAGCCCTGCAAGCCCCAAGCCCTTCAAGCCTGCAAGCCCTGCAAGCCCACGAGATCTCTTCTCGCTATCTTTCCCTCGGCCATGCGAAAGGCTTCTGCAGCCGAGCCTCGACCCATGCCCGGTCGATGACGAGGCTGAACTGTTCATGGTTCAGGCTGGCACTCGAATTGGTCGCCAGCGCGCGGCGATAGAAGCCGAGCGCGGCCTCGCGCTGATTCAGCACGTCGCTCACGGCACCCATCCACGCCAGCGCGCCGAAATGCCAGCCGGACTTCGGGTCGGTTTCGACGCGCAGGAGTCGTCCGAACGCATCCAGTGCGTCCGGGTATCGACCGCCCTCGAAGAGCGTCAGGCCAAGCTTGCGCCAGATCGTACTCGTCTTGGCATCGAGCTCCACCGCGTGCCTGTACAGGCGGCCCGCCAGATCGCCGGCGCCCGTCCAGGGCATCTCGTCGAGCCTCTCAGCCAGCAGCGCCTCGGTCATCGTCGGCGGTGGCACGACGAGCGGAAACGCGTGGTCGGGGTCCAGCACAACCTCCTCGAGGACCGCGGTTCCCGTGAACCGCACGGTCTGCTCGTCCCGGTCGCGGTCGAGCGTGACACGCTGCCTGGTTCCGTCGGCGAACACGGCCTCCACCGGCACCGGCAACAGCAGGGTCCCCGTGCTCGTGACCGTGACTTCATGGCCGCCGCTGTCAGGTCGGCGCGAGGGCGCGCTCAGTTCGTATGACGCGAACCGGCTGGATCGCAGCATCGGCACGAAGAACCATCCGAGCTCCTGATCGGCTTCCGCCTCGACAATCGCGCGGAACTCGGCGGTCCCCAGGCGCCGTCCTGCGTATTCCTTCAGGGCGCGCTTGATCGAGCGGTCGAACGCCGCGGCGCCGACGATCTGTTCCAGCGCGCTGATGATGCCGAAGCCTTTGCCATGCGTCACGCCGCTGTTGTAGTCGAACTCCGTGCGGCGCAGTTCATCAGGGCTGATCTCGATGATGGCGGGCAGGCCCTGGTGGACAAGCTGCGTGTAGCGGTTCAGCAGGTCGGTGTACGGACGGTCGATCTTCAGCGACCGCAGGTACTCGCGGTCGGTCCAGATGCCGAGACCGATCATCAACCAGCCGTGTCCCTGCTCGGGCTCCTTGGCCAGCACGTGCTCCAGCCAGTATTGGTGAGCGGCTTCATGCGCGGCGATCCAGCGCCAATGCGCGTCGCGATCGGCTTCCGCGCACGCCTCCAGGCCGTGCACGACGACCATGGCGGTGGCGAACGGATAGCCGCCCCACGGTTTCGCACCGCCGGGGATGATGGTCAAGATGGGTTGCGGGTACATCCCCAGGCGCTGGTGGTAGAACCGAATCGCCTCGGCCGTGTCCTGCAGCAGGCGTTCCGCGCACGGTCGCATCCGCGGCCTGAACACCGCGCGGACTTCGGTCGCGCCGGCACTCGTCGTCTGCTCCGTAAAGCCCCGGCCGAGGTACACGCCGAAGGCCCGCACTGACTCAGCCCGATATCGCTGCGTGGCGACGTCTCGACGGGCGCTCGCTGCCACAAGGACATCAGCGGGCGCGTCGAGCGCAACATCGTAAGAGGCGTGTGTCTCGTAGCCCCACGAGACCCGTGGGTACCAGTCGGTGCTTCCCCAACCCTGGTCAACGGAACCGACCGCCTTGCGAAAGCGAAACTGCACGAGCGTCGACTGTCCATTCGCGATTGGCTCCGGCAGTGCGACGACGACGCCGGCGGCGCGAGGCGCATGGTCGTCGCCGGCTCCTCCGGCGAACGAGATACGAACAGGCGAGGAGCGGAGATCCGGCCACTCGACCCGGATCGTCTGCAGTGGCAGCGCTCCACGGTTTCGGATGCGCACCGACGCCTCGCCAATCAGTTGAGACGCTACGAGATCGAGTCGCGCCGAGATGTCGTAGTGCACCTCGGGCGGCACCGCGGGATGCACGTGCGTCAGCTCCTGAAGCGGGGCAGCGCTCGTGCGAGCGCCGGCGTGAAGACCGGCGAGAAGAGCCGCGACGCAAGCGACGCCCAATCGTCGAACCGTCATAACCCGCTTCGACGGGCCGACCCGTCGCAAGGTTGGACCCAAACGCGTGCATGCACCGCCGCCGCGCGTCGTTGGGGGCATCAGGATGATGGGGGCATCAAACCTCCCAGCCCTCCAGCCCTCCAGCCCTCCAGCCCTCCAGCCCTCCAGCCCTCCAGCCCTCCAGCCCTCCAAGCCCTGCAAGCCCCAAGCCCTTCAAGCCCAAAGAATTGGCAACGTCGGAACTATTCGATTCAAACTATAGTCTAAGGCGAATACGATGCGCCGACTCACCCGCGACCCCGCCGAGCTCATCCCGCTGAAACCCTCCACCTATCAGGTGCTGCTCGCCCTCGGCGACGGCGAGGCCATGCACGGCTACGCCATCATGCAGGCGGTGTCGGCCATGACGGACGGCCGCGAGGCCATCCTTCCCGGCACGCTCTACGCCGCGCTCGCCAGAATGGTGGACGAAGGCCTGGTCACCGAATCGACGCCCAAGGGCGATGCGAGCGGCGGGCCGCCGCGGCGGTACTACCAGCGCACCCGCTTCGGCCGTGCCGTCGCGCGCGCCGAATCCGAACGGCTGCGGGCGCTCCTCGATGTGGCCCGCGCGCAGAACATGTTCGGAGGCCCGAAGTGACGCGCCTGTATCAGTTGGCGCTGCGCGCCTTCCCTCGCCGCCACCGTGATCGCTATGGCGTGGAGATGATCGACGCCTTCCACCGCGAACTCAGCACCCGCACGGGACGCGCGCGCCTGTCATTCGGCCTTGCGGCCTGTGTGAATGCGATCGGTACTGGACTCGTCGAGCGGCAACGCCAGCGCCGGTTCCGTCGGGGCCCGGCGTTTTCGGCGCTCGATTTCACGCTCGCCTGGCGCATGCTGCTCCGCTACCCGGGCCTCAGCCTCGTCAGCGTGCTCGGCATGTCGGTCGGCATTACGATCGCCGCCGGCGCCTTCACCCTCGTCTCGATGGCGATGGGCACGACGCTGCCGCTGCCCGAGGGGGATCGCCTGGTTGCGCTCGTCAACTGGGACGTTTCGACGAACAATCGCGAGGTGCGTGTGCTCTACGACCTCGAGACGTGGCGCGGCGCGACGTCCGTCGAGGACTTCAGCATGTCGCGCAACATCGAGCGCAACCTGATCATCGGCGACCGGTCGCCCGAGGTCGTGATGGTGGCGGAGATCTCGGCGTCGGCGTTCCGCGCCGCCCGTGTCGAGGCGTATCGCGGCCGGACGCTGCTGCCGGAAGACGAGCGCACGGGTGCGCCTGACGTGATCGTCATCGGTCATGACGAGTGGATCCGCCGCTTCGGCGGTGATCCGGACATCGTCGGCCAATCCGTCGCGCTGGGTCCGACGACCTACACGATCGTCGGCGTGATGCCGGAAGGGTTCGGGTTCCCGACGTACCACAGCTTCTGGATCCCGTGGCGTCTCGATGCCGCCGCCTATGCACCGCGCAGCGGTCCCAACATCAACGTGTTCGGGCGGCTCGCGCCCGGCGCCACACTCGAGAGCGCGCAGGCGGAGCTGACCGCGATCAGCGGAGGTCTGGCGGTCGCGTCGCCGGCGACGCACGAACACCTGCGCCCGCGGGTGATTGCCTACACCCACGCCTTCAGCGACATGGACGAGCCGGAGAACGTGCTCGCGGTCTACGCGATCGAGGTCGCCATCGTCCTGTTGCTGGTCCTCGTCTGCGTCAACGTCGCCATCCTCGTCTACGCGCGGACGGCAACGCGAGAAGGCGAAATCGCGGTGCGAGGCGCGCTCGGCGCCAGCCGGCGCCGGATCGTCGCGCAGCTGTTCGTCGAGGCGCTGATGCTCGCCGGCATATCGGCGGCGATCGGTATCGGGCTCACCGCCGTGGGACTCCGTCAGCTCGAGAGCGCGATGCTCACCATGGTCGGGGAGTGGCCCTTCTGGTTCTCACTGCACCTGCAAACCAGTACCGTGATCTACGTCGTCGGGCTGACCCTGCTGGCGGCGGTCATCGTTGGCGTGGCGCCGGCGCTCAAGGCCACCGGCCGTCACGTCCACACGCGGCTGCAGACGCTCTCGCCCGGCAGCGGATCGCGCACGCAGATGGGGCGGCTGTGGACGGCGCTGATCGTCGCCCAGGTCGCGGTCACCGTCGCGACGCTGCCGATGGCGACGTACTTCGCGTGGAGTGCCTTGCGGCTGCAATCCGGCGGCGGCTACGCTACCGCCGAGTTCCTCAGCGCGAGCCTGTCGCTCGATCGCGCGGCGGCACCGCCGACCGAGGCGGGTGACAAGGCATTCGCCGCCCGGTATGGCGGCGCGCTCGCGGAGATCGAGCGCCGCTTGAAAGACGATGCACGCGTGCGTGAGGTGACGTTTTCGCTGACCAGTCCCGGCCGCGAGCTTGCCGTGGTGCTCGAGGCTGACGGCGTGCCCGTACCCATCGATGCCGTCGACTACAACATCGTCGAGGGCACCAAGCGCGGCACGCTGGTGCGATTCAATCGCGTCGGCACCAACTTCTTCTCCGCGTTCGACGTACCGGTCAGTATCGGGCGCGGCCCCACCGCCGCCGATGCGTCGGCCGACGCATCCGGCGTGACGCCTGGCGTGCTCGTCAGCCGCGGATTGGTCGATCAGGTGTTCGGTGGCGCCAATCCGCTCGGCCGCCGGATCAAGTACGTCGGCCGAAGCCGCGAGGCGCCGTCGCGGGATGTCGTGCTCGAACGCTGGTATGAGATCGTCGGCGTCGTGCCCGACTTTCCTGTGCCCGGATCGTTCGACGACGAGTCGGAAGGCCGGGTGTATCACGCCGTGGCCGCGGCCGAGCTGTACCCCGCCCGCCTCAGCGTGCGCGCGCGCACCGGCGATCCGGCGGCGCTGGCCGATCCCCTGCGCGACCTCAGCGCGTCGATCGATGCCGACGTGATGCTGCTCGACGTGTCAACCGCCGAGATCGCGTACAGGCAGGCTCAGGGCATGATGCGGCTGATCGGCGTCAGCCTGGCGCTGGTGATCCTCAGCGTCATCCTGCTCTCATCGGCCGGCATCTATTCGCTGATGTCGTTCACGGTGGCGCGGCGGCGGCGTGAGATCGGCATTCGCGTCGCGCTCGGCGCGAATCGCAACCGCATCCTGGTCGGCATCTTCTCGCGCGTGCTGGTCCAGATGGGTGCCGGCGCGCTCGTCGGCCTGATTGTCGCCGTCGGTCTGGAGCAAGTCCTCGAGGGCGACATGATCCGGAACTACCGCGCGATGCTGCTGCCGCTCGTCGTCTTGCTGATGCTGACGATCGGCGTGATCGCGGCGATCGGTCCGGTGCGGCAGGGCCTGCGCATCCAGCCGATCGAAGCCCTGCGCGACGAGTGATGGTCTAGATCTCGATCGCACCGCCCATCGACTTGAGGTGGGCGCGGAAGGTGAACTCCGGATCGTCGCCACGGCGCCGCAGGTAGCCGGCGAGGTCGAGCTGATCGCGCAACAGTTCGCCGCTCATCAGTTTGGCCGCCTGCGCCTGTTCACGCGTGGCGATATCGCGCGCGGCGTCAATGACGCGCGGGCACTCGGCGAGCGCCACGAACACCACGCCATCCTCGTCGGCAAACACCGCATCCTGCCGCGTCACCGTCGTCGGTCCGCAGGTGGCCGCATCGAGCGCCGTGGAGTGACGGCGTCGCAGTTCGAGCGGACCGGTTGGCGACGTGCCTCGCGACCAGACAGGAATGCCGATGGCGCGTACCGCCGCGCTGTCACGATGCGCCCCATCGACGATGATCGCCGCCAGACCGCTCATGTGCGCTTCGCCGGCGACGAGGTCGCCGATGCAGCCCTCGTCCAGCCGCCCGTTGTTGTCGATGACGAGCACGTCGCCGCGGCGGGCTTCGGCAATCGCCTCGAGGAACACGTCGGTGCTGCCGGAATGCACAGCCGGCGCCACCGGTCCGGCCACGCGCATCTCGCGCGCCATCGGCGCAATCCCCGGCGGCCCGAGCCGGACGGGAAGGCCGAGGAGCACGCAGGCATCAGCAATGAATGGCGTCGTCCAGTCGAAGCCGGCAAGGGAGGCAAAGGGCGAAGACATGCGGCACAGTCTACTTTGCTTGAAGGGCTTGGGGCTTGGAGGGCTGGAGGACTGGAGTTCGGGACGCCGATATACAATTGCGGCACCGCATGACTCGGCAGTACTGTCACATTGGCTCCCGCACCATCGCCTATCTCGATTCCGTTCCCGGCGGCAACGCCCTGCGGACGATCGTGCTGCTGCACGCGTTTCCACTTGGCGCGGGAATGTGGGAGCCGCAGATCCGCAGCATTCCGAAGGGCTGGCGGCTGATCACGCCGGACCTGTGCGGGTTTGGCGGCACAACCGATCCCAACCCGACGCTGCCGGCCATCGACGACTACGCCGATGACGTGACCGACCTGCTCGGCGAACTCGGCATCACGCGCGCGGTTGTCGGCGGATGCTCGATGGGCGGCTACGCGACGTTCGCGGTGATGCGCAAGGTCTCGCACATGGTCGAGGCGATCGTGCTCGCCGACACGAAGATGACCGCCGACACGTCAGAGGGCCGCGCCAACCGGCGCAGCATGCTGGCACTCGTCGATCGCGAAGGCCCGTCGGGCGTGTCGCGCGACATGATGCCGAAGCTCCTCGGCGCGACGACGGTGGCGAGCGACGCGACGATCGAGCCGACGGTGCGGCGCTTCATCAAGCAGCAGTCGCCCGACGCGCTGCGCGGCGCCATCCGCCGCATGATGGATCGCCCCGACTCGTCCGAACTGGCGACGACGATCACCGTGCCGGCGCTCATCGTCGTCGGCGAAGAAGACGCGCTGACGCCGGTGGCCGACGCGCAGAAGATGGCCGCGGCCATCCCCGGCGCGCGGCTCGAGATCATCCCCGGCGCCGGGCACCTGCCGAACCTCGAACAACCGGCACGGTTCAACACCGTGCTCGGCGATTTCCTGTCGTCGCTGCCATGACGCGGATGCTGCTGGCGGTGGTCCTGGCGTGCGCGGTGGCCTCCGGCCTGCGTGCGCAGGACGCGCCCGCGCCAGCCGTCGATCCGCTGCACCGCCCGTTCGACGCCATTCTCGACATCTACGTTCGCGACGGGCTCGTCTACTACAACGCGCTCAAGCTGGAACGGGCGCGCTTCGATCGCTACGTCGCCTCGCTGGGCAGCGTCGATGTCAGCGCCTGGCCGCGCGAGCGGCAACTCGCGTTCTGGATCAACGCCTACAACGCGTTCGTCCTCAACACCGTCATCGACCGCTATCCCATTCAGGGCCGCGCCGCGTCGTATCCGCCCGGCAGCATCCGTCAGATCAGCGGCGCCTTCGAGCGGCGGACGTTCCGCGCCGCCGGCCGCGCGTTGACGCTCGATCAGATCGAGAAGGATTTGATTGCGCCGCTGGGCGACGCGCGCGCGGTGCTGGCGCTCGGGCGCGGCGCGCTGGGCGGTGGACGTCTGCACAGCGAGGCCTACACGGCCGAGCGCCTCGACGCTCAACTGGATCAGGCGGCGCGTGAAGTGGTGGATCGCCGCGAACTGGTGCACGTCGATATCCCCAACGCGGTGGTCAGCGTAAGCCCGATCTTCTCGTGGCGCGAGCCGATGTTCATCGAGCAGTACGCCGACAAGGCGGCGCCGGTGTTCGCCTCGCGCAGCCCGCTCGAGCGTGCCGTGATGGCGCTCGTCAGCCCGTTGGCCGTGCGCAGCGAAGCGGATTTCCTGGAACAGAACAACTTCCGCATGGCCTTTCACGACTTCGACTGGAGGCTGAACGACCTCACCAATCGACGGTGAGACGTTCGGAGGCGACATGGATCTCGGACTCGGCGGCAAGGTCGCCGTCATCACCGGCGGCAGCCGCGGCCTTGGCTTGGCGGCCGCGCAGGCGCTCATCGCCGAAGGGTGCTCCGTTGTCGTCGCTGCACGCGGCGAAGACGGGCTGACCCGCGCCGCACAGCAATTGAAATCGAAAGCGGCGCGCGGCACGAAGATCGTCACTGCCGTCTGCGACGTGTCGACGCCTTCCGGCGTCGACCACCTGATTGAAACCGCCGTCGTCGAATGCGGCGGCATCGACATCGTCGTCAACAACGTCGGTCTCGGCCGCGGCGGTTCGCTCGAGCAGACCACCATCGACGACTGGCGCGAGGCGTTCGACAACACGCTGTTCCCGGCGATTCGCTGTTCGCAACTCGCCGTGCCGCACATGCGCCATCGCGGCGGCGGCGCCATCATCATCGTGTCGTCGATCTACGGACGCGAAGCCGGCGGCCGCATGACCTACAACGCCGTGAAGGCGGCGGAGATCAGCCTCACCAAGTCGCTCGGACAGCAACTCGCCAAGGATCAGATCCGCGTCGTCGGCGTCGCGCCGGGATCGATCAGCTTCGAAGGCGGCACGTGGTGGAAGCGCCAGCAAGACGATCCCAAGGGCATCGCCGAGTTCATTTCACGCGAACTGCCGTTCGGCCGCTTCGGCACGGCGGACGAAGTCGGCACCGCCATCGCGTTCCTCGCCTCGCCAAAGGCGAGCTGGATCAGCGGCACCACCGTCGTCGTGGACGGGTGCCAATCAAAAGGTTTCTAACGCTGACGGCTTGGAGGGCTTGAACGGCTTGAACGGCTTGAAGGGCTGGCGGGCTGGAAAGCCTGAACGGCTTGCAGGGCTTGCAGGGCTTGAACGACGGCTTGGAGGGCTTGGGGCTTGGACGGCTTGGCACCCTCAGCACCCCTCAGCACCTTTGAGCACCCTTCAGCACCTGTCAGCACCCTTCAGCACCTTTCAGCTACCTTTCAGCACCTCTTTTGGCGAACATCCCGTAATAAACCGGCAGTCCGGCGAGGACGATGGCGAAGGTGAGCGACGTCCATTTCGGGTCGGTGATGAGCGCGTTGATCACCAGCAGCGTCGCGGCGGCGATGAAGATTGCCGGCACGACGGGGTAGCCAATCACCTTGTAGGGCCGCTGCAGGTGCGGGTGTGAGCGGCGCAGACGATAGATGGCGGCGACGCTCAGCGCATAAAACGGCCACATCGCCAGCACGAACGTGTCCGTCAACTGCTCGAACGTCTGCGTCATCGTCATCGCGATGCCGAGTCCGGCGGCGAGCAGGATGGCGACGTACGGCGTGTGCCACTTCGGGTGGACGGCGGCGATCGGTTCGAAGAACAGCTTGTCGTCGGCCATCGCGAAGAAGATGCGCGGCGACGCCAGCATGCTGCCCATCAACGATCCGAACGTCGAGATCATGACGACGACGGCGATGAACGAACTGCCGGCGCGGCCGAAGATGGCGCCGAGGGTGTCGGCGGCGATCAGGCGCGAGTCCTTCAACTGCTCGATCGGCGTGACGTAGAGATACGCCGCGTTCGACAGCAGGTAGATCGTGATGATGGCAATGGTGCCGATGATGATGGCGCGCGGCAGGTTGCGCTGCGGGTCGGTGACTTCGCCGCTGGCGAAGGTGAGATCGGCAAAGCCGTCGTAGGCCCACATCACCGAGATCAACGCGAGGCCGAACAGCCCCCAATCGATCGGCGCGCCGTTCGAGGCCAGATGCGTCATGCTGCCACCCGCATTCCCGCCGCCGAGCAGGAACGACGCCGCCACCAGAAACGCCAACGCGCTGAACTTGGTGACGCTCGAGATGCCGGCAAACAGCGCCCCGAGCTTCACGCCGACGATGTTGGTGCCGGCCGCGAAGGCGATAGCGCCGGCGGCGAGGTAGTCGGCCCATTGCGGGTGCAGCGCCGGATCGACCCCGAACACGCGCAGGAAGTACTCACCGAACACCGACGAGATGCCGCCGAGCGCCGAGGCACGGATCAGCACGAGCTGCGACCAGCCGTAGAGGAAGCCCGCGGGACGGCCCCAGCCTTCGCGCAGGTAGACATACATGCCGCCGGTTTCCGGCATCGACGCCGAGAGTTCGGCGAAGGCGAGCGCGCCGCAGAGCACGATCAACCCGCCGAGCACCCACACCGCCATCATGAAGACGGGGTCGGGCACGCGCGCGGCAATGCCGGCCGGCGTGCGGAAGATGCCGCCGCCGATGGTGATCCCGATGACCAGTCCGATCGAGCTCCACAGCCCGAGACGCCGCACCAGGGTCGCCATATGCCTGCGAACTATAGCGGAAAGGCGGAGCTGACCGGGTTGAAGATCAGCCTCGTGGCAGCACGCGGACGATGACCTCGCGCGCCGAGAGGTAGGCGCCGACGCGCGATTCCCACGCCCAGTCGATGGACGGCCGGCAGCAATACAGATTGATCGCCGCGAGACCGGTTTCCGGATACGTGTGCACCGTCAGGTGCGATTCGGACAGCAGCACGACCCCGGTGATGCCGCCCTGGCCCGGAAAGACGTACCACACCGGCGGCGCCAGCGGATGCAGGCCGAGGTCGGCCTGCACCTCGGTGAACAGGCCCTGCAGCCGCGACAACGATCGCAGGGCGTCCGGATCGCAGCCGCGCGCGTCGATGACGTATTCGGCCCCTGCCTGCACCGCACCGGATGTCGGGCTCGCCTCCGGCAGTTGCCAGTGCGGTCCATCGGCGCCGCCCGTCGATGGCCCGGCGGTGTGGCCGGTGCCAGGCGAGACGGGCTTCACGCCTACCGACGCCAGCAGATAGCCGTGACGCCTGAGCGCCGGCAGGCGCTGGTCGAGCCAGGCGAAGGGGCGTACCAACGCGCCGGTGATGCGGGTGAGCGGTCGTGCGCGCGTGTGGCACCACAGGTCGAGCATCCGCAGCCAGCCGGGCATGAAGAGGATGCCGCTCTCGAGCGACACCTCGAGGCCCGCGGCTTCGAGCATCTGCCGCAGTGCGCGGCGCGAGTAGCTCTTCTCGTAGCCGTAGTGGTACAGTCCGAGGCGGCTGAGGACGGCGACCAGCAGCGGTCGC
>JADZCY010000063.1 GCA_020851325.1 Acidobacteriota bacterium | reverse complement strand
GCGCACGTACCCCTGCAATTCCGTACGCTCCTCGCCGGTGAGGATGACGTCGTCCAACGACTGCGGCATGCCTCATTGTACTTCTTTATGAATGACTAATACAGTCCACTAGGTCCTAGGTCCTAGGCAAAAGACCTCTGATCACGGTATACGTCTCGCGTGGGCATGGGTTCTTGCCTAGGTCTTAGGTCTTAGGTCTTAGGTCTTAGGTCCTAGGCAAAAGACCTCTGGTCACGGTACACGTCTCGCGTGGGCATGGGTTCTTGCCTAGGTCCTAGGTCTTAGGTCTTAGGTCTTAGGTCCTAGGCAAAAGACCTCTGATCACGGTGCACGTCTCGCGTGGGCATGGGTTCTTGCCTAGGACCTAGGACTTAGGACCTAAGACCTTAAGACGTGAGTGCCCCTGCCGCGTGCGGCGCCGCAACCGGGTATTCGTACGGGTGTCGCGTGACATGCGGCGTCTCGGCAAAGTTCTCCATCGGCGGCGGCGACGCCATCTGCCACTCGAGCCCGGTGGCGCCCCAGGGATTGGCGCCGGCGGCGACTCCCCTCTTCAACGACCACAGGAAGTACACCACCGGCAGCGCGTAGCCGATGCCGAGGACGAACGCGCCCGCCGACGACATCACGTTCAGCACCTGGAACTCCGGCGGATAGGCGTGATAGCGCCGCGGCATGCCCATGTAGCCGAGCAGGAACTGCGGGAAGAACGTCAGGTTGAACCCGACGAACACCAGGATGGCGCTGACGCGCGACCAGAACTCCGAATACATGCGCCCGGTCATCTTCGGCCACCAGAAGTGCAGGCCGCCGAGATACCCCATGATGGCGCCGCCGACCATGATGTAGTGGAAGTGCGCGACGACGAAGTAGGTGTCGTGCACGTGCACGTCGATGCCGAGCGTCGCCAGCATCACGCCGGTGAGACCGCCGACCATGAACAGCCCCATGAAACCGTAGGCGTAGAGCATCGGCGTCTCGAAGGTGATGGCGCCCTTGTAGAGCGTCGCCGTCCAGTTGAACACCTTCACCGCCGAGGGAATCGCCACCGCGAAGCTGAAGAACGAGAACATCAGCGCGCTGTACACCGAGATGCCGGCGACGAACAGGTGATGCGCCCACACCAGGAAGCCGAAGAACGCGATCGCCAGGCTCGAGAACGCGACGAAGCTGTAGCCGAAGACCGTGCGCCGCGAGAAGGTCGCCATCAACTCGCTGATCACGCCCATCGCCGGCAGGATCATGATGTAGACCGCCGGGTGTGAATAGAACCAGAACAGGTGCTGGAACAGCACCGGGTCGCCGCCGCGCGCCGGATCGAAGATGCCGAAGCCGAAGACGCGCTCGGCAAACAGCATCAGCAGCGTGATCGCCAGCACCGGCGTGCCCAGCACCTGCACCATGCTCGTCGCATAGTGCGCCCACACGAACAGCGGCAGCTTGAACCACGTCATGCCGGGCGCGCGCATGCGGTGGATGGTGACGATGAAGTTGAGGCCGGTGAGGATCGACGAGAAGCCGGCGACGAAGATGCCGATGGCGGTGGGCACGACGTTCGAGTTCGAGGCGGCGGCGCTGTAAGGCGTGTAGAACGTCCAGCCGGTGTCGACGCCGCCGATGAGGATCGAGTACAGCGTCAGGAAGCCGCCGATCATGAAGAGATACCAGCTGAGCAGGTTGATCCGCGGGAAGGCCAGGTCCTTCGCGCCAATCATCGGCGGGATCAGGAAGTTGCCGAGCACGACGGGGATCGACGGCAGCAGGAAGAGGAACACCATCACCACGCCGTGCAGCGTGAACAGCCGGTTGTAGATGTCGGCGCTGACGAAGTCGCCGCGCGGCGTGATCATCTCGATGCGGATGCCGGCCGCCATCAGGCCGCCGATGAAGAAGAAGACCGAGATGGAGATGAGGTAGAGGATGGCGATCCGTTTGTGATCGCGGGTCAGGAGCCAGGAAGCGAGGCCATGACCGTCGTTCAGATAGTGGCGGGCAGGGAACGGCGCCTGTCGTCTGTCTGCGCCATCCGCGGAATCTGTCGTCGGCAGCGCGGGCGGCGGCTTGGGGCGCCCGTGCGGGCTGCTGTTCATGACGGTCGGTCCTCCTGGCGCGGCGCGGCATGATCCACATGCAGCGCCTCGAGACGGGTCATCACGGTGGCGACCACACGGTCGCAGCGGGCACCGTCGAACTGGAACGCCGACGCCGCCGAGGCGCCGACGGTGGCCGTCAAGGTGCGCCGCAGTCGTCCGCGCGCGCGGTGCAGGCGCGTCTTCACGGTGATCTCGTTGAGGCCGAGGCAGGCCGCGGTTTCCTGCGTGCTCAACCCCTCGACGTCGCGCAGCATGAACACGGTGCGGAACATCTCCGGCAGCGCCGCGATGGCGTGCTCCATCAGCGCCGCCAGTTCACGGCCGTAGGCGCGCGCTTCCGGATCCTGGGCCGGTGAAGTGAACAGGGTCATACGCTGCCCCTCGTCGTCTGCCGGGTCGAGTTGGCGCAGGCGTCCTTGGCGCCGGACGCGGCTCCACGCTTCGTGAATGGCGATGCGCGTCAGCCAGGTGGAGAACTGCGCGCGCTCGGCGAATTGATCGAGGTGCAGGTAGGCGTTGACGTACGCCTGCTGGATCACATCCTCCGCCTCGTCATCGTCACGCACGATGGAACGCGCGGTGCGGAAGAGCCGCTGGTTGTAGCGCCGCACGAGCACCGCGAAGCAGGCGCCGTCACCGGCGCGAACGCGACGAACGAGATCATCATCGGGCAGCGACGAAAGCGTCACTGTCGAATCGGAGCTCGACTGTGTGTGGGGCTGCAGCGCCGGCATGCTCATTCATTGGAGTATGCAGGACGGGAAAGGTTCCTCTGCTGACGGGAGGCGGGAGGCGGGAGACCCTTCGACTCGCCCCGAGCGCAGGCGAGGGGCTTCGCTCAGGGCACGCGGGAGGCCCTTCGACTCGCCCCGAGCGCAGTCGAGGGGCTTCGCTCAGGGCAAGCGGGAGGCCCTTCGACTCGCCCCGAGCGCAGGCGAGGGGCTTCGCTCAGGGCGGGCGGACCCGAAAGAGGGCACGGGAGCTGTGGCTGAGCTCCCGTGCCGAACAGGAGGCGGGCGTGGCTGAGGTTACTGCTTGCGATACGTGCTGACTGGCGGCAGATAGGCGCCGGTGCCCGGCGGCGGCGCCTCACCAGCGACCACCGGCAGCGTCAGCGTGCCGATGCCGTCAATGGTGGCCACCATCTTCTCGCCGGGTTTGAGGAAGCGCTCGGCACCGCGATACGCCTGGCCCATGCCCGTGCCGCCCGAGGTGCCGTTGTTGATCACGTCACCGGGATAGAGCGTGATGATCGACGAGCCGTATTCGATCAGCTCGTAGATCGAGTGAATCATGTCGGCGGCGCCGGCTTCCTGCATCACCTTGCCGTCGAGCGTCAGCGTCTGGCGCAGGCGCTTCATCGGATCGCCGTAGAACTCCTTCGGCACGATCCACGGCCCCATCGGCGCGAACGAGTCGTGCCCCTTGCCGACGAGCCAGTCCGAGCCGCTGCCGAAGCCACCCGGCGGACGGCCGCCGCGATCCGACACGTCAATCGTCACCATGTAGCCGAAGATGTGATCCTGCGCCTTCGTCGCCGGCACGTACTTCGCCGTGCGGCCGATGACGATGCCGAGTTCCACTTCCCAGTCGATGCGATCGCGTCCGTGCGGGATGACCACGGCATCACCGTCGCCGATCACCGCGCCGCGCGTCGGCTTGAGGAAGAGATACGGCACGCCACGCTTGGCCCGCCGCTCGGCTTCCGCCTTCTTCTGCTCTTCCGCCGTGCCCGTCTCGCCGACGTGGCTGTAGAAGTTGACGGCGGCGTTCATCATCTTGCCGGGCATCAGCGGGGCCAGCGTGTCGACATCGCTGACGTTTCGGATGTAGCGCGGCCGCGGCGTCGCCGACACCCGCTTGTTGGCGGCGATGTCGTTGACGATTTCGTACAGCCGCGTCTTCATGCCGTAGTCGTAGCGGCCGATCAACTCGACCATGTTCTCCGGCATCGGCAGCGCCGGATACGCCGGGTCGCGTTCGAGGGCGCGATTGGCGGCGTTGAGGTCGACGACCAGTTTGTCGTCGAGGACGATGCCGATGCGGGTGTCGCCATCGATGTCGAAGGTGCCGAGCTTGAACGGCTGTGTGCTGGCCACGGCGGGGTCGCCCTGCGCCCAGGCCAGTCCGGGACTCATCGCGGCCACGAAGGCCAGAATCGCAATCGATCTCATGTGCTCCTCCGTTAACTGGTCGAGACTGGGAAGCGCAGTTCCTGGCCCACGAGCTTGGCCGGATCGGCGTGTGGTTTCGGACGGAACTTCTGCACGCGGCCGTTGAACACCTCGGCGAGGTACAGGTTGCCGTCCTGATCGGTCGTGATCTGGTGCGGGCCGCGGAACTCCCCGGCCAGGCCGCCCGGTGCCCCCCAGCCGTAGAGATACTTCCCGTCCAGGTCGTACTTGAGGATGCGGTTGGTGCCGCCGTCGGCCACCCAGATCATCTGATCGCGCGTGATGATGTGCGCGTACGGCTGCGAGCGCAGGCCCGTCGACCACATGTCAAGGAAGGTGCCGTTCTCGTCGAACACCTGCATCCGCCGGTGCCCGCGATCGACGACGAACAGCCGGCGATCGTCGCTGATGGCGATGCTGTGGACGGTGTTCCATTCGTTCGGTCCCGGCTTCGAGGCGTCAACCGGCGCCGCGCCCCAGTCCTTGATGAACGTGCCGCCCTTGTCGAACTTGGCGACGCGCGTGCCGCCGTAGCCGTCGCTGATGAAGAACGTGCCGTCGGGCAGCCAGGCGATGTCGGTCGGCCGATCGAACAGCCGGCCGGCGTCGCGGCCACGCTGTCCCTTGGTCCCGAGCGTCATCACCAACTGGCCGTCGTAGGTGAACTTGTGGATGACGTGCAGTTGATCGTCGAAGATCCAGACGTGCTTGTCGGGATCGTACGGGTTCATCTTGATCTTGTGCGGGCCGCGTCCGCACGGCGCGTCGAACAGCGCGTCGTGTTGCGGCCACGACTGCACCTGCCGGCCTTCACGATCGACGACGAAGATGACGTGGTGATAACGCCGCTCCCATCCACGCGCGGCCACCGGTTCACACGTCGCACTCAGCCCATCGTCATTGCCGGTGGCGTTACCGCGTGTGGGACTGAGCAGGCCGTATGGCGTCCACGGCGCACTGCCCGGCGGCAGCGGCAGTTCGCCGCGCTGCGCGATCCAGATGCGATCCGGTGTCTCCGCGTAGACGCCGCCCATCGATCCCCACGTCCAGCCGGCGTGCGTCACGCCGTCGGGACCATCGGTGAGCGGCTTCGGCCAGTCGTCGACGAGTTCGTACGGACCGAACTCCTCCTGGCCGCCACGTTCGGATGAAGCCGCCGCACCAGGTCCGGCGGCCATCGGGGCTTGCGAGGCGGGCGTCGGCGCCGCGCAGCGCGCCACGGGCAGCGCCGCCAGCGCGATCAGAACCATCCAGTGTCGTGTCCGCATGATGACCCTCCGTGTCAGTGGATGAGCGGAGCCGTTGCCGGCGCGAGGCATCGATAGACGAACTTCTGCAGCCGCTTGCCCTCGTAGGTCTCGCCGATGAAGAGATGCCCGCGCGAGTCGATCGCCAGGTTGTGCGCGCCGTAGAACTGGCCGGCCCAGTGACCGGCGTGCCCGAAGGCGCCGACGACGTCGAGCGAGTCGCGCTTCAGGATCCACACCTGCTGGTTGGTGCCGTCGGGCACGATCAGGTGCGTCTGCGCCGGATCGGTCGAGAAGCCGACGTCCCACACCGAGCCGCTGCCGAGCGTGCGCCGCGCCACGAATGCTTCTTTCACGAACGTGCCGTCCTTGCGGAACACCTGCAGGCGATCGTTCGTACGGTCCGCCACGTACACGAGCCCGTCGCGCGAGAGCCGCACCGCATGGACGATGCGGAACTGCGGTGGTGGCGGACCGTCCGGGTCGTACTGACTCGGTCGGTTCTCGTGTTGCACCGCGCCGGAGAACGGACTCGGCAGGTGCTCGCCCGCCTCCGCGAAGTAGCTGTCGTCCGGCGCCTTGCCGTAGGCGCCCCAGTGGCGCTTGTAGGCGCCGGTAGTGGCGTCGAACACGATGACGCGGTGGTTGACGTAGCCGTCGGCGACGTAGAGTTCGTTGGCCTCGCGATCGACGGCCATGTTGGCGGCCGCGCCAAGGTTCGCGGTGTCGTTGCTGCCGCCGCCGCGGCCCTTGCGACCAATCTGCAGGACGAAGGTGCCCTGCCGCGTGAACTTCAGCACCTGCGCGTCCTTCGCTCCGCCGCCGCCGAGCCACACGTCATTACCGTCGACGAGAATGCCGTGTTCGAGGTCGGGCCACTCGTAACCCTCGCCCGGGCCGCCCCACGCCGACACGACGACGCCGCTCGGGTCGAACTCGATAACGGGCGGAGCCGCCGCCCAGATCGAGCGCGTCTCGTTCGGCTGCAGCGTGCCGGGGCGATGGACGATCCACACGTGATCGCGCTCATCGACCGCCACGCCGGCGATGGCGCCGACCAGCCATCGATTCGGCAGCGGCTGCGGCCAGGCCGGATCGACGGTGTAGCTGGGCACGAGCCCGGCCGCTTCCGGTGACGTGGCCGCGGCGCGATTGCAGGCCGCGACCATCACCAGGGACGGCAGCGTGACGAGCGCGGCGATGAGCATCACCGGATGGCGTCGCATCGCACGCTCGGCATCACAGACTCGACGTCAGTTCGTACCGCCGGCCACCGGGAAGTAGCGGCCGATGATGTGCGCGCGATCGGCGTTCGCCTTCGGGCGGAACTTCTGCGCGCGGCCGACGTGAACGTCGGCGGTGTAGAGATGCCCGTCGCTGTCGGTGTGGAACTGGTGCACGCCCCAGAAGCCGCCGGGAAAGGCGCCGAACGTACCCCACGAATATAGCAGCCGCCCGTTGAGGTCGAACTTGGTGAACTTCTGCGTGATGCCGTCGGCCACCCACAGGTGTTGATCCTCGGTGAGGAGGAACGAATATGGGCGTCGCACGTTGGGCCAGGCGTCGAGGAACTTGCCGTTCTCGTCGAAGACCTGGACGCGCGAATTGGCGCGGTCGCTGATGTAGACGCGGCGGTTCTTGTCGATCGCAATCGCGTGCACGGTGTTCATGTAGCCGGGACGCGTCTCGTTCGGCTCGTTGCCGCGCTCGCCCCACGTCATCAGGAACTTGCCGTCCTTGTCGAACTTGACGACGCGGGTGTTGACGTAGCCGTCGCTGACGAAGAAGGTGCCGTCGGGCAGCCAGGCGATGTCGGTGGGCCTGGCGAACGTCGACTGATCGTTGCCGGACTTCATCGGCGTGCCAATCGTCTGCACGAGCTTCCCATCGCGCGAGAACTTGTAAATCGCATGCGCGCCATCGTCGACGAACCAGAGGTGACGATCGGTGTCGTAGGGGTTGACGAGGACGCGGTGCGGACGCACGAACAGCTTGTTGTGCTGTTCCCACGACTCGATCAGCGCGCCGTTGCGATCGATGAAGGTGACCACGTGATCCCATCGTGGCTTCCGATCGGGTTCCTTCTGCGACAGGTCGTAGCCCGAGGCGTTGCGCGCCGGGATGAACGACGTGGCGGGGCTGGCCGACGCTTCCGTCTTCAGCACCGGCAGGCACCCTCGCGTGAAGAGCACCACGCGGTCGGGACTTTCCGCCCAGATGCCGCCGGTGGATCCCGGCTGGAAGCCGGCGCCGCAGAAGTTCTGCGGCCAGTTCGGGACCAGTTCGTACGGTCCGGTCTCGTCGCCGCCGCCCTTGGTCTGCGCTGACAGCCACACCGCACCAGCCGACACGGCCAGCAGCGCCACACCGAGCATCACGCCGTTGAGTCTCTTCATAGCGCCTCCCCCTTCTTGCGAAGTTCCTTGATGAACGTCTCGGCCTGCGCGGCTTCCGGCGTGCCGGGATGATCGGCAACGACCTTGTCGAACTGCGCGAGCGCCTGCTGCACCTCGCCGCGGCTGAAGTGCAGCTTGCCCATGCCGAGCGTGGCGCCGGCGGCTCCGGGGCGCACTGCCAGCACCCGCGAGAACTGCTGCTCGGCCTTCTCCATCTCGCCACGCGCGAAGTAGACGGCGCCAAGCGACGAGGTGGCTTCGAGGGCGAGCGGATCGGCCGCGAGATCCGGCCGCGACGACAAGCCCTTCTCGAGTGCCTGCACGGCCTTGTCGTAGGCCTGCGTCTCGATGTACGCGCTGCCAAGCTGGTAGTGCACCTTCGGATCGTTTGGCGACAGCGCCGCCGCTTTCTCGAGGCTGGCGATGGCGTCGGCCTGGCGGTTCAGGCGCATGTAGGCCAGCGCGAGATTCACGTGCAGGTCGGGAATCTCGGGCGCGTTGCGCACCGCGGCTTCGAACGCCGTCGCCGCCTTCTGGAAGTCGCCGGCGTTGAACGCCGCGACGCCTTCCTGGAACTCCTTCGCGCCGACAGGCGTGCCTTTGGCCAGCTTGAAGTCGAAGTCACGCTCGACGCCGGCCACCAGCCGCACCGTGTCCTTGATGGGCTGATAGCCGTCCTTCTCGACGCTCATCTCGTATTCCACCGCCTGCAGGCCGCGGCGGTAGAAGCGGCCGTTCTTGTCGGTGGTGAGCGTCACCTCGCGTCCGCGATCGACGTTCACCAGCTTGATGGTGGCCGACGGCAGGGGCGCACCGCCCTCGTCCACGACCTGCCCCTTGATGACGCCGAGCTCCATCTGCGCGGCCGCCGGTGTGCACAGCAGCAGCGCGACGGCCACGATGGTGACGACCAGCACTCGCATGGCGTCCTCCTCAGAAGCGGACCCGGATTCCCAACTGCGACTGCCGCGGGAAGTTGGCGGAAGTCGCCCGCATGAAGTTGGGCGACGAACGATTCCCGGTCGGCGCCACTTCGTTGAGCCGGTTGAGCACGTTGAAGACGTCGAAGTAGAAATCAAGGCTCTCGAGGCGACCGGCGAGCGGCAGCTGATACCGCGCCGACAAGTCGACGGTGACGGAGCCAGGCCCGCGCATGCCGAACGGAATGGCCCGGCCCTGCGAATCGAGCGGCGACCGAATGGCCATCGTCAGGTCGTCGATGCCGCGGATGGGACGATCGTTGTTGTCGAGATCGCCGTTGACGTCGCGGCCGACGGTCTCGTTGATCGGCGCGCCGCTGATGGCGCTCACGACCGTGGCCACCGTGAGTGACCGCCACGGATTGATGCTGCCGCTGGCGGCGAAGACGTGCGTGCGATTGAACTGGAACTCGCCGTAGT
The DNA here is from genome assembly GCA_020851325.1 of Acidobacteriota bacterium. Taxonomy (GTDB): domain Bacteria; phylum Acidobacteriota; class Vicinamibacteria; order Vicinamibacterales; family UBA2999; genus VFZN01. The sequence goes on along the minus strand of JADZCY010000063.1, from coordinate 29,640 downwards.
CGGTCCGCGGCTCGTTGTCGAGCCACACACGACGCGCGTCGGGATTGCCGCTGCCGACGTAGTTGCTGCGCTGCACGGTGTAGGCGACGCGGCCGCTCCAGCGGTTCGCCATGCGCTTCACCAGCGAGACCTGCAGCGACTTGTAATCACCGTCGAACACGCTGCTCGTCTGCGACTGGAGCACGCGCTGGAAATCGACGCCGCGGGCCTCGGCCGGGATGATGGCGCCGTCCGGATCGAAGACGCCGACGCCCGGCCGCACGCCGTTCACCGGCTCGTTGATGTCCACCACGCCCAGCTGATCGCGCGACGCATTGGCGACGTAGTCCAGCGACAGCGCCATCTGTCCGAAGAGTTCCTGGCTGACGCCGGCGCTCCACGACCAGGTGTGCGGCATCCGGCGGTCGGCACTGTCGACGCGCGGGTTGCGGTTGAAGCCGGTGCCGGCAATCACCTGATCACGCAGCGCGTTGAGGGCCGCCTGCCCTGCGGGTGACAGCCGCGCCACACCGGGATTGCCCGCCGTGTCGTTGATCATGTCGGGCACGAGCACCGCCGAGGCGAGCGGACTCGTGGCGTTGATGGAGATGCTCGGGAACAGCGTTCGCACACCGCTCTGCTTCAGCGTCAGATCGTGGACGACCGGCAGGTAGGCGTAGAACTTGCCGACGCCGCCACGCACCACCGTGCGGCCATTGCCGAAGGCGTCCAACGCGAAGCCGGCGCGTGGCGCGATCGCGTTGTCGTGGTTGGGCGTCTGGCGGTGATTGTCCCAGCGCAGGCCGAGGTTCAGCGTGAGACGGCCGGTGACGCTCCACTTGTCTTCGAGGAACAGGTAGCGACGGACGTCCTTCGACACGACGTCGTAGCCGTAGTCACTGGGCGGTCCGACGGTGACGTCGAACTGGAACGGATGGGTGGACGGGTCGGCGGGATTGTAGGGCGCGTCGCCCCGGAACAGGAACGTGCCCGAATCGAACGTCGAGCGTGGGTCCATGTTGTTGAAGCTGATGCCGCCGCCCGTCTTGAACGTGTGCTCCCCGCCCAGCAACCGCGGGACGAAATAGCTGAAGGCCTGATCGACCACCCACGTGCGGATGACGGTCGTCGGGCCGGTGCCGCCGGTGCCGGTGATGTAACTGGCGTGCTGATTCCGCTGGCCGATCGAGAACGGATCACGGCCGCCGAAGCCGATCACCGCGCCGTTGCCGTCGAAGAACCCCTGTGGCGCGGTGGTCAGTTCTTCACCGATCCGACCGAAGCGCGTGACGCTCGACAACCGGTCGGTCAGCACCGAGGTGTAGGTGCCGCTAACCATGTGATCCCAGTCGCTCTCCCACACCATCGCGTCGGGCGTCTCGTTGTTGGTGTTGAACCCTTCACCGCGGGACGCCGCGGTTTCCAGCAGCCAGCGCACGTTGATGAAGTTGCGGTCGTCGAGTTGCAGGTCGCCGCGGCCGAAGTAGTTGTTGGCGCGAACGGTGAAGAAGCCGACCTGATCCACGGCCAGCGGCGCCGCCGCCGCTGGAAACAGCTTCTGCCCCGCCAGATCCTCGTTGTCGCGCTCGTAGGTGAAGTAGAAGTGCGCGCGATTGCGGATGATCGGCCCGCCAAGGCCGAAGCCGGCCTGCAGCGTGCGTTCCGGCGGCTTGGGTTGGCCATCCGCCAGGAACTTGCCGCGTGCGTTCAGCGTTTCGTCACGAAAGTACGAGTATGCGCGTCCGTTGAGCCGGTTGGTGCCGCCGCGCGTCACCATGTTGATGATGGCGCCGGCGCCGCCGCCGTACTCGGCGCTGTACTGATTCGCCAGCACCTGATACTCCTCGATGTTGTCGAGGACGACGCGCACCTGCGTGCCCTGACTGCCACCGAGGCGATCGTCGTTGTTGTACATGCCGTCGAGCAGGTAGACGTTCTGCTGCGATGGCGACCCGTTGGCCACCACCTGGCCGCCCTCGAACGTGGAGGTCGCCGGATTCGGCGTCATGCCGGGAATGAGCTGCGTCAGGCCGGTGAAGTTGCGGAAGTTCGACGGCACCTCCTCGATCTCGCGCCGCGACAGGCTGCCGCCGATCTGGTTGCTGGTGCGCTCGACGAGCGGTGATTCGCCGGTGACGATCACTTCTTCCTGCAGGCCGGCCACCTTCATCTGCAGGTCGAGCGTGATGGTCGATCCGGGCGACAGCGTCAGGTCGGTGCGCGTCAGCGGACCGAAGCCGGCCATCTCGATCGTGATGCGATAGGTTCCCGGTCGAGGTTCGGGACGGAGTACGCGCCCGTTCCCGCCGACACCGCTTCCCGCGTGAATCCGGTGTCCTGGTTGGTGATGACGATGCTGGCGCCAGGCAGGGCCAGGCCATCGGGATCGAGCACGCGCCCGGTGATGACGCCGCGCTGCTGAGCCAGAACCGGAGCCGAACAGACGATGACGCACGCCGCCATCGCCAGAACCCGAGTAATCGCAGGCATGGCCGCCTCCATCACACGGCGGGCGCGGCCACTGCCGCTGCCGCGTCCTCGCCGATGGTGCGCGGATGGTAGCGCCGTTTGCGCGCGGGCGGCGGTCAAACGATGTCGACGAATTGTCTACGGATTGTCTCAGCGCCTCGTCACGCGAGCAGCTGATAGCCCTCGCCGTGAATGGTGAGCAAATGCCGGGGATCGTGCGGCTGTGGTTCCAGATGCGCGCGCAGGCGCATCACGTAGTTGTCCACGGTGCGCGTCACCATCGACTGCGAGTACCCCCACACGTCGCGCAACAGTTGCTCGCGGCTGACGACCTCGCCCTGATGCGCGAGCAGGTATCGCAGCAGCTCGAACTCACGCGTCGACAGTTCGAGCCGTCGTCCGCGCCTGGTCACCAGGCGCTTGCGCACGTTGACGACGACGTCACCGAAGGTGAACTCGCCGGGCTCGCCGCCACGCCAGTCGTCGCGTCGCATCTGCGCGCGGACACGCGCGAAGAGTTCGCGCAGGCTGAACGGCTTGGTCACGTAGTCGTCGGCGCCGAGATCGAGACCGATGATGCGGTCGCTTTCGGCGGCGCGCGCCGTCAGCACGATCACCGGTGAATGAATACCGCGGCTGCGCACGCGGTTCAGCACTTCGAAGCCCGACATGCGCGGCAGCAGGACATCGAGCAGGATGAGTGCCGGCGGGCGCGCCTCGATGTGCGGCACCGCCGTCTCGCCGTCGGCGGCGGCCCACACGTCATAGCCCTCGGCCGACAGGTTGTCGGTCAGCAGCAGGCGCAGCTCGGGCTCGTCTTCGACGACCACGACCTGCGGCTTTCCGGTGGTGACGGCTCTCATGGTGTCCCCCTATTGCCGGCGGCCACAGACGCCACAGACGCCACAGAGGCCACAGATGGCACAGATGACACGGACGACACGGACGACACGGACGACGCCGACGAGACAGACGACACGACGTCGCGCAACACCGGCAAGGTGACGCGGAACGTCGCGCCGCCGTCGGCGAGGCGCGAGGCGACGATGCGGCCGTCATGGGCGCGGACGATCTCGCGCGCGATGGCGAGGCCGAGGCCGAAGCCGCGCCGGTCCGACGCGGCAGCGTTGGCGCCGCGGTAGAAGCGATCGAAGATGCGGCCGAGGTCGGCGGCGGCAATGCCGATACCGCGGTCGGACACTTCGAAGAACGCCGCGCCATCGGCGCGCCGGGCACGAACGGCTATGACACGCTCGTCACCGGAGTACTTCACTGCGTTGTCGAGCAGGTTGACGAGCACCTGCTCGAAGGCGGCCGGGTCCACGCGCACCCACAGCGGCGCGTCGCCGGTGTCCAGCTCGAAGACGAAGCCCTGCGTCGTCAGCGACTGCTGGAACGCGTGCACCGTCTCGCTCACCAGGCTCGCCAGATCGGTCACCTCGAACTCGTATCGTCGTCGTCTTTGTTCGAGCGTCGAGAACTCGAGCACGCGTTCGACGAGCTGCGAGAGTCGTGCGGTTTCCGACTGCACGATCGACAGGTATCGATCCATCTTCTCCGGCGTGCGCGCGTTGCCGAGCGCCAGCGATTCCGACGCGGCACTGAGCAGCGACAGCGGCGTCTTCAACTGGTGCGAGACGTGCGAGATGAAGGTGGACTGCATGCGCGCCAGCATCGCGGCGCGCCAGCGGCTCTGAATCATGAACAGCAGGGCGATGACGATCAGTAGCACCGGGGCGCCCGATCGCCAGCCGCTGTCGACGACCCGCGCCAGCAGGCTGCCGCCCGGCTCTGTCACCGGCGTGACCTGCACGTGCCACGTGCGCACCGGTGTCTCGGTGGCGAGGCGCCCGTCGATGTCGTCGCGGGGATAGAAGCGCAGATGGAACGGCGCCCTTGCGCCAGACAGCACGTTGGCCACCGGCGGACCAAACACGACTCGCTCGTCGCCGTCGATCACCTGGAGTTGAAACGACGGTCCGTTGGCGCCGGTGTCGAGGAGCTTCGCCAGGCTGCGCTTGTGCAATTCGCCGAACAGCCGCTCGCGTGGCGTCTCCAGATCGACGACGAAGCCGAGCAGCGCGAAGTACTGCTCACGATGCGCATCCACCCAGAACACGCGCACGACGACGTCGTAGCGGCGTCCGTTGGCGGTGCGTTCGGCCGCGAGGTAGATGCGTTGCGACGCCGCGAACTCTTCGGTCAGCGCGTGGACGCTGCGACCCAGCACCGGGTCCCGATAGAACGCTGCCGACGGCCGTCCCGCGCCGACGCGCGCCAGCGACGCGCGATCGAAGAACAGCACTTCACCCGGAGCGCGGCGGTTGGTCAGCTCGGTCCAGAGGAAGAAACGGTCGATCTGCGGATAGGCGCGCAGGCCGTCGACGTAGCGCGAGGCGACGAGATCGAAGCGGCCTTCCCTGAGCAGTGGATGGTTGACCGAGGCGAGGGTGTCGAAGAGCGGTGCCTCGAGCACGCGTCGGATCTCGCGGGCGACATTGCCGGCGTGATGCTCGGCCATCGTGCGGAGCAACACCTCCCGCTGTTGCTGACCTTCGGAGAGGGCCTGGTGCTGAAGCTGCACCACCAGCGCGGCCGCGGCCAGCAGGGCGGCAACGACGAAGAACAGGAGCGGGTCCGACAAGCGGAGCCACCTGAGCAGGGCCATGCCCGTTTCTCCGGGGAGGAGCGTCGACACGCTATGCCTCTGGGAGGCGCAAGTCAAGAACACAGGGCGGTCACATGCCGGGACTCGCCGACTTCCTCGGGACGGTCGTCAGATCGGGACCGCACTCAGATCGGGAGGCGGGAGGCGGACGGCGGGAGGCGGCAGAGACGAATCGTGCCGGGACTGAGGCGGGATCGGGACGGTCTCCGGTATCGGGACCTGAGTGACGATCGGGAGCGCCGCCCTCAGCTTCCCGCGCGGCACTCGGCCATCGAGGCGGCAACCTGCGGGGACGCACGGCGACTATCGCCGGGCGGTCGTGGTCGCGGTAGAGTAGCGAGATGAAGGTCGCCATCGACTTGCCGCCGGCGCAGCTCACGCAGCTCGAACAGGAAGCCCACCGCCTCGGGGTCGCGGTGGAAGAACTCGCGCGCGCGGCCGTCACGGACCTGCTGGCGGCGCCGGACGCCGCGTTTCAGGCGGCGGCGCGACGTGTCTTGGACAAGAACGCCGAACTCTACCGCCGGTTGGCGTGATGCGCTACCTGACGTTGGGTGAGAGACGAATCGCGCCGGGACTGAGGCGGGATCGGGACGGTCTCTAGTATCGGGACTGAGTGACGCTCGGGAGCGCCGCCTCAGCTTCGCGATTGCGAGGCCGTGAACAATCAACGCACCGATCGCGACCGTGCCGGCGGCGCCAACCTACGCCAGCCTTCTTTGACGCAATCGACCTATCGATCCGCCGCCGGTTCGTAGGGGGCGTAGCCGATCACGGCGAACGCTTCATCGCCGGCCGAACGCGACGCGCTCAAGCGGTCCTCCGCGCGAGCGCCGTCCGCCGCTTGCCAGACGCCGTGCCAGTGTTTCGTCTCCACGGGTGGGCCGGGCCGTATCACGCCCCCTCCTTGGAAGGTACGCCACCCCGGCGGGCCGTATCTGTCCCACTCCGTCTCGAGACGCTGCCAGCCGAGCGTGGCGGCCTGCTGATTCAGCGACTGCAACACCTCGTCGAGTTCCGTGACGCGCAGCGTGAGCTCGAAGGTGAGATCCGCCGACCCGCTGCGATACTTCTTCACGCCCTCCGGTGCCACGGCGCCAGGCGGAATCCACAGCGACAACGGTTCGACCTCGTGCCGGGTGCAGCCGGCCATCACGAGAGCGAAGGCGACGACGCCCGCGAGCCGCAAGGCTGATCCGTGATGTGACATCGGTGTTGCGCCCGTTCCGATCGTGCTTGAAGAATCTCTCCGGTCCATCCGAGAAATCCGCGCGCTACCGTCTATGGTTTGCTGGCAGCCTTTCGGGGCTGCTTCGTCGCCTGCACGCGCGTGTTCGGCTGCGCACGGCTCATCAAGGGATACCGCTCCGGGTGCGTCAGCGACTCCACGGCGAGATCGATATCGAGATCTGGCCAGTACAGGTGATGTGGGCTGGGCAGTTCGACGCGGCTGATCTGTCGGATCGAGGCGTCCCTGAACCACGGGAACTCCTTGAAGGACACGAAGAGCTCCTGCTCGCCGACGAACAGCCAGAAGCCATTTGGTGACACGTTGGTGACTTCAACCTGCGAAGTGCTTCGTCCAGGCGTCGCGGATTTCATTGACGTGCTCCTCAACGAGAGTCGTCGCCTCTGCCAGTCGCTTCGGCTTGACGCCATAGTTCGCGTGCAGTTCCACCGCCGGCTCGATCCAGAACTTTGCCTCTCCCTCAGCGTGCTGCACATGCACGTGAGGGCGTGGCTCCTCGCGCGAAAAGAAGAAAAACCGGAATCCTTTGACCCGCAGGATAGTCGGACTCACCGCCACAGAATAGCGTAGGACTCGCGGGGCGATTGAGCCCGGCGGCCGAGACTCATTCATGCGTCAGGCGGCCGCTGCCCAGGCAGTGGGGCGTGGAGACTTTCCAATACCCAGCCAGTGCCCAAAGCAAGCAGCCGAGCGCGACGGCCAGAGCCAGCGCGGCCCACGCGGCGACCATCTCAAACGGGACCGTGTTGCCGCCTGAACGCATCCCGGCGCCTGCGATGCCGCACCCGTCGGGCAGCTAGACATCGGAGTCTGAACCTTCCTTGCCGAACAGATGCTTGAAGAACCGCTCTGGTCCGCTGAGGAAGTCCCGCGTGATCAGGAAGTGCTTCGTCTCCTGGTATTGAACCCGTTCGATCGTGTCGCCGTCGAGACTGAAGATCGTCGCGCCTGGATACGCCAAGAGAATCGGCGAGTGCGTCGCGATGATGAACTGCGCATGACCGGGCGCAGCCATATCGTGGACGATCCGGAGAAACGAGAGCTGTCGCTGAGGTGAGAGCGCCGCCTCCGGTTCGTCCAGCAGATAGACGCCCTGCTCGAACCGGTTGTTGAACAGGGCCATGAACGACTCGCCGTGAGACTGCCGATGCAGCGACTTGCCACCGTAAGCGCGGAGGTTCGACACGGTCTCGATATAGCTCGCGAAGTTGTAGAAGCTCTCCGCCCGCAGGAAGAACCCCTCGGCGACCTTCGTCCGCCAGGAGAGGCGGATGGCCTGGGCCAGCGGCGACCGCTCGGCGAACACCGCCCGATGATGATCTCTATTGCCGCCTTCGGGATTGAATCCGCAACACTCGGCAATGGCTTCGAGCAGCGTCGACTTGCCGCTGCCGTTCTCCCCCACCAGGAAGATGACCCGTGCGCGGCAGTCGAGGTCGATGCCGCGGGAGAACGCGCGAACGTTGAACGGATAGCTGGTCGCATCCCACCGTTCCGGCAGGCTCGTCACCCGCAGGAGAAACGGTGCGCCGGTCTTCGGCAGTTCCGTTCGCCGGACCTTCATCACGTTGCCGCGACGCGCCGCGGTGCCCTCATCACCCTGATGATGCGGCCGAACCACCGCTGGCGACAACGACAATCGGCCAGCGTCTCGAACGCGGGCACGACGGAGACTAAGCCACGCACAGCGGCGTGGGCAGAAACGCGAAGAGCGCCGCTTGCTCGCGGCGCTCTTCCTCGACTCTTAGCTCTGTGCCGCACCCTCGTGCCGCACGATCGTGAGCACCATTGTGCAGCACCCTCGTGCAGCACCCTCGTGCAGCACCCTCGTGCAGCACCTCCGTGCAGCACCATCGTGGAGCACCCTCTAAAAGATGGTCGCCACCGACGCCTGCGCCCAGTCGATCACGCGGGCGGGAAGAACGCCGAGGTAGAGCACGCCGGCGAGGGACACGGCAAGGCCGGCCATGGCGACGCCGGTGATCGGCGCGGGGATCGGGCGGGCGTCGCGCTCCGACATGTACATCATCACGACGATGCGGAGGTAGAAGTAGACCGAGACGACGCTGGAGAGGAAGCCGATGATGGCGAGGCCGTAATAGCCAGCGCCGACCGCGGCGCTGAAGACATACCACTTGGCGATGAAGCCCGCCGTCGGCGGGAAGCCGCCGAGCGACAGCAGGAAGAACGTCATCAACGTCGCGAGTGCCGGGTGCGAATGCCACAGCCCGGCGTAGTCGCGCAGGTCGTCGTTCGCGCGCTCGCGCGTGCCGAGCAGCGCAATGACACCGAAGGCGCCGAGGTTGGTCAGCGCATACGCCGCCAGGTAGAACAGGATCGACGCCTTGCCGACATCACTCCCGGCGAGAATGCCGAGCAGCAGATAGCCACCGTGCGCGATGCTCGAATACGCCAGCATGCGCTTCAGGCTGGTCTGCGCCACGCCCACCACGGTGCCGACAATCATCGTCGCGGCCGCGATCACCCAGAGCACGGGTGACCAGTCGGCAATCATCGGCTCGAGCGCCGAGAGGAACACGCGGGCAAACGACGCCAGCGCCGCCGCCTTCACGCCCGTCGACATGAAGCCGGTGACCACCGCCGGCGCGCCTTCATACGCATCCGGCGACCACATGTGGAACGGCACGGCGGCGATCTTGAAGGCGAAGCCGACCAGCAGCAGGCCGACGCCGAGCAGGATCATCGGGTTACCGCTCATCGACTGCGCCGCGATCACCGTGCCGATGCGGTCGAGGCTCGTCGAGCCGGTGACGCCGTACAGGAACGCAATGCCGTAGAGGAAGAACGAGCTGGCAAAGGCGCCGAGCAGGAAGTACTTGAAGGCCGCCTCGGTGCTCTGCATCACCTCCCGGCGGAGTCCCGTCAGCACATACACCGCGATCGACATCGTCTCGAGCGCGAGGAAGACGAGCAGCAGATCCGTCGCCTGCGCCATCAGCATCATGCCGACCAGCGCGAACAGCAGCACGGCGTAGAACTCGCCCGATGGCAGGCGATCGCGATCGACGGTCTGCGACGCGAACACCACCGTGAGGATGCCGACGGTGATGAGCACGAGGTTGACGAAGATGGCGAAGTTGTCGGCGGTGACGACGCCGAAGCTGGTGGCGTTGCGGTTCCACAGCAGCACCGACGCGGCGGCCGCGCCGACCAGGCCGATGATCGCCAGCCCGCCGAGCGGCATGCGCTCACCCTTGCCGCGGAATGACTCCGCCAGCAGCACGACGAGGCCGGCCAGCGTGACGCAGATGACGGGGATGACGGCGTCGAAGGAGTTGCTGAACATGATCAGTGGGTCCCTTCGGCGCCGGCGGCATCAGCCGTCGTCTGGATGACACCCGCCTGCGGCGTGGCCGGCAGCGACTGCCGCGCCGTCGCCGGGGTCTGCACGCGCTGGACGATGCGCTGCACCGCGGGTTCCATCGGCTTCAGGAAGACATTGGGAAACACGCCCATGAAGATCGCCATCGCGGCGAGCGGGCCGATGATGGACCACTCACGCACGGAGAGATCCGGCAGATGCCGGTTGTGGTCGTCGGTGACCGGCCCGTAGAACACGCGCTGGAACATCCAGAGCATGTAGACCGCGGACAGAATCACGCCCAGCCCGGCGCCGTAGACAAAGCGCGGATCCCACTTGAACGTGCCGAGCATGATCAGGAACTCGCCGACGAAGCCGTTCATGCCGGGCAGCCCGATGGACGACAGCGTGATGATGAGGAACGCCGCCGTCAGCTTCGGCATCACCTTCTTGATGCCGCCGTACTCGCTGATGAGACGCGTGTGCCGGCGATCGGACAGCATGCCGACCAGCGCGAACAGCCCGCCCGTGCTCACACCGTGCGCCAGCATCTGGTAGCTCGCGCCCTGCATGCCCTGCACGTTGAGCGCCGTGATGCCGAGGACGACAAAGCCCATGTGGCTGACCGACGAATACGCCACCAGCTTCTTCATGTCCGGCTGCACCATCGCCACCAGCGCGCCGTAGACGATGGCAATCACCGACAGCGTGGCGATGAACGGCGCGAAATAGGCGCCCGCCTCGGGGAACAGCGGGAAGGCGAAGCGGATGAGGCCGTAGCCGCCCATCTTCAGCAGTACGCCGGCCAGAATCACCGAACCGGGCGTCGGCGCCTGCACGTGCGCGTCGGGCAGCCACGTGTGCAGCGGGAACAGCGGCACCTTGATGGCAAACGCCAGCGCGAAGGCCAGGAAGAACCAGTACTGCGTGTTGTAGGGAATATCGAGCGTGTAGAGCTTCAGGATGTCGAAGCTGTACTGCCCCGTCGCCGCGTGGTGCATCCACGACAGTCCGATGATGGCAATCAGCATCAGCACGCTGCCGGCCAGCGTGTAGAGGATGAACTTGACCGCGGCGTAGATGCGCTGGTCGTAGCCCCAGATGCCGATGAGGAAATACATCGGGATGAGGAGGATGTCCCAGAAGATGTAGAACAGGAACAGGTCGAGCGCGGCGAAGACGCCGATCATCGCCGCCTCGAGGACGAGCATGAAGATCGAGAACTCCTTCACCTTCGTCTCGATGCTCTCCCACGAGGTGAGCAGCGCAATCGGCGTCAGGAAGCCGGTGAGCACGATCAGCATCAGGCTGAGGCCGTCGATGCCGATGAAGTACTCGATGCCGAAGAACGGAATCCACGGCCGGCGCTCGACGAACTGGAACGCCTCGGCGCCGGGCGTCTGATCGAAGCCGGCCCACAGGCCGAGCGTGACCGCGAAGGTGAGCAGCGAGACGCCGAGCGTGACGTTGCGGATGAGCGCGTCCTTGGCGCCGTCGCGGTTGTTGACGAGCAACAGCAGCAGCGCGCCCAGCACGGGCAGGACGATGGCGAGCGAGAGCATCGGGAGGCCGGTCACTGCGCGCTATCTCCAGAGGTAGTAGGCGAGGATCGCGACCACGCCGAGGAAAGTGCCGGTCGCATACGTCTTGACCGAGCCGTTCTGCACCAGCCGCAGGCCGGCGGCCAGCGCCCCGACCACATAGCCGGCGCCGTTCACCGCGCCGTCCACGACCTTCGCGTCCGCCACCTTCCACAAGCCTTCGGTGGAGACGGTCTTGATCGGCTGCACGATGGCGGCGTCGTAGATCTCGTCGACGTAGTACTTGTTCAGCAGCAGGCGGTGCGCGCCGGAGAACGATTGCGCCATCTGCTCGGGAATCTGCCGGTTCTTCACCCAGAGGAAGAAGGCCAGGCCGATGCCGAGCAGCGCAATCGTCGACGACACGCCCATCAACGTGAGTTCGAGCGCGGTTTCGTCGTGCGCGGCTTCGGCGCCGTGTTCACCCTCGGCGGGCTGCGCCGCGTGTTCGGCGCCGGCCGTCGACGCGGTCTCGGTCATCGACGCCAGCGCCACGTCCTGACCCGGCGCGCAATTCTGCAGCGCGAAACCTGCCAGCTCACCGGTCGTGACCGGCGCGCCACAGTTGGTGGCCGTGAACACCGGGTGCAGCCACGTGCCCAGCATGTTGTGTCCGCCGAGCGCGTGCGGCACACCGACGTAGCCGGCCAGGATCGATCCGATCGCCAGCACGATCAACGCGAGCGCCATCGGCGCCGGTGCGTCGTGCAGGTGTCCGCCACCGTGGCCACCATGACCATGACCGCCGTGCGCCGCGTGCGCCGGCGCGTGGCCGTGGTCGTCGTGACCGTGCGCCGCATGACCGTGCGCCGCACCATGCGCGCCGTGACCACCAGTCGCGCCAGCCAGCGCGAAGCGCTCTTCACCATGGAAGGTGAGGAACACCAGGCGGAACATGTAGGTAGCGGTCAGGAGGGACGTGACCGCGCCAACGCCCCAGAGCAGGTAATGTCCGTGCCGGAACGTCTCGAACAGGATCTCGTCCTTCGAGAAGAACCCGGCCAGCAGCGGCACGCCGGCAATCGCGAGTGAGGCGATGAGGAACGTCCAGTAGGTGATCGGCAGATGCTTCTTCAACCCGCCCATGTTGCGGATGTCCTGCTCGCCGTGCAGCGCGTGAATCACCGCGCCGGAGCCGAGGAACAGGCAAGCCTTGAAGAACGCGTGCGTGTAGAGGTGGAAGATGCCGGCGCCGAAGGCGCCGACGCCCATCGCCAGGAACATGTAGCCGAGCTGCGACACCGTCGAGTACGCCAGCACGCGCTTGATGTCGTTCTGCACCAGGCCGATCGTGCCGGCCATCAGCGCCGTCGCCGCGCCAATCACCGCGATGACGCCGAGCGTGATCGGCGCATGCTCGAACAGCACCGCGTTTCGCCCAATCATGTAGACGCCCGCCGTCACCATCGTCGCGGCGTGGATGAGGGCGGAGACCGGCGTCGGACCTTCCATCGCGTCCGGCAGCCAGACATACAGCGGAATCTGCGCCGACTTGCCGGTGGCGCCGATGAACAGCAGCAGCGTGATCAACGACAGCGTGCCGAAGGCCACTTCCGCCGGCATGCCCTTGGCCGCCTGGGCGATGGTGTTGAAGTCGAGCGAGCCGAAGGTCACCACCGTGAGCAGCGAGCCGATGATAAACGCGTAGTCGCCGACGCGGTTGACGATGAAGGCCTTCTTGGCGGCGTCGGAGGCCGACTTCTTCTCGTAGTAGTAGCCAATCAGCAGGTACGAGCAGAGGCCGACGCCTTCCCAACCGATGAACATCACCAGGAAGTTGCTGCCGAGCACCAGCAGCAGCATGAAGAAGACGAACAGGTTCAGGTACGAGAAGTACCGCGCGAACTCCGGGTCCGTCTCGTCGTGCATGTACGACGTCGAGTAGATGTGAATCAGCGAGCCGATGCCGGTGATGACGAGAATCATCACCGCCGACAGCGCGTCGAGGCGGAACGCCAGGTCCAGCGAGAAGTCACCGGCGGTGATCCACGTGAACAGTTTCTGGTCGATGACGCGGCTCTCCGGCGGCATGCCGGCAAGCGCCCACACCTGGGTGACGGCAATGGCAAACGCGGCCACCATGACGGCCGAGGCGAGGCCGCCCGACACGCTCTTGGCGAGCCGCTTCCCCATCGTCGCGTTGACGAGGAAGCCGGCGAACGGAAGCAGGGGTATCAGCGCGAGCACCGGATCACCACTTCAAGGAGGTAAACGCCTCGGGGTTCAGCGATTCCCGATGACGGAAGAGACCGATGACCAGGGCGAGGCCGACGGCCGCTTCGGCCGCCGCCACGGTCATGACGAAGAACGTGATGATCTGCCCGTCGACCGTGCCGAGCTGCCGGCCGAAGGCGACGAACGCCAGGTTGACGGCGTTCAGCATGATCTCCACCGACAACAGCAGCGTGATGATGTTGCGGCGGACGAAGACGCCGGCGGCGCCGATGGTGAAGAGCAGGCCCGAGAGGGCGAGATAGGAACCGATGGGCATGGCGTCAGCTCTCCCGCTTCCGCGCCAGCGCGACGGCGCCGACCATTGCCACGATGATCAGGATCGACGTCACTTCGAAGGCGAACATGTAGTCGGTGAAGAGCGTGCGGCCGAGTTCGGCCACCGATGACACCGCCGGACGTCCGTCGGCGACGCCGACGCCCAGCCCCGCGGTCCGCGCCAGCGCCCAGGCCAGCTGCACGGTCATCAGCACCGCCAGCGCGGCGCCGATGCGCATCGGCCACGGGCGGTAGAACGGATGCGTGCGGTCCCATTCGGCGGCGTCTTCGCGCGGCACGTTGAGCAGCATCACCGTGAAGAGGAACAGCACCATGATGGCGCCGGCGTAGATGATGATCTGGACGACGGCGACAAACGGCGCCTCGAGCAGCACGTAGAGGCCCGACAGCCCGAAGAACGAGATGATCAACGCCAGCACGCTGTAGATCGGATTGCGCTGGCCGACGACCAGCAGCGATCCGAGCAGCGCGACGCCGGCGAAGAGATAGAACAGCAGTTGATCAGAGCCCAAAGTAGAGCACCCCCGCCGCGCTCACGAGCAGGTTGAGAGTGGCCACCGGCAGCAGCAGCTTCCAGCCGAACGCCATCAACTGGTCGTAGCGGAAGCGCGGCAGCGTCCAGCGCAGCCAGAGATACATGAAGCAGAGCACCGCCAGCTTGATCAGGAACCAGATCCAGCCGTAGGCCTCGGGGATCAGCGGGCCGTGCCAGCCGCCGAGGAACAGGTTCACCGTCACCGCGGCGACGGTCACCATGTTGATGTACTCGGCGAGGAAGAACAGCGCGAAGCGCATCGAGCTGTATTCGGTGTGATAGCCGGCGACGAGTTCCTGTTCGGCTTCCGGGAAGTCGAACGGCGCGCGGTTGGTTTCAGCGACACCGGCGGTGGCGAAGATCAGGAAGGCGATGAACCCCGTCGGGAACAGCAGGAAGACGTTCCAGCGCGGGATGAAGCCGAAGAAGTAGCCCTGCTGCGCGTCGACGATCTCGCGGAGCGACAGCGATCCGGCCACCATGACGATGGTCGCCAGCGACATGCCGTAGGCGAGCTCGTAGCTGATCATCTGCGCCGAGCTGCGCAGGCCGCCGAGCAGCGAATACTTGGAGTTGCTCGCCCAGCCGGCGAGGACGATGCCGTAGACGCCCATCGAGGTGATGGCGAAGATCACCAGCACGGCGACGTTGATGTCGGCCACCATCAACGGCATCGGCTCCGGCAGCAGGCCGAAGAACGTCGTCGAGGCGCCGAAGGGCACCGGCGCGAACGCGGCAATCGCGGCCATCGCCGAGATCACCGGCGCCGCCGAGAACAGGAGCGCGTCGGCCGCCTTCGGCTTCAGCTCCTCCTTGAACACCAGCTTGACGATGTCGGCGATCGGCTGGAGCAGCCCTCTGGGTCCGACCAGGTACGGACCGTAGCGCTGCTGCATGAACGCCGCCACCTTGCGCTCGGCATACACCATCACGGCAGCCGAGATCTGCAGCGCCAGGAACACCGTCAGCAGCACCGCGACGAAGAAGATCGTCTGCGGCATCAGGAGCGTGTCGATGAGCGCGCCCATGTCAGTGCGTCTCCACCGGCGTCCGCGCGCGGTAGTCGGCGGGTTGCGGGATGTCGCCCTTGGCGTAGGCCTCGAACTCGGGCTTGAACCACTTCAACGTCGTCAGCACCGGCGTCGCCGCGGCGTCACCGAACGCGCACAGCGTCTTGCCGTTGATCTGGCTGGCGACGCTCTGCAGCAGCGGAATGTCCTTGGCCGTGCCTTCGCCGTTCAGCATGCGGTGCAGCAGGCGATAGAGCCAGTGCGTGCCTTCGCGGCACGGCGTGCACTTGCCGCACGACTCGTGCATGTAGAAGTGCAGCAGGTTCTCGGCCAGCCAGACGATGTCGGTGGTGTCGTCGAAGGCCATGATGGCGGCGGAGCCGAGCAGCGAGCCGGCCTGCTGGACGCCATCGAAGCTGGCCGAAATGTCGATCTGATCCGGCAGCAGGATCGGCACCGACGATCCGCCGGGGATGACGCCCTTGAGCGTGTGCCCATCGCGGACGCCACCGGCGTAGTCGAGAATCAGTTCCTTCAGCGTCACCTTCATCGGCGCTTCGAAGACGCCGGGGTTCTTGACGTGACCGCTGACGCAGAACAGCTTCGGTCCGCCATTCTTCTCCGGGCCGAGCGCGGCGTACCACTCCGGTCCGCGCGTCATGACGATCGGTACGTTGCAGAGCGTCTCGACGTTGTTCACCGCCGTCGGGCAGCCCCACGCGCCTTCCACGGCCGGGAACGGCGGCTTGAAGCGCGGCTGGGCGCGCTTGCCTTCGAGCGACTCGAGCAGCGCGGTTTCTTCACCGGCTTCATACGCGCCGGCGCCGCGGTGCAGATACACCTCGCAGTCGAAACCGCTGCCGAGGATGTTCGTCCCCACCAGCCCCGCCGCGCGCGCATCGTCGATCGCTTTCTGCAGCACGGGGAACAGGTGATAGAACTCGCCGCGGATGTAGATGTAGGCGGCCTTCGACCCGATCGCGTAGCAGCCGATGAGGCACCCCTCCACCAGCAGGTGGGGATTGCGCTCCATCAACAGGTGATCCTTGAAGGTGCCCGGCTCGCTCTCGTCGGCGTTGCAGACGATGTACTTCGGCTTCGGCGACTTCTTGTCGACGAACTGCCACTTCATGCCGGTCGGGAAGCCGGCGCCGCCGCGGCCGCGCAGGCCCGACTTCTTCACTTCGTCGATCACCTGCTCGGGCGTCAACGACAGCGCCTTCTTCAGTCCTTCGTAGCCCTGCTGATGCTGGCGGTAATGCTCGAGCGTGTTGCCGCCGGGCGTGAACGCGTACTTCGTCAGCACCGGTTCGTAGTCCGGCACCGCCTTCGGCTTCACCGGCGTCGTGGTGCGGTTCTTCCAGGCGGATTCCGGCTGGTTCTCGACGTCGAGATGGCAGCCGCCGAGCGCCGTCAATCCGTCCTGGCGCATCCGGTCGACGAGCGGACCGCACTGTGCCGGCTGCAGCCGTTCGTGCCAGTGGTCGTTGTTGACCATCATCACCGGCGCGCGGTCGCAGGCGCCGAGGCATTCCATCGGCATCACCGTGAACATGCCGGTGGGATCGGTCTCGCCCGGCTTCACACCGAGCTTGGCGCACAGTTCCTCGACGACGCGCTCGGCTCCGGCGAGCGCGCACGACAGCGTCGTGCACACCTGGAGGACGAAGGTGCCCACCGGCGTGCGGTGGAACATCACGTAGTACGAGACGACGTCCTCGACTTCCGCGGTGGTGCAGCCGACGACCTCGGCGACGTGGCGCGCCGCGTTGGCCGAGATGTAGCCCTGCTGCTCCTGCGCCAGATACAGCGCGTGCAGCAGCGCCGAGCGGCGGCGCTCCGGCGCGTAGTGCGAGGCGAAGTCCTCGAAGCGGGCGCGGTTGGCCGCCGTGTATGCGAACTCAGGCCCTTCCGGCAGCGTGGCCCGCTGGGAGCGGTGCCACTGCTCGGTGCCGTACGGCATGGTCGGATGAAAGCTCATCGATCCACGTCTCCCATCACGACGTCGAGCGAACCGATGACCGCGATGACATCCGCGATCATGCCGCCGACGATGAACTTGTGCAGGGCCTGACAGGCCATCAGCCCGGGCGACCGCATGTGCACGCGCCACGGCCGGTTGCTGCCGTCGGAGACGACATAGCAGCCGTGTTCGCCGCGCGGCCCTTCCACGGGCACGTAGGCCTCGCCGGCCGGCACCGTGAATCCCTGCGAGTAGATCAGGAAGTGCTGAATCAGCGCTTCCATTTCCGTGTAGACCTGATCCTTCGGCGGCGGCGCGATGCGACGATCGGCAATCTGCCACTCGCCCACCGCGTCGATGCGCTCGAGCGCCTGCCGGCAGATCTTGACGCTTTCGCGCATCTCGGCGACGCGGACGATATAGCGATCGTAGACGTCGCCGTTGCTGGCGCCGATGACGTCGAAGTCGTAGGTTTCGTAGCCCGAATACGGAAAGGCGCGGCGGACGTCGTAGTCGCCGCCGGCGGCGCGCGAGATCGGGCCGTAGAGGCCCCACTTGTAGCAGTCGGCGAGTGAGATGACGCCGACGCCGCGCGTGCGATCCAGCCAGATCGGGTTCTTGGTGATCAGCGTCTCGTATTCATCGAGCTTGCCGGGGAAGCGATCGAGGAACTCGGCTACCGCTTCCTTGTAGCCGCGCGGCAGATCCTCGCGCAGGCCGCCGACGCGGATGTAGCTCGGGAAGAAGCGGAAGCCGGCCAGGAGCTCGTTGAGATTCATCAGAATCTCGCGCTCGCGGAACGCGTAGAGCATGCCGGTGATGGCGCCGATTTCCATCGCGTGCGTGCCGAACCACACCAGGTGGCTGCTCAGACGCTGCAGTTCCGCGATCAGCACACGGATGTCGCGAACGCGCTGCGGCACCTCGATGCCGAGCATCTTCTCGACCGACAGGCAGTAGGCCAGGCTGTTGGACTGCGGCCCGAGGTAGTCCATGCGCTCGACGAGCGGGATCACCTGCTGCCACTTTTTCTGTTCGGCCGTCTTCTCGATGCCGGTATGCAGGAACCCGATCGTCGGACTGACGGACACGACGGTCTCGCCATCGAGCTCGAGCACCAGGCGCAGCACGCCGTGCGTGCTGGGGTGCTGCGGCCCCATGTTGACCGTCATCGTCTCGGTGCGGAATTCAGCCATTACACTCGCTCGCCTTCCACCAACTCACACAGGACGTGCAGCAGCGTGCCGTGCACCTCCTGCACCCGCGGTGTCCGATCGTCGGGCACCGCCACGTGCACATCCACCGGCACCACCAGGCCGGCGCACCGGCCCGTGAAGGCGATGGTGGCCAGGCCGGCGGCCCGGGCCCGATCGAGCGCCAGCCGCACGTTCGGCGACGTCCCGCTCGTCGTCAGGCCCAGGGCGACGTCGCCCGGACGGCCAAACGCCTCGACCTGTCGTGCAAACACCTGCTCGTACCCGAGGTCGTTGGCCAGGGCCGTGACGACGCTCGCGTCCGAGGCCAGCGCGAGGGCCGGCCAGGCCCGCCGTTCGCGCCCCTTCTCGAACCGTCCAATCAATTCCGCGGCGAAGTGCTGCGCATCCGCGGCACTGCCGCCGTTGCCGAACACCAGCACCTGGCCGCCCGCGGCCAGCGCGCGCGTCACCAGGTCCGCCGCCGCCATCACCGCGCGCGTGCACGCGCCGATGCTGGCCTGGTGCAGCGATGCCGCGGTTTCGAGGCTCGACGCCACCAGCGCGCGGCGCGCCTCGTCTCGATCGGCCATCCTCAGTTCGGCCGCGGCCGGACGTAACGATCGCGTTCGAGATTCGCCGCGAATTCCTCGGCCGTCACCTGGAGCGGCATGAACGTGTCGGCGTCCTTGCGGAGCTGCACCGGGTAGTCCTTGCGCAGCGGATGTCCTTCCCAGTCGTCGGGCATCATCAGGCGGCGCAGATCGCCATGGCCGTCGAAGACGATGCCGAACAGGTCGTACACCTCGCGCTCCATCCAGCCGGCGCCGGGCCACACCGCCGACACGGTCGCCACCGACTGGCCGGCGTTCACCCGCACCTTGAAGCGCAGGCGCGTCCGCCGATGCGGCGACACCACGTGATACACGAGGTCGAAGCGCGGGTCGCGGTGCGGGTGGAAGTCCACCGCGGTGACGTCCGAGAACGCATGGAACTCGAGACCGGGTGTCGCCTGCAGCGCCGCGGCCGTGGCCAGCAGGTGTTCGGGCGCGACGAGGATCACCGGCGTGATGTCCGCGTCGCTGGCGTCAAGGGCGGTGTAGGTAGCACCCGGGACCACGGCCTCGAGGGCCGCGATGATCTCCGCCGCGCTCATGCGATCCGCACCTTCGGCGTCTGATCCATCCGCGAGTTGTCGATTTTCTTCTGCAATTGCACGATGCCGTAGATGACCGACTCGGGCCGCGGCGGGCAGCCGGGAATGAACACGTCCACCGGCACCACCTGGTCCGACCCCTGGACGATGGCGTAGTTGTCGAACACGCCGCCGCACGAGGCGCAGGCGCCCATCGAGATCACCCACTTCGGCTCCGGCATCTGGTCGTAGATGCGGCGGAGCGCCGGCGCCATCTTGCGTGACAGCCGGCCGGCGATGATCATCAGGTCGCTCTGGCGCGGCGAACCGCGAAACACCTCGGCGCCGAAGCGCGAGATGTCGTAGCGGCTCGACGCCATCGCCATCATCTCGATGGCGCAGCAGGCCAGGCCGAAGGTCACCGGCCAGATGGCCGAGCGGCGCGCCCACTGGACCACGGATTCCACCGTGGTGGTGAGTACCGGAATCTCGTAATCAGTTTCGAGTCCCATAGCGATATCTCTTCACCACCGCCGGCCCGGGCCGCGGCGTGTGCTTGTAGTCCGGATCGGATTCGGGGCCCCAGTCGAGCACCCCCTTCCGCCAGATGTAAACGTAGCCGACCAGCAGAATCGCGAAGAACACCGTGATCTGGACGAGGCCGACCCACCCGAGCGTGCGCATGGCCATCGCCCACGGGTAGAGGAACGCCACTTCGATGTCGAAGAGGAGGAAGATCATGGCAACCAGGTAGAACTTCACCGATTGCCGCTCGCGCGCATCGCCGACCGGCGGCATGCCGCACTCGTAGGCGGCTTCCTTTTCCGGCGTCGGATTCTTCGGGCCGAGCAGGTTGGAGACGACAAGTCCGCCGAGGCCAACCAGACTCCCCAGCAGCACCATCAGTGCTACGCCACCCCAACCTTCCATGTGTGTCCTCAGCCTCCCGCCGAGACAAGCGGCGCATGGCACGCTTGTGAAGCAATGAACAAACTGCCAGATGGTATCACGGCGTGCGGCAGAATGAGGACGTGCGCGTCGCCTGGTTCAGCCCCCTGCCGCCGGATCCCTCGGGAATTGCCGCCTATTCGGCGGAGGTCGTCCCGCTGCTGCACGATCGCGTTGGGGCGATCGACCTCTACTCCGAGTCCGGCCATCGCGCCGCAGGACACCGTGGAGCGCCTGTCTTCTCGCCGCACGACTTCGTCTGGCGTCATCGTCGTCGTCCGTACGATCTGATCGTCTATCAACTCGGGAACGCGACGGCACACGATTTCATGTGGGGGTACCTTTTCCGCTACCCCGGCCTGGTCGTGCTGCACGACGCGCAGGTGCATCAGGCGCGAGCGCTCGGGCTGCTGCGGCGCGCCGAACCGCGTCTGGCGGACTACCTTGCCGAGGTGCAGGCCAACCATCCCGACGCGCCGGCCGACATCGGCTTCCTCGTCGCGGCGGGGCTTGGCGGCGGGCTCTTCCGTCTGTGGCCGCTGGTGTCGCTGGTGCTGCGGACGGCCCGCATGGCGGCGGTCCACAGCCCGTGGCTGGCCTCAGCCCTGGCGGGCGCCCATCCCGACGCGGCCATTCGCGCCATTCCCATGGGCGTGGCCGACCCGCTGCATGGGCTGGACCGGGCGGCGGCGCGGGCAGGCGTCCGCGCGCGCCACGGCATCCCGGCCGAGGCCGTGGTGATCGGCGCCTATGGCGGCGTGACACCGGAGAAACGCGTGCCGCAACTACTGGCCGTGCTGGCCAGCCGGCTGGTGGATGTGCCCGTGCACGTGCTGCTCGTCGGTCAGCGCGCCGGCCACTACGACGTCGACGCCGACATCGAACGGCTCGGCTTGCAAAACCGCGTACACGTCACCGGCTTTGTCGCCGACGAGGATCTGCCGGCCTACCTGACGGCGGCGGACATCGCCTGGTGCCTGCGCTGGCCGTCGAATGGCGAGACCTCGGCGTCGTGGATTCGCTGTCTGGGGGCGGGACTCCCGACGCTCACGACAGCGCTGGCGCAGATGAGTGACGTGCCGACGGTGCCGGCGGTCGCGGCAGCGGCAGAGACCAGCACTGCCGTCGGGCTGGCGATCGATGTGGTGAACGAAATCGAAGAGATCGAGATGGCCGTGCGCGATCTCGCGATGAACGACGAGCGTCGCGCCCGGCTTGGGGCGAATGCCCGGCGCTGGTGGACGGGACGTCACACCCTCGAGCACATGGCCAACGGCTACGTCGCCCTCCTGCACGAAGCGCTGACCCGGCCGGCGCCGGCCGTGGCGCTGCCCTCGCACATCACCGACGATGGGAGCGGAACAGCAAGGCGGATTCTGGAGGCGTGCGGTCTGCCGTCGGTGCCGGACTAGCCTCCGGCCTTCCAGACCCCCAGCCCTCCCGTCCGCCAGCCCCCGTCAGTTCATCGAGGCGAGGCGGCGATCGATCTCGGCCACCGCCTGCGCGATCTGATCGCGGCGGGCGGGATGCGCGGTGGCTTCGAACTGGCGCTGCAGTTCGGTCTTTGCCAACCGCAGCGATTCGAGCGCCCGGGCCTTTTCCGGATCCACGCGCGGCCGGCGGTCGCGCGCCGCCTTGCGGCTTTCCTCGAGTTCTTCCATGCGCTCCTGCAAGCGCGCGTCAGCGTCAATCAGTCCTTCAGCAGCGTCACCCATGAATGGATCATTATACGGCGATGCCGGGCCGCGTACGCACCTCCCTCTTTCATCCCGCGGTGCAGGCCTGGTTCGATGGTGCGTTCGCGGCGCCCACGCGGCCGCAACGTGACGGCTGGCCGCCGATCGCGCGCGGCGAATCGACGCTGATCCTCGCGCCGACCGGCACCGGCAAGACACTCACCGCGTTTCTCGCCTGCCTCGACCGCCTGATGTTCACCGAGCCGCCGCCGCGCCCGGAGCGCTGCCGCGTGCTCTACATCTCGCCGCTCAAGGCACTGGCCGTGGACGTCGAGCGCAACCTGCGCGCGCCGCTCGCCGGGATCGCCAATGTCGCCAACGCGCGCGGCGATGCGTTTCACACGCCGCTCGTCAGCATCCGCACCGGTGATACCCCGGCCGCCGAACGCGCGCGCTTCGGCCGCGAGCCGGCCGACATCCTGATCACGACGCCCGAGTCGCTGTTCCTGCTGCTCACCTCCAACGCGCGCGATCGCCTGCGTTCGGTCGAGACGGTGATCATCGACGAGATCCACGCGCTCGTCTCCACCAAGCGCGGTGCGCACCTCGCGCTGTCGCTCGAACGTCTCGAAGCCCTGCAGGGGCGATCGTTCCAGCGCATCGGTCTGTCGGCGACACAGCGCAACCTGGATGAAGTGGCGCGCTATCTCGGCGGCACGCAGCCCGGCCGTCGTCAGACGCGTGCGCGAACAGCGCGCGCCAGCAGCGCGAAGCGGGCCGGACGCGCCGAACGCGCGGAGGCCGCAGAACAGGACGTGCACGCCGAGTTCGGCACCGAGCCACCCGCCGCACCACGCGACGTCACCATCGTCGATGCCCGCGAACCGAAGCGGCTCGAGATCAGCGTCGATGTGCCGATGGCCGACATGTCGATGGTCGGCAAGCCGGTCGAGCAGCCGAGCGGTCCGGCGGCGCAAGGCCCGGTGGCGCAGACGATCTGGAGCGCCATCCATCCGCGGCTGCTGGAACTGATCCAGGCGCATCGCTCGACGCTCATCTTCGTCAACAGCCGTCGACTCGCGGAACGTCTCGCCGCGGCGCTCAACGAACTCGCCGGCGAGTCGCTCGTGCGCGCGCACCATGGGTCACTGGCGCGAGCGCAGCGCACCGAGATCGAGGATCTGCTGAAGGCCGGGCGCCTGCGCGGACTCGTCGCCACTTCGTCGCTCGAACTCGGCATCGACATGGGCGCCATCGATCTCGTCGTCCAGATCGAGGCGCCGCCATCAGTGGCGAGTGGCCTGCAGCGCATCGGCCGTTCCGGGCACCAGGTGAACGAGGTGAGCGCCGGCATCATCTTCCCGAAGTTCCGCGGCGACCTGCTGGCCTGCGCCGCCGTCACCGGCGCGATGACCAAAGGCCAGGTCGAGCCGTCGCGCTACCCGCGCAACCCGCTGGACGTGCTGGCGCAGCAGATCGTGGCGATGGCGTCGATGGACGCGTGGCCCGTGGACGATCTCTACGCGCGCGTGCGCCAGGCGGCGCCGTTTGCGACGCTCGGCCGCCGCGCCTTCGACGGCGTGCTCGACATGCTGTCGGGACGCTATCCCTCCGACGAGTTCGCGGAGTTGCGCCCGCGTGTGACGTGGGACCGCGTCAACGGCACGATCACCGCACGGCAGGGCGCCAAGCGCGTCGCCATCGCCAACGCGGGGACGATTCCCGATCGCGGTCTGTTCGGCGTGTTCCTCTCGGGCGCGGATCGCGATCAGGCGCGCGTCGGCGAACTCGACGAAGAGATGGTGTTCGAGGCGCGCGCCGGCGAAACGTTCCTGCTCGGCGCCTCGTCTTGGCGCATCGATCAGATCACGCACGACCGCGTGCTCGTCTCACCCGCTCCAGGCGAACCCGGCAAGATGCCATTCTGGAAAGGCGAAGGCCCGGGACGGCCGATCGAACTCGGGCGCGCCATTGGCGCGCTGGTCCGCGATCTGCGTCGCGTCACGCCGGCCGACGCGCGGGCGCGCCTGGAAAGCGATCACGGCCTGGCGCCACAAGCGGCCGACAACCTCCTGCAGTATCTCGACGATCAGCACGCCGCCGTCGAAACCGTGCCGGACGATCGCACGGTGCTCGTCGAGCGGACGACGGATGAACTCGGCGACTGGCGCATCTCGGTGCTGACGCCGTTCGGCAGCCGCGTGCACGCGCCGTGGGCGATGGCCGCCACCGTGATGCTCCGCGACGAACGCGGTCTCGATGCCGAAGTGATGTGGAGCGACGACGGCTTCGTCGTCCGCGTGCCGGAAGGCGAACGCCCGCCGGAGACGGATCTGTTTCTGCCGGACCCGGACGATGTGGAGCGGCTCGTGGTGCGGCAGTTGGGATCGACGGCGATGTTCGCGGCGCGGTTTCGCGAAGCGGCGGGTCGCGCCCTGCTGCTGCCGAGGCGACGCCCGGGTGCACGTGCGCCGCTCTGGCAGCAGCGCAAGCGCGCCGCGGATCTGCTGGCCGTGGCCTCGCGCTTCGGGTCGTTCCCGATCGTGTTGGAAACCTATCGCGAGTGTCTGCGCGACATCTTCGATGTGCCGGCCCTGATCGAAGTGCTCCGCGATGTGCGCAGCCGCCGCATTCGCGTGTCGTCGGTGGACGCGCGGACGCCGTCGCCGTTTGCGGCGTCGCTGATGTTCGGCTACGTCGCCAACTACCTGTATGACGGCGACGCGCCGCTGGCCGAACGGCGCGCGCAGGCACTGGCGGTCGACCAGTCGCAACTGCGTGAATTGATCGGCGAAGGTGAACTCCGCGACTTGATCGACGCGCAGGCGCTGACCGCCATCGAACACGACGCGCAGTGCCTGACGCCGAAGTTCCACGCGCGATCGGCGGACGCCGTGCACGACCTGCTGCTGCGCCTTGGCGACCTGTCGATCGACGAGCTCGAGGCGCGCAGCGAAGCTGGTGTGGCCGCGCCGGCACTGCGGGCGCTGGTCGCGGCGCGACGCGTGCTGCTGGTGCGGCTGGCCGGGGAAGAGCGCGCGATCGCCGTCGAGGACGCGGCGCGGTATCGCGACGCGCTCGGCACGCCGCTGCCGCCAGGGCTCCCCGACGCGCTGCTCGAGCCAAGCGAAGACGCCGTCGCGGATCTCGTGCGGCGTTACGCGCGCACGCACGGGCCATTCACGCCGGCGGATGTCGCCGCGCGCTTCGGGCTCGGCCCCGGCGTCGTGCTGGCGACGCTGCAACGCCTCGCGCAAACCGGCCGCGTCGTCGAAGGCGAGTTCCGTCCCGGCGGGCACGGGCGCGAGTGGTGTGAAGCCGAGATCCTGCGCGGCCTGCGGCGGCGATCGCTGGCGCGGCTGCGACACGAAGTGGAGCCGGTGGAGCCGGCGGTGCTCGGCCGCTTCCTTGTCGGCTGGCACAATGTGGTCCGCAAACGCCGCGGGCTGGACGCGCTGCTCGATGTCGTGGAGCAGTTGCAGGGCGCGCCGCTCGTGGCGTCGGTGCTCGAACGTCACGTACTGCCGGCACGCATCGACGGCTACACGCCGGCGCTGCTCGACACGCTGGTGTCCGCCGGTGAGGTGACATGGACCGGCGTCGAACCGCTCGGCGACAAGGACGGCCGCATCGCGCTGTATCTGACGGATCATCTGCACGCGCTGCTGCCGGCGTCCAGCGGCGATCAAGCACTGGTCGGGCGTGAGGCGCTCGTGCTCGCGTTCCTGATCCGCACCGGCGCGTCGTTCTTCGGTCCGATTCACGAAGCCGCGGGCGGCGGCTTTCCGGCTGAAACGGTGGACGCGCTGTGGTCACTGGTGTGGAGGGGCCTCATCACCAACGACACACTGCATCCGCTGCGCGCCTACGCGGCGGCGCCCGAGCGCACGCGTCGTGGCTCGCGCGGCGCGTCATTCCGCTCGCGGCGGCTGGTGCCGCCCTCGGCCGAGGGACGCTGGTCGGCGATTGCCGTGGACAAGCGCGCCACACTCACCGCCTGGGCCAAGGCCACGGCCGAACAGTTGCTGGCCCGCCACGGCATCGTGACACGCGACGTGACGAGCGTGGAACCGGTGAGCGGCGGCTTCAGCGCCATCTACCCCGTGCTGCGGCGTCTGGAAGACACCGGCCGCGTGCGGCGTGGCTACTTCATCGCCGGCCTCGGGGCGGCACAGTTCGCGCAACCAGGCGCGGTGGATCTGCTACGCGCCGAACGCGACGTGCGCGACGAGGTGCAGGTGGCCACACTGGCCGCGACCGACCCCGCCAATCCGTACGGCGCGCTGGTGCCGTGGCCCGAGTGGCCCGGCGGCGGACGCGCGGCCCGCGGCGCCGGCGCCCGCGTGATGCTCGTGGACGGCATGGCGGCGGCGTGGATTGCGCGCGGCGATCGTCAGCTGCTGCTGGCGCTGCCCGCCGACGAACCGGATCGATCGCGCGTCGGCCGCGCCGTCGGCCGCGAACTGACGCGACTGGCCTACGATGCGCCCGACGAACGTCGCGGCTGGCTGCTGGCCGAGATCAACGGCGAGCCGGCCACGGCGACGCCGCTCGGCAACTATCTGGTGGAGGCTGGCTTTCAACCGGCCAGCGGCGGACTGCTCTTGCGCGTGCCACGGAGAGACACATGAAGCGGGGCCTGTCGCGATTCCTGCTGGCTGGTGGACAAAACGCCGTGCCCGCCTCCGGGTGGTTTCTTGGCGCCTGGACGCCCGGCACCACCCTGGTGTTGTTCTGGTTCGAGAATCTCATCGCGTCGCTGTTCATCGCCAGTCGCATCGCCATGCACTGGCGCGCCACGCGGACGCGCGGCCACGCCAACGGCTACCTGCGCAACTTCCTGCTGACGACGCTCGTGTTCACGCTGGTGCACGGGCTCTTCCTGGCGATGATTCTTGGCTCGCTGGTCCCCGGCACCGTCGACCGGCAGGACGTCATCACCGGCCTGCAGTGGATGGGCGCGACGCAGTTCGCGTCGCTGGCCTTCGATGCCTGGACCATCGGACGCTGGCCGTTTGCCGAAATGCGCGCGCGCTCCGACTGGCTGCTCGGCAGGGTCGTGATGGTGCACATCTCGATTCTGTTCGGCATGTTCGCGTTCGCGTCGATGGGACAACCCTGGTGGTTCTTCTCCGTCTTCATCGTCCTCAAGGCGCTGATCGACTTCGGCAGCATCCTGCCGCAGTGGAAGCCGCAGGAGCCGCCGGCGTGGCTCGCAAGGACGATGGAACGCATCGGCAAGGATCCGAAGGCGCGCGGTCCGAAGAACGAATCGTTCGCCGACTACTGGAAGCGCACGACGAAGAAGGAAGCCGAGAGTCGCGCCCGCGACGAGGAGGTGATGCCGGTTGCCTGAAGGCGACACGATATTCCGCGCCGCCGCGGCGCTGCGTCGCGCTCTCGCCGGCGAGGTCGTCACGCGGTTCGAGGCGGCGCTGGCGCCACTGGCGCGCGTCCACGACGACACGCCCATCACCGGACGCGTCGTCGAGCGCTGCGAATCCATCGGCAAGCACCTGCTGATCTGGTTCTCCGGCGGGCTCGCGCTGCGCACGCACATGCGCATGAGCGGGTCGTGGCATCTGTATCGTCACGGCGAACGGTGGCAGCGTCCGGCGAGCGCGATGCGCGTGCGTATCGACACGGCGGCGTGGGTGGCGGTGGCGTTCAACGTCCAGGCGGCGGAGTTCCTGCACGAACGAGACCTGCCGCGCACGCGTGCGCTCTCGACGCTCGGCCCGGATCTGCTGAGCGCGTCGTTCTCGGAACGCGATGCCCTCGTGCGCCTTGCTGGTGCCGGCCCGCGGCCGATCAGCGAAGTGTTGCTCGATCAGCGTGTGATCGCCGGCATCGGCAACGTCTTCAAGTCGGAAGTGCTGTTCCTCTGCGGCATTCATCCGGATCAACCGGCAAACACGCTGACGCCGGCGCAACTGAAACAGATCATCGACGTCGCCGTGCCGCTGATGCGCGCCAACACCGGCGCCACGGCCGAAAGCGGCATCGTCACTTATCGCGGCATGCGGCGCACGACGGGGCGTGGTTCAGAAGATGAGCGGCTGTGGGTTTACGGCCGCTCCGGCAAACCGTGTCGCAAGTGCGGTGCGGCGATCTCCTGGGGGAAACGCGGCGAAGGCGCGCGCAGCACGTACTGGTGCGGGAAGTGTCAGGTGCGGAAAGGTGCTGAAGGGTGCTGACAGGTGCTGAAAGGCGCGGTGCTGAAGGGTGCTGAACGGTGCTGAAGGGTGCTCAGGGGCGCGAAAAACAGCAGCGCACCCGTCAGCACCCGTCGGCACCTTTCAAGCACCTTTCAGCACCTGTCAGCACCTTTCAAGCACCCTTCGGCACCGTTCAGCACCTGTCAGCACCCTTCAGCACCTTTTCCGCGATATCGCCTGGCGGACTTCGTCGACGACGGTGTCGGGGAGGGCGGGTTTGACGACGAAGCGGTCGCAACCGGCGGCGCGGGCGCGGTCGAGCGCGCTGGAAAGGGCGTGCCCGGTAAGCGCGACGACGGGAATGTGCATCGTTCGCGCGTCAGCCTTGAGCAAGCGCGTCGCTTCCCAGCCGTCCATGCCCGGCAGCGACAGGTCCATCAGGATGACATCGGGCGTGAGGCTGCGGGCGAGTTCGATGGCCTGCAGGCCGTTGGCCGCTTCGGCGACGCGGAAGCCATAGACGAGCAGCGACTCCGCATACATCTCGCGCGCATCGTCGTAGTCGTCGACGACCAGCACCAACGGCTCGTCGAGCGCAGCAGCCATCCGGAAGTGCAAGGTATGCCCCTTCGCCGATGCCGTCAAGCACAGCCACACCATGCACTGACAGAGGGTTGGGCTAGGATCGCGAGATGGCCGACAACTTCTCGTTCGACGTCACCTCCACCATCGACATGCAGGAGGTGGACAACGCCGTCAACCAGGCGCGCAAGGAACTCGGGCAGCGCTACGACTTCAAGGGATCGACGGCCGCCATCGACCTCGATCAGAAGGACAAGACGCTGACGCTGACCGCGGAAGAGGCGTTCCGCCTCGAAGCGCTGTGGGAGATCCTGACGTCGCGACTGGTGCGCCGCAACGTGCCGGTGAAGAACCTGAAGCGCGGCGACGTCGAACCGGCGTCCGCCGGCACCGTCAAGCAGGTGATCACGCTGCAGGTCGGCATCCCGTCCGACGCCGCGCGCGAGATCGTCAAGCACCTGAAGGATCTGAAGCTGAAGAAGGTGCAGGCCTCGATTCAAGGCGATCAGCTGCGCATCACCTCGTCGTCAAAGGACGAACTGCAGAACGCGATGTCTGTGCTGCGGGCCAAGGACTTCGGCATCGCGCTGCAGTTCGGGAACTACCGGTAGGACCGATACGGGAACCGGGAGGCGGGAGGCGGGAGGCGGGAGGCGGGAGGC
>JADZCY010000062.1 GCA_020851325.1 Acidobacteriota bacterium | reverse complement strand
TCCGACGCACCATCGAAATCGGGAGATGCGCATGGGCATTCGGGTGGCGCTGCCGGACCTCGGACACTGGAAAGCACAGGTCAAGTGCCAGGACGGCTGTCCGGTGTCGACCGACGCCGGCCGCTACGTGCAGTTGATCGCCGAAGGCCGGCTGGAAGACGCCTACCTCGTCGCCCGCGCGCCCAATCCCCTGGCCTCGGTGTGCGGCCGGGTCTGTGCCGCCCCCTGTGAAGACGCCTGCCGCCGCGGGGAGATTGACGACCCCATCTCGATCCGCGCCCTGAAGCGCCACGTCACCGAGCAATACGGCGTCGAGTCGATCCGCCCCGATACCCAGGCGCGGCTGCTCGACACCGGGGTCACCGAAGGTAACCGTTACGCCGGGCACCTGCCGATGGCGTTTCATCGCACGCCGCCGGCGGCGTCGCCGCGGCGCGGCCCGAAGCGGCGGGTCGCCGTGATTGGCGCCGGGCCGGCCGGGCTGGCCGCCGCGCACGACCTGGCGCTGCTCGACTACGACGTCACCATCTTCGAAGCCGCCGCCGAACCCGGCGGCATGATGCGCTTCGGCATCCCCGAATATCGCCTCCCGCGCACGCTCCTCCGGGCCGAAATCGACCGCATCGTCGCGCTCGGCGTGACGCTGAAGCTCGACACGCCGCTGACGAAGGATTTCGGCCTGCGCCACCTGCGCGAGGCCGGCTTCGACGCGACGTTCCTGTCGGTCGGCGTCTCGCGCGGCCGCGACCTGCAGATCCCCGGCGTCGAACTCGACGGCGTGGTGAAGGCCGTCGACTACCTGCTGAACATCAACCGCGGCTATCGCCTGGACCTCGGCCGCCGCGTCGTCGTCATCGGCGGCGGGTTCGTGGCCTTCGATGCGGCCCGCACGGCCCTGCGCGCGGCGCGCGAAGACGCGCCCGACGCCACGGCGGCGGACCTCGGCGCCGAAACCGACGCACGTCTGAAAGAGGCGATGGACTCGGCCCGCGCGGCGATGCGCGGTGGCGCCACCGAGGTGACGGTGGTGTCGCTCGAAAGCCTCGACGAGATGCCGGTGCTGCGGACCACGCAGGGACACGAGGAGTTCGAGGAGGCGGAAAAGGAAGGCATTCGCTTCATCACCCGTCGCGGGCCGCGCCGGCTGACCGGCAACGGTCGTCTGTCGGCGCTCGAACTCCGCGGCGTCACGCGCGTGTTCGACGCCGATGGCCGCTTCGCGCCGCAGTACGACGACAACGACGTGCTGACGATCGAAGCCGATGCCTGCGTGCTGGCGATTGGCCAGCAGGCGGACCTCTCGTTCCTCACCGAAGCGGACGGCATCGCGCTCAACCCGGGCGGCACCATCCGCATCGATCCGGCAACGCTGGCCACCTCTGCTCCCGGCATCTACGCCGGCGGCGACGTCGCGTTCGGTCCGCGCAACCTGATCGACGCGGTGGCCAACGGCAAGCGCGCCGCGCAGTCGATTCACGAACACCTGGCCGGCGATCGCGCCACGCTCGCCACGACGCTGTCGATCGAGAAGCTGCCGTCCTCGCACTACACGATGCTGTCGGGCTACGAGCGGCTCGATCGCGAAGCGCCGCCGACGCTGGCCACCGATCGGCGCACCGGCATTGCCGAAGTCGAAACCGGCTACGACGCCGAGGCCGCGCGCCGTCAGGCCGCCCGCTGCCTGGTCTGCCACGTGCAGACGATCTACGACCCGGAAGCGTGCGTGCTGTGCAACCGCTGCGTCGACATCTGCCCCGAGTACTGCCTGGCCTTCGTCCCCTTCGAATCGCTCGACCTCGAACCGGAACTCGAAGCCACGCTCACCGCACGCGCCAACGCCAACGGCTTCCCGCTGGTGGCGATGGTGAAAGACGACGACCGGTGCATCCGCTGCGGGCTGTGCGCCATTCGCTGCCCGACGGACGCCATGACGATGGAACGCTTCAGTATCACGGAGCGGTGGACCCATGAGTGATTCACACGCGAAACCGCCGAACGATCGGCGCGACTTCCTGCTCAAGCTCGGCGCCGGCGCCGGCGTCGCAGCGTTGACGGCGCAAACCGCCGCCTCGCTGCGCTCGCTGGTCCCGAACGTCTCCTACGACTCACCGACAACGGTGAAGCTCGGGCCGCCGACGGAATTCCCCGACGGCATCAAGTTCCTGCCGGACGAGCGCCTGTTCGTGTTCCGCCAGGGGCAGACGTTCCATGCGGTCTCCGCGGTGTGCACGCACCTGGGCTGCACGGTGCGCGCCGAGGCGCTCGCGAACGCGCAGACGATCCAAGACGACGGCGCCGAACTGCGCCTGACGCATCGCTTCCTCTGTCCGTGTCACGGCTCCGAGTATCGCGGCGACGGCGCCAACGTCTCGGGCCCGGCGCCGAAACCGCTAGCCTGGTACCGCCTCTCGGTGTCGCCCGACGATGGGCAACTGGTGGTCGACCTGGCGGATGAAGTCGACACCGACTTCCGTCTGACCGTGGGGTGATGTCATGCGTGTGCCCTTGATGTCCCGCAAGGCCGAACCCGACGCTCCCGGCGTCCGACCCGAGCGCTTCTGGAGCCTGTCGCCACGCTCCGATCGCGAAGCCGGCGACGCCATCGCCTCGAACTTCCTGTTCCACGCCTTCCCCGCCAAGATCAGCAAGGCGTCGATGGCGTGGAGCTATTCGTTCTGGCTCGGCACCATCTCGGCGGCGCTGTTCTTCCTGCTGATCGTCTCCGGCCTGCCGCTGCTGTTCCTCTACGTGCCGTCGGTGGAACGGGCGTATCAGTCGGTGAAGGACATCGAGTTCGTCATCACCTTCGGCTCGTGGATCCGCGCCGTCCACCGCATTGCCGCGCACGGCATGGTGATCGCGGTGTTCCTCCACCTGGTGCGCGTGTTCCTCACCGGCGCGTACAAGAACGGCGCCGGCCGCGGACAGCACCGCGAGTGGAACTGGGTGCTCGGCGTGGTGATGCTGCTGGTCACGCTGTTCCTGTCGTTCACCGGTTATCTGCTGCCGTGGGATCAGCTGGCGTTCTGGGCGGTCACCGTCGGCACCAACATCGCCTCGTCCATTCCGTGGATCGGTCCGGCGGTGCGCGAGCTGCTGATCGGCGGCCGCACGATCGAACAGGCGACGCTCATCCGCTTCTACGTCCTGCACGTCGTCATCCTGCCGCTGGGGCTGGGTGTGTTGTTCGCGTATCACATGTGGCGCGTGCGCAAGGACGGCGGCCTGGCGCGCGCCGAGCGCGAGACGCTGACCGAGCGCCCGATCGATGCGCCGGTGGTGAAGACGAAGACCTACACGCTGCTCGGCGTGGCGCGCGGACAGGCGCCGGTGATTCACGCGCAGTCGCTGGAAGCCCCGAACACGACGGTGAACGCCGTGCCGGATCTGGTGCGGCGCGCCGCCATTGCCACGCTCGCCACCTTTGCCGTCATCGGCATCATGGCGGTGTTCATCGAATCGCCGCTCGAGGAGCCGGCCAATGCGCTGGTGACGCCGAACCCGGCCAAGGCGCCGTGGTACTTCCTGTGGCTCCAGGAAATCGTCACCGACACGACGATTCGCATCGGGTCGTTCACGCTGAACGGCGCCTTCGTCGGCGGCGTGCTGCTGCCGGGCCTGCTGGTCACGCTGCTCACCGCGTGGCCGTGGCTCGATCGATCGTCGCACCTGGCCACCGGCGTGTGGCTGCCGCGGGCGCGGGCGCGGCAGAACACCGTGTTCCTGCTGGTGGTGCTCGGCATCCTCATCCTGACGTTCATTGGTATGGCCCTGCGCGGCCCGTATTGGTACTTCTACTGGCCGTGGGAGGCCTGGCCGGACATCCCGGCGAGGATCTGACATGGAGCAGCGCACCAACTCTCCGTTTCCACGCATCGATCGGCCGGTGATGGCGCTCGTCGGCGTCGTCCTGGTGATCGGCACGGTGCTCTTCATGTGGAGCGACCGCGCGCACGACTGGCGCTTCTACCAGGCCGAGTTCAAGGGCCTTGTCGCCGAGCAGTTGGGCGAAGAGAAAGCGGCGGACGTGCCCTCGGGCCTGCAGCAGATCTGGGTGGCCGACCTGCAACGGGCCGATCGCTGCACGACCTGTCATCAGGGCGTGAACTGGAAGGGATTCGAGAAAGCGGAACATCCCTATCGCACCCATCCCGAAGCGCCGCTGCGCACGCATCCCATCGAGCAGTTCGGCTGCACGTCATGCCACGGCGGGCAGGGCTGGGCCATCGACACCGAGGCGGCGCACGGCCAGGTGGCGCACTGGGAAGAGCCGCTGCTGAGCCGATCGCTCGGCGAGTCCTACACGCTGGCCGGCAACAAGAACGCGCTGATGCAGATGAACTGCAACACGTGTCATCGCTACGACCGGCAGACCGAAGGCGCCGGCGCCATCAACCTCGCCAAGACACTGCTGCACGACAAGGGTTGCCGCGCCTGTCACGTGATCAACGGCTACGGCGGCACCATCGGGCCGGACCTCACCGAGGTCGGCGACAAGGCGCCCGAGCAGTACGACTTCAGTCGGTTGATGGGCCAGCGCACGGCGTTCGCGTGGCACGTGGCGCACTTCAAGGATCCGCGCGCGCTCGCCGACGGCACCGTCATGCCCAACTTCAACTTCACCACCGAGCAGGCGCAGGCACTGTCGATGCTGGTGCTGTCGTGGCGGCGCCACGACGTGCCGGCGCGGTATCTGGCCGGGGCGCCGCGCACCGATCCGCGGAGTTCGGAGGAGCAGGCCGCCGAAGAGGCGATGCGTACCGGACCGGGACGGTGGTTCGTCGACACCGGCTGCTTCGTCTGCCACTCGGTGTCGGCGCTCGGCGTCAAGAGCCCGGCGCAGATCGGTCCGGATCTCTCGACCGCGGTGGAGGACACGCAGAGCCGTTTCGGCATGACGGTCGACGCGTTCCTCGCCAATCCCACGGGCACGATGAGCGTGGTGCTGTCGCGCCAGATCATCCTCACGCCCGAACAGAAGCAGATCGCGGTGGAACGGTTGCGCGCCGCCTTCGCGGCTTACCAGCAGCAGCGCGCCGCGGGCACCGCACCCGCCGTCAGTCATTAGGAGGCCTTCATCATGGGTAGTCCACATCTCGTCACCGGGGCACGAGTGCTCCTCTTCACCGTGGCCGCGGTCGCGGCCACACAGTGCACGCCAAGCCGGCCGGCGTCACGCACCGGCGGCGCCGCCGTGCAGTCGGACCTGGCGCTGGCGGCGCAGAAGACATACGTCGCGCCCGGCGACCTCGACGAGTACTACATGTTCGCGTCGGGCGGCCACTCCGGCCAGATCTACGTCTACGGCGTGCCGTCGATGCGCCACCTCTCGACCATCCCGGTGTTCACGCCCTACCCCGCCACCGGCTATGGCTTCGACGACGACAGCAAGAAGATGCTGGGCGACCTGACGTGGGGCGACGCGCACCATCCGGCGCTGTCGGAAACCAAGGGCGACTACGACGGGCGCTGGCTCTTCATCAACGAGATGAACGGCCGCATCGCCCGCATCGACCTCCGCGATTTCAAGACCAAGCAGATCCTCGGGCCGGTGCCGAACCTGCACGGCAACCACGCCTCGTCGTTCGTCACGCCGAACACCGAATACGCGATGATGGCGACGCGCTTCTCGCGCCCGGTGCCCAACCGCCCGGTCGGCGTCGACAAGTACGCCACCGAGTACAAGGGCATCATCGCCGGCATCAAGATCGACCCGACCAGCGGCGAGATGTCGGTGGCGTGGCAGCTGCTGATGCCGCCGTTCGACTACGACCTCGGCGACGCCGGCAAGAACGCCTCCGACGGCTGGATGTTCCTGACGTCGTACAACACCGAGCGCGCGACCGGAAAGCTCGAAGTCAACGCCTCGCAGCGTGACCGCGACTACATCGCCGCCGTCGACTGGCGCGCGGTGGACAAGGCCGCCGCCTCCGGCGCCGGCGACATGATCGACGGCGTCCGCGTCATCGATCCGAAGAAGGTGCCCGGCCTCGTCTACCTGATGCCGTGCGGCAAGTCACCGCACGGAGTGGACGTCGCCCCCAACGGCACGTGGATCGTCGGCTCCGGCAAGCTCCAGGGCGTGACGACGGTCTTCAACTTCGAGAAGATTCAGACCGCCATCCGCAACAAGGACTTCACCGGTGAAGAAGACGGCATCCCGGTGCTGAAGTACGAATCGATCAAGGACGCCGAGGTGCCGGTGGGCCTGGGCCCGCTGCACACCCAGTTCGGCACCGACGACTGGGCCTACACGTCACTCTTCGTCGACAGCGCCATTGCCAAGTGGAAGCTCGGCACGTGGGAAGTGGTCGACAAGGCGCCGATGTCCTACTCGATCGGTCACCTGTCGGCCGCCGAAGGCGACACGGTCAGCCCCGACGGCAACTACCTCGTCGGCCTCAACAAGCTGTCGCACGGACGCCACCTGTCGGTCGGTCCATCGCAGCCGGAGTCGTCGCAGCTCGTCGACATCACCGAAGAAAAGATGAAGCTGCTCTACGACGCGTTCACCGAACCGGAACCGCACTACGCGCAGATCATCAAGGCCGACAAGGTGAAGCCGATTGAGGTTTACCCGAAGGAAGAGAACCATCACCCGCTGGCCATCTGGGACGTCAACCAGGCCGGCGTCACCCGGCAGGGCAACCGCGTCACGGTGAAGATGGTGGCGGTGCGCTCGACGCTGACGCCGACCGAATTCGAGGTGCAGGCCGGCGATCAGGTGACCGTCGCCATCACCAACATCGAACAGACCACCGACGAACTGCACGGCTTCGGCCTGCTCGACTACAACATCAACGTCGTCATCGACCCTGGCGAGACGAAGACGGTGACGTTCACGGCGAAGAAGTCCGGTGTGTTCGCCTACTACTGCACGAACTTCTGTTCGGCCCTGCACCAGGAAATGCAGGGGTACATGGTTGTCAAGTAACGGCGCCGGGACAGTTCACCCGTGATCGGGAACGATCGTTCACGGGACTGAGAGGCGGGAGGGAATCATGCAGGCGGGTCCCCGTGGTGAAGGCCGGTTCCTCGATCAGACCATCGATCGACGGGCCCGCCTGATGGTTCTGGTGGCGGTGGCGCTGTTGGCGACCACGTATGTGCTGCCGCTCTGGAACCTGACGATGTTCGCGCCGCAGTACCCGGAGGGGCTGCGGCTCGACATCTACTCCTACACGCTTGTCGGCGGCAACGGTGGACAGGACATCAAGGAAATCAACGTCCTGAACCACTACATCGGCATGCGCGACCTGGTGGACAGCGAGTTCACCGAGTTCAAGTGGATGCCGTTCGTGATCGGCGCGCTCGGCCTGTTCATGTTGCGCGCCGTGGTGCACGGCACCGTCGCCTCGCTCCTCGATGTGACGGTGCTGTTCACCTATTTCGCGACGTTCTCGATGTGGTCGTTCGGCTACAAGCTGTATCGCTACGGCCACGACCTGTCGCCGACGGCCGCCGTGCAGGTGCCGCCGTTCATGCCGCCGATGTTCGGCTACGAGCAGATCGCGAACTTCGAGGTCTACTCGTATCCACGGCTGGCGTCGTATGCCATGGCCGGCACCATGGTGCTGCTGCTGGCCGCCTTCGCGTCGACCTGGTGGCGCTACCGGAAGGTCGCGTCATGATCACCAGTCGCCTGATCGCGGCGTCGGCGGCACTGGTCATCACCATCGCCGCGCCCGCGCTGGCACAAATGGGCGACGACGCGCTGCCGCCGTCGACCGGCGCGATTGAAGGCCGGCCGGCCGCGGACACGACCTCTCCCCTGCAATCACTGATCGATCGCGCCACGCCCGGCGACCGCATCGTCGTGCCGGCCGGTACCTACGAAGGCGACCTGATCATCGACAAGGCGCTGACGCTGTCCGGCGCCGGGCGGCCAGTCCTGCGCGGCTCCGGCTCGGGCAGCGTCATCCGCGTGCGCGCCGCCAACGTCACCATCGAAGGCTTCGACATCGACGGCCGCCGCGGCGGTGATCTCGGCCGCGATACCTCCGGCATTCACGTCGCCGCCGACGACGTGACGATCCGCGACTGTGTCGTTCGTGACGCGCTGTTCGGGATCTACCTGCGCGAGTCGGACCGCGCCGCCATCGAGCACAGCACCGTCATCGGCATTCCCGACCGCCCGCCTGGAGAAGTCGGCAGCGGCATTCATGTCTGGGACAGCCATCACTACCGGCTGATCGGCAACATCATCACCGGCACGCGCGACGGGATGTACATCCAGTCGTCGTCGGACGGCATCATCCGCGGCAACCGTGCCAGCGATCTGCGCTACGGCCTGCACTACATGTTCTCGGACGACAACCTGTTCGAGGACAACACGTTCGAGACCGGCGCCGCCGGCACCGCGCTGATGTATTCGAAGCGCATCACTTTCCGGCGCAACCGCTTCCTGCGCAATCGCGGCTTCGCCTCGGTCGGGCTGCTGCTCAAGGCGTGTGATGACGTGGTGGCCGAGGACAACCTGATCGCCGACAACGCGCGCGGGGTGTTTCTGGAAGGGTCGTATCGCAATCGCTTCGTTCGCAACGTCATCGCGATGTCGGACGTGGCGATCATCATCTACGACTCGAGCGGCGACAACGTCTTCGAGGACAACGCGTTTGTCGGCAACCTGACGCCGCTGTCGCTGGTCGGCCGGCGCACCGACACGCGCTTTGCCGGCAACTACTGGTCCGAACACGGCGAACCCGATCTCGACGGCGACGGGATCGCCGAGCGACCGTTCCGCCTGTCGAACGTGTTCGATCACCTGCGCGGCAATCTGATGGCGGCGGATCTGTTTGCGCCCGGGTTGGCGGCGCGCGCGCTGGGCGCCGCCGAGCGCGCGTTTCCCGTGCTCGATGCCGTGCCGGTGATGGACGAACGGCCGCTGGCGCGCATGCCGCGACTGGCAGACGTGCCGTCGGTGACGCCGGCGCCGGTGCCGATCGTGTCGTCGCGGATCGCGATGATCCTGCCGGCGGCAATGACGACGCTGGGCCTGATCGTGCTGGTCGCGGGCGGCGGCCCATGGCGCCGACACGCCAGCGTGGCTGGAGGTGCGGCGTGATCCGCTACGAGCGCTTCACCAAGGTATACGGCGCCCACACCGCGGTGGATGCGCTGACGCTGGACGTGCCGCCGGGCGTTGTCATCGCATTGCTGGGTCCGAATGGTTCCGGCAAGACGACGTCGATCAAGGCGGCGGCGGGCCTGATTCGTCCCACCAGCGGCAGCGTGCGGCTCGGAAGCGCCGGCCTGCCGGCCACCGACGCGGCGGCGCGGCATCTGTGCGCGTTCCTGCCGCAGCGCGTGTCGTTTCCCGACGCGCTCACCGGCCGCGAGGTGGTGGACTTCTATCGGCGAATGCGCAACCTCCCGGCCGATTCCGTGGATCGCGTGATGCGCTTCGCGTCGCTGAACGGCGCCGGATCGCGCGCGGTGGGCACCTATTCCGGCGGCATGACGCAGCGCCTCGGACTCGCCGTGGCGATGCTGCCCGAAGCCGAGTTGCTGCTGCTGGACGAACCAACGGCGGCGCTCGATCCGGATGGCCTGGCGGCGTTCCACGATCTCGTCGCGGCGCGGCGCCGCGCCGGCAGTACGGTGTTCTTCAGTTCGCATCAACTCGGCGACGTCGAGCGCCTGGCCGATCTCGTCATCATCGTGATCGCCGGACGGCTGGCGGCGACGCTGACGTCGAGCGAACTGGCGGCGCGGCTGGCGGAACGGGGCGTGATGCGCGTGCGCGTCGACGAAGCGACGCCGGCGCTGCTGGCGCGCGTGCGGGACGTGGCGCCGGGCGCGGACGCGGCGGGACGCGATCTCAGCGTGCCGGGACCAACCGCGGCGCGGCTGGCCGCACTCGACGCGATTCGTGCCGCCGGCGCCAGCGTCGAAAGCCTGAGCGCCGAGGAAGGTCGACTCGACGAGTTCTATCGATCGATCGTCGGAGGCGCGCCGTGAAAGTCATTCCTGCGCTGCTGATGGTCGTGTTCGCCGCCGCCTGCAGCAGCGGCCCGCTGGAGCCCGTGACGATCGACGTCCGCAACGACGTCTGCGCCCAGTGCCGCATGGTGATCTCGACGCCGAAGACGGCCGCACAGCTGCTGGCGCCGGGCGAGGAACCGCGATTGTTCGACGACCTGGCGTGTCTGCGCGCGTTCATGCAGACGACAACAATGCCGGCTGACTCGGCGATCTTCGTCGCCGATCATCTGTCCGGCGAGTGGGTGCGAATCGAAGACGCGGTGCTCACCGAAGTGCCCGGGCTGCAAACGCCCATGGGCGGCGGAATGGTGGCGCATCGCAGCGCCGCGGATCGCGATCGCGATCCGGCGGCACGCGGCGGCCGCCCGTATGACATCATGGCGCTCCTGGGAGGGCGCCAGCCATGATCCGTCTCGTCTGGCTTTGCGCACGACACGAACTGCTGCTCGCGGCGCGGTCACGCTGGCTCCAGTGGTTTGCCGTCGTCTTTGCCGGCCTGGCGCTGCTGGTGTCGGCGTCAGGCTATGTCATCTCCGGCGGCTACGGCCTGCAGGACTTCGCGCGCACGGGGGTGTCGCTCGTGCAACTCGTGCTGCTGATCGTGCCGCTGGCGGCGCTGGTCTTCGGTTCGCTGACGCTGTCGCCCGAGCGTGGCGCCGCCGAACTGCTCTACGCGCAGCCGGTGCCGCGCGCCACCATCCTCACCGGGCGTGTCATCGGCTTGTTCCTGGCGCTGGCCGCGGCTGAACTCGTCGGCTTCGGACTCGCCGGACTCACCGTGCAATACGCCAGCGGACCGGAAGGCGCGGCGCAGTTCCTCGTCGTCGTGCTGCTGGCACTGACGCTGACGGCGGTGTTCCTGTCGATCGCCGCGGCGCTGGCCAGCGGTACGCCGGGCCGGCGCGCGCGCAGCCTGGCGGTGTCGCTGGTGATCTGGTTCGTGGCGGTGATCCTGTTCGACCTCGCGGCGCTTGGCGTCGCATCGCTGCTGAAGTCCGGCGCGGCATCGCGGTTGCTGATGACGGCCGCGCTGATCAACCCGGTGGATGCCGGACGCACCGCCGCCTACATGGCCATCGAAGGCACGTCCGCGTTTGGCGGCGCGTCACTGGCGCTGCTGCGCTTCACCGGTGGCACGTCGCTGCTGGCCGTGCTGATTGCCACCTCGCTCGCCGCCTGGACTCTGGTACCGGCGTTCATCGCCGCACGACGGCTGTCGCGCACGGATCTCTGAAGACGTGCGCGCCGAGCATGGCGCGCGCGAATCTCAAGACGCGGCGACCGATTCGATCTCGGCGCGGTGCAGGATGACGAACCCGTCCTTGGCCGTGTGGACGACGTTCTGCTTCTCCCACCGCGACATGATGCGGATGCACGTCTCGATGGTCGTGCCAGTGAGGTCCGCCAGTTCCTGCCGGTGCAGCGGCATCGGCACGAAGATGCCGCCCTGGTCCTGCCGGCCGATCTGCTCGGCGAGTTTGAGGAACAGGCGCGCAAAGCGCGTCTCGACGCGGCCGCCGGTCAGTTCCGTGAGCCGCCGCGTCAGTTCGACCAGGCGCAGCGTCAGGCCCGAGAGCAGTCCGCGCACCAACGCCGGGTGCTGTTCGAGCAGGCGGTAGAAGTCCCGCGCTTCGATGCGGATGCAGGTGGTGTCGTCGAGCGCCAGCGCCGAGGCCGCGAACGGCGCACCGTCGTAGACGGCGACGGCGCCCAAGGTATCGCCGGCGCCGAAGATCTCGAGAATCATCTGCTTGCCCGAGACGGTGGTCTCGTAGCTCTTCACCCGCCCCTCGACGATGACGAGGAAGGCGTCGCCGGGGTCGCCCTCCCGAAAGATCTCCTCGCCGCGCGCGTGCGTCCGGATGGTGGCGCACTCGATAATCCGCGCCCGATCCTCCGCCGACAGGCGGCGGAACAACGGGATGCGGCGCAGGGTGTCGTCAGACGGCCGGTTCGGCACTGGAGAGAATGATATGCGAGCGTACGGGCAAAGAGACCACGAAGGCACGAAGGGCGACATCATGCTCGCGAAGAGCGCGAAGGGCTCCAGGGGAAACCCAGGAACGATTCGTGGTTTCCTGTCTACCGCCGGAACAGCGACAGCACGATGGTCAGGATGATGCTGACGATGATGGAGGTCGCGATCGGGAAATAGAAGCGGAAGTTCTCGCGCTCGATGACGATGTCGCCGGGCAGACGGCCCAGCCACGGCAGCCGCGCCCCGAACGAGAACAGCGCGCCGAGGATCAGCAGCACCCCGCCCGCGAACATCAGCAGTCGCCCCATGT
Source organism: Acidobacteriota bacterium (assembly GCA_020851325.1). Classification (GTDB taxonomy): domain Bacteria; phylum Acidobacteriota; class Vicinamibacteria; order Vicinamibacterales; family UBA2999; genus VFZN01. The sequence continues at coordinate 4,432 of JADZCY010000062.1, read as the reverse complement.
CACCCATAGGTCCCCTCGCGTCAGATCTCTTCCTTGTCCTGCTGCGCTTCGAGTAGCGGCACGCCGGCGGCGCCAGAGCCGATGAGCCCCGTGCCGGTGTAGATGCGAAGCTTGTCGCGCGTGTCGATGATGTCCAGGTTCCTCATCGTCAACTGGCCGATGCGATCGAGCGGCGTGAAGAACGCCTCGCCCTTCTCCATCGTCAGGCGCTCGGGCTTGTAGGTGAGGTTCGGGCTCGTCGTGTCGAGGATCGAATAGTCGTTGCCGCGGCGGAGTTCGAGCGTCACCTCGCCGGTGACCGCGCGCGCCACCCAGCGCTGCGCCGTTTCGCGCAGCATCATCGACTGCGGATCGAACCAGCGGCCCTGATAGAGCAGGCGGCCGAGGCGGCGGCCGTTGTTGCGGTACTGCTCGATGGTGTCTTCGTTGTGGATGCCGGTGACCAGCCGTTCGTAGGCAAGGTGCAGCAGCGCCATGCCCGGCGCTTCGTAGATGCCGCGGCTCTTCGCCTCGATGATGCGGTTCTCGATCTGATCGCACATGCCGAGGCCGTGACGCCCGCCGATGGCGTTCGCCTCGGTGAACATGCTGAGCGCATCGCTGAACGTGTGGCCGTTGAGCGCGACGGGATGCCCTTCCTCGAAACGGACCGACACCGTCTCCGGCTTCACCGCGACGTCCTCACGCCAGAACGCCACGCCCATGATCGGCTCGACGATGGTGATGCCCTTGTTGAGGAATTCGAGATCCTTGGCTTCGTGGGTGGCGCCGAGGATGTTGGAGTCGGTCGAGTAGGCCTTCTCGACGCTCATCTTGTACTGGAAGCCGTGCGCGATCATGTACTCCGACATCTCCTTGCGCCCGCCCAGTTCGTCGATGAAGCGCTGGTCGAGCCACGGCTTGTAGATGCGGAGATTCGGGTTGGCGAGCAGGCCGTAGCGGTAGAACCGCTCGATGTCGTTGCCCTTGAACGTGCTGCCATCGCCCCAGATGTTGACGTCGTCTTCGCGCATGGCGACGACGAGCATGGTGCCGGTGACGGCGCGGCCGAGCGGCGTGGTGTTGAAGTAGGTGGCGCCGGCGGTGGAGATGTGGAACGCGCCGCACTGGATGGCGGCGAGTCCTTCGGCGACCAGTTGCGGCCGGCATTCGATCAGCCGTGCCTGCTCGGCGCCGTAGGCCATCGCCTTCTTCGGGATGTCGTCGTAGTCCTTCTCGTCGGGCTGACCGAGATTGGCGGTGTAGGCGTAGGGAATGGCGCCGTGGGCCCGCATCCAGTGCAGGGCGGCGCTGGTGTCGAGACCGCCGGAAAACGCGATGCCGACCTTCTCGCCGGCGGGAAGACTCTGAAGAATGGTGGCCACGTATCGCTCCCGAAACATCTCATCATACGCGAGCGCCGCACCGGCGCCGCGATAGGATGGACGCCTCACCGTGCCACGCATCACGCCGACCTTCGTCCTCGATGACACGCTCCTCGACGAGCGCTTCGTGCGCGCCTCGGGCCCGGGCGGGCAGAACGTCAACAAGGTGTCGACGGCAGTGGAACTGCGCCTCGATCTGGCGCGCGCCGGGCTGCCGCCGGACGTGCACGCGCGCCTGCTGACGCTGGCCGGTCAGCGCGTGACGAGCGAGGGCCTGTTGATCATCGAGAGCCGCGAACACCGCACGCAGGGACAGAATCGCGAGGCGGCGCGCCTGCGGTTGATCGCGCTGCTGCAGCAGGCGTTCGTCAAACCGCGTCCACGCCGCGCGACGCGTCCCTCGGCCGGCGCGAAGGAGCGGCGCCTGACCTCGAAGAAGCGGCGGAGCGAGGTGAAGGCTGGGCGCGGGCGGGGCACGGGCAATGACGATTGACGAATACCGCTAGCGGCCCTTGAAGACGTCGGCGTAGCGGGCGTCGCGGACCATGACGCTGCGGGCGTAGCCGCAGAGGGGGACGACGCGGAGGGCGTTGTCGCGGGCCCAGTCGGTGGCGGCGTCGATGAGCGGGACGCCAAGGCCCTTGCCGCGCTGCGACGGGATCACTTCCACGTAATCGATGTAGAGCACGCTGTTCTCGACGCGGTAGTCGAGGCGGCCGATGTGCTGGCCGTCCTGTTCGAGGACGAACGCGTTCTCGCTGCGTGTGGTGGCCATGGCGCCGGCGGCGCGGGGCGGGTCGTTGGCGGGTGAACTCATGATCGGCATCCTGACGCGCGGCTCATGCACGAAGGCGGCGCGCGCCGCTTGCGTTCAGACTAGCACGCGACCCGCGCGCGGGCGGGGTGACTGCGGCATTTCGACGCAGGGGCTGGACAGCGTCGGGCCAGTCCATACACTAGGGCGATGATGAAACGCCTGTTCACGCTCGCGCTGGCTGTCGGTCTCGCCTCCACTGTGGTGCTGGCGCACCTCGGCGTCAAGAAGAGCCTGCCGGCCAAAGACGCCACGGTGACGCAATCACCGACCGCGATCGAGGTGTGGTTCACCCAGGAGCCCGAGGCCGAGAAGAGCGGCCTGACGCTGGCCGGACCGTCGGGACCGGTGACGCTCGGCAAGCTGGAGATCACGCCCGAGCACTCGCTGCGCGCCGCGCTGGCCGCACCGCTTGCCGCGGGGGCTTACACCATCGAATGGAAGACGGCCGGCGACGACGGCCATGTGCTGACGGGGAAGATTGGGTTCAAGGTCGCGGATAGCAGGTAGGACACAGACGGGATCGATCAGGTCGGGAGGCGGGAGGCGGGAGGCGGACGCCGTGCCGGGACGGGCCGAACGCTCGGGACCGCATCCGCTTTCGGGACGGTGTATCTCTCGGGAGTGAAGGCCCTCAGTTCCAGACAGCAACTGAGGCAGCGTGCAATCGCTGGTGAGCGACCGGGCTGGTGCCCGGTCGCTTCGCTTCCAGCGCAATCGGTCGTCTAGCGGTTGGCGGCCTTGCGGCCGATGTCGATGGTCTTGAAGCCGGCGTCGCCCCAGTTCATCACGAAAACGCTGAAGCCCTGCTTCATGCGCATCTCGATGTCGTTGGCGTTGGCCGGGTAGCCGCACGGGACGTTGAACTCCTTGCAGGCGGCAAGCACCTGCTGGATCGCCGCTTCCCACGCCGCGTCATCCGTCTTGCGCTGGCCGTTGGCGTCGGTCGTGCTGAACACGCCGCGCAGGGTGCCGGCGCCGGGCCACAGCACGCCGATGCCCTTCACCGCGGCAATCTGGCGCACATTCGCCAGGCCGGCCTTGCTCTCGACGATCGTCCAGTTGATCAGTTCGCCCTCGGGATTGAGCGGCCACAGGTCGGCCTTGGCCTTGTACTCCGCTTCGCTCAGGCCCCACTGCGCCGGCGCGCTGCCCACATCCTCGCCGCGCGTGCCGCCCTTCGACTTGAGGCGCATGGCCGCCAGGCCCTTCTGCACTTCGTCGGCGCTCTCGACCGAGACGAACATCACGCCGCTGACGCCGAGGTTGAGCTGCTGGCCGATCTGCGCACCGACCTTCACCGGATCCGGCGCGATCTCCGGCGCCTTGACGACGAGGGGATGCGGAAGGCGATGCGTCGGCGTCTTCGTGAAGAAGCCGAGCGGACCAAGCGCCTTCACGAACTCGGCATACGGACCGTAGCCGCGCTCGAAGTTCCCTTCCATGCTGCCGTCGAAGATGAAGTCGCTGTTGGCGTAGCCCATCGCTTCCTTCGCGAGGTCGGCCGGCGACTTCTGCGGCAACTGCACGGTGGCGGCGACGCTGCCGGCCTGCGGCGGACCGCCGCGGCGGTTGGATGGCGCATAGAGACCGAAGACCGGTTTCTTCTGCTCGAGGAGTTCGATGACGGGATTGAGCCGGGTCTTCCGCGGCGCCTGGCCGGCGACAAGACCGCTCACCCCGACTACCAACGCTGTTGCGACGATCAACCGTGCACGCACACTTGCCTCCTGGGACGGGTTCGAACGACAGAAGGAGTATAGACGAGGGTGCTCCACGGGGGTGCTCCACGGGGGTGCTACACGGAGGTGCTACACGGAGGTGCGGCACGCAGGTGCTCCACGGAGGTGCTACACGACGGTGCGTTACGGCGTGAGGTTCAGCCACGCAAACGCGACGTGTGCGTGTTGCCGCGCGGCGGAGGGTGCCTTGGTGGTGGTCCACAGGTAGCCGAACTCGAAGCCGATCTTTGGCGTGAACTGCCGGAGCACTCCGGCGAAGAGGCGGTTCTGGTCCACGCCCTGCCAGGGGCCGCGGTCGGTCTCGTCGAGGGTGACGAAGTACTCGTCCCAGCCGACGGCCAGCCAGCGGCGGTCGGCACTGATTGGACGGACGAAGCGGCCCATGGCGCGGACACGGTGCGAGGAGTCGTCCCAACTGTCCTGAAAACGCTGCTCGACGCGCAGCCGCAGCGACGGCGTCCACTTGCCGGCGTCGGGAAACGTCGCCGACAGCTGTTCCCAGATGCGATGTT
>JADZCY010000061.1 GCA_020851325.1 Acidobacteriota bacterium | reverse complement strand
TGTCGCGCGACAAGTACTGCTCGGTGTGGCACTCGCTCCGCCAGGACATCGAGATGACGACGACCTACGAGGTCCGACCCTGACGGATCGCAAGGCCTGGCTCGACGCCTTGCGTGGGATTGCGGTGGTCGTCATGGTCGGTGCGCACGTCACCGACGCGTGGACGCGCGAGGCCGACCGACACGACGATCGCTATTTCATGACGGTGTTCGTCAACGGCCTGGCGGCGCCGATGTTCATGCTGCTGGCCGGTGTGGCCCTGGCGATGGCGGCCGAAGGACGCGCGCGAAAGTTCGGCGCACGGGAGGCGGCGCGCTCGGTGCGCACGCGCGGCTGGCAGGTGTTCGGCCTGGCGTTCCTGTTTCGCGTGCAGTCGCAGCTTCTCGGCTGGGGACCGCTGGTCAACCTGCTGAAGGTGGACATCCTGAACATCATGGGGCTGTCGCTGGTGATGGCGGCGGCCCTGTGGCAGATGGCGGCGTCGCGCTGGCGTCGCGTGATGGCGTTCGGCGTCGCGACGGCCGCGTTCGCGTTCCTCACGCCCATCGTGCGCGAAGCCGCGTGGCTGTCGGTGCTGCCGGATCCGATCGAGTGGTATCTGCGTCCGGCGCCCAACCGCGCGACGTTCACGTTGTTCTCGTGGGCCGGTTTTCTGATGGCCGGCGCGATGGCCGGTGAACTGATCGACGGCGCGCGAACACCGGCGCGCGAACGCATACTGCACGGCGGCCTGGCCCTTGGCGCCGTGCTGGCGATCGGCGGTGGCTACGCCGCGTCGTTCCTGCCGACCATCTACGCCAACGCGAACTTCTGGACCAGTTCGCCAACGTTCTTCTTCATCCGCCTCGGCATCGTCCTGATGACGATTCCCGTGGCGTGGCTGCTGGCGCTTCGCTGGGAACCGCTCGTCACGCTCGGACGCTCGTCGCTGTTCGTCTACTGGATCCATGTCGAGATGGTCTATGGCGGCGTGGCGATTCTGCTGAAGCGCCGGCTGCCCTGGGAAGCATCGGTGCTGTCCGCCATCGCGTTGTGCGGCTTGCTGTACTTGCTCGTGCACATGAAAGACCGCCTGGTGGCCCGCCGCGCCCTGCCGCCGCGCCTGGCGTTCCTGACGCCGATCCTGAAATAGCCTTTCCGCCTTCGCGCAGGAAACCACGACGACACGAAGCCGCTCGTCGTCCGCGAAGGGCGCGAAGAGCTCAAAGGATCGCCTCTGCGTCCCGGCTGCCGCTTCCCGCCTCCCGCTTGCCCTGAGCGAAGTCGAAGGGCCTCCCGCCCGGATACAATGGCGCGCCATGACGCGCTGCATTCTCCTTCTCGTGTTCTGTGTTCTTGCCAGTGACGCGTCGGCGCAGGAAGCCCGCCGCCGCTGGGAGATGGAACGGCAGATCCGCCTCGACAAGTTCGAGCAGGTGCTGCCGCGCGCCATGCGCGACAACGGCATCGACATGTGGATCGTCGCCGTGAAGGAGAACCACTACGACCCGCTGTGGAAGGATCTCGGCCGCGGTTACGTCACCGGCGTCGGCTATTACATGTTCACCGACCGCGGCGGCGATCGCATCGAACGCATTGCGCTCGGTCCCACCGGCTATCTGATCAACGAATCCGGCGCCTACGACGGCATGTCGGCGAACACGATGCTCGCCGACTTCGTGAAGCAGCGCGATCCCAAGCGCATCGGCGTCAACATGTCGGACGAAATCGGCCCCGCCGACGGCCTCTCGGCGACGATGCTGGCGCAGTTGAAGAAGACGTTGGGTGAACCGTACGCGACCCGGCTGGTGAGTGCCGAGAAGCTCGTCTCCGAGTTCCGCTCACGTCGCGTCGCTTCCGAGATTGTCGCCTTCGGCGAAGCCGCCGGCATCGCGGTGCAGCTGGCCGAACGCGCACTGTCGAACGAAGTGATCACCGTCGGCAAGACGACGCTCGAGGACGTCGCCTGGTGGCTGCAGGATCGCCTGCTCGAGCGCGGCCTCGGCTCCGAATTCGACATGCCGTCCATCTACGTCACGGGACCAACCGGCATTGTCGCCACCTCCACCAACCGCATCATCCAGCCCGGCGACGTGATGATGATTGACTGGGGTGTGCAGTTGATGAATTTCGGCACGGACGTGAAGCGCGTTGCCTACGTGCTGAAGCCGGGTGAGACGGCGCCGCCGAAGAGCATTCAGGCGGCGTTCGACAAGGCGCTGTCCGTGCGCGACGTGCTGAAGAAGGCGATCAAACCCGGCCTCACCGCCGACCAGACGATGAAGAACATGGACGCCGCGCTCGCCGCCGCCGGCTTCGGCGTCATCGAGTTCAACCGGCCCAATCGCGACGACCGCACGGATGTCGTCTACGGCTTCCATCCCGTCGGCAACACCGGCCACGACATCGGCCCATCGATGACGACGTGGCAGCCCATCCAGCGAACGTTCGTGCTGAGGACGCAGCACCTGTTCTCGTTCGAGTATTTCGCCTACACGCCGATCGCCGAATGGGACGGCGCCAAGCTCCGCATTCCCATCGAAGACGACGCGCTGCTCACCGAGGACGGCATCCAGTTCGTCCATCCGGCCAACTACCGGCTGCTGATCGTGAAGTAGTCGTTCGGCGCGCCGGCCGCGCCGTCAGACCGCATAATCAGACGCAGGATGATCGAAACCGTCCTGCTCTGGCTCGTCGCCGCCTTCGTCATCGTCGCCGTGCTGGCGGTGGCCGGGTTCTTCGTCACGCGCTGGCTGTTCGTGCGCAGCGCGGAACGCGTGTCGGCGACCATCGATCGCCGGGTCGGTGGACTGGCCACGGGCGCGTTCACCCGGCTTGGCGCTTACGCGCGCGCCACCGGCATCGATCTCGCCGAAGCGGACCGGCGCTTCGGCGATTACATCGACAACTTCGCGCACCTGATGGACAGCGCCGTCCGCGTGCCGATCCTCGGCCGCGTCGGCCTCGACGCGGTGATCAGCCTCTTCCCGGTCGTCGGCGATCTCGTCGCCGGCGCGCTGTCGCTGACGCTGGTCGCGCGGGCGCTTCGCTACGGCCCGCCCGCCGCGCTCGTCTCGAAGATGCTCGCGAACGTCCTCACCGACATGCTCATCGGCGCCATCCCCATCGTCGGCGTGCTCGGCGACATCTGGTTCAAGGCCAACGAGCGCAACGCCGCGCTCATGCGCGACTACCTGTCCGAACGGCCGAACGGTTAGCAGCGCCGCGCACTACGGCTGCTTGTCGCTCGTCGTCGCCTGCTTCGCCGCGTCGAGATCGTTCCAGAAGAGCAACGCGTTGAAGACGAGCTGATGCTCGCCGAAGGTCTGCCAGCGGTAGATCGGGTTGTTGGCAAACAGCAGCACGCGGCCGCGACCCGTCGGCGCATCGACGATCATCGGACGGTTGCGCAGCTGATCGGCGCCGCGCATCAGGCCGCTCAGCACACCCGCGTCGCCGCCCTGATAGCGGGCAAGGACTCGCGGTCGATCCGGCGTCGAGCCCACCATGGCGGCGAATTCGGCCGGCGGTCCGGCCTGCAGCAGCGGACCATCGGCCCAGCGCACCGGCAGCGTCTTCGCCGCGCCGTAGCCGTAGAAAATCGGGTGCGTCGGCTGGAGGATTTCCGACTGCACGTAGGGCCCCGGCGCGTACCAGCCCGTCGCCGGACGCTGCGCGTCGACGCCCTTGGCCAGGCCGAACTCGGCGGGGAAGTAGCTCGACACGCCGAAGGTCATCAGCAGGCCGCCGTCGTTGACGAACTTCTGGAACTCCGTCACGCCCTCGAGTCCCATGCCGCCGCGCACGTCATCGGTTTCGGCGTAGACGCCCAGCGACTTGAACTTGTCGTTCTTCTTGTAGGGGAGCGGGCGCGACAGCTTCGGCTGTTCGAACACCACCGACTTGCCGTTCTGCGTCTGGTGCGGCACGAGGATGACGTCGTACTTCGAGTGGAGGTTGGCGCCGGCCTGCACGTGATCCTTGTGAATCAGGTCGTACGGCACTTCGAAGCGATCGAAAGCCAGGCGCACCCAGCCCACCTTCTCGGTGTTGGCCCACGTCGTGTACATCGCGATGCGCGGCAGATCGACGTCCGCGAGATCAGCCGGCGCGGTGGCGAGCGCCACGGCCTCGAGGCCGAGCGTCTCCACTTCCTTGCGGACACGGCCGAGCACGTCCGCCGACGCCGCCGCGATCACGAACGAGCCGGCGGGATACTCGACGCCGTCGTGCGTCTGCGCGGCTTTCGTCGCCGAGACGCGCAGATCCTTCAGGCGATACCGCAGCGTGATCAGGTTGAGCGATCCGTTGTGCCGCACCAGCACGGCGCTGCTTCCGGTGCCGACGACGTGGCCCGTGGTGATGACATCGGCGGCGACGAGCGTCGCCGGCACATCGAGGATGGCCTTGTCCTCGATCGTCTTCACCTCGATGTTGTTCGCCAGCGGCATCGTCCAGGCGCTGTCGTCATACGTGGTGAGCGACGGGTCGGGGTAGTTCTGCTTCTCGAGCAGCGTCTTCGCCAGGCGGCCGTAAGGCTGGTTCAGCTTCACGACATACGAGCCGGCGGGAAAAGTGCCTTCCTTGACGGTGATCGACGCGGTCGCCTTGTGCACCTCGATCGCCTGTCGGCGCAGCAGATTGACGACGCGATCGATCTGCGTCTGGTCGCGCTGGGCGGCGGGGATGACGAAACCGTGCGGCGGTTTGGTGGCGCCGGCGGCGACGCCGTTCGCGGACTTCTTGTAGAAGTTCTCGACCACCATCGACGGGAACTTCGACGTCAGCTCGAGCGCCGCCAGCAGTCCGCTTTCGGCGTAGTTGATCGAGTTGCGGATCGACCAGTCCACTTCGCCCGCCGGCGCCGGGTTCGGCCGGTACCACTGGCGCGTCGTCTGCGAGCCCTGGAGGCGCGCCTTCTTCGTGTTGGCGCCGCCCTGGTTGAACACTTCGTACATGCGCAGCATGCCGTTGTGATTGGCGGCGGCAAACCCGAGGTAGCCGGGCGACCACATGTCGACGAATCCGAAGTGCCACACGCCGGGCATGCCGTAGTTGGTGAGCTTGTTCACCTCGTAAGTGGCGAAGAACGGCAGCTCGGTGTAGAGCATCGGATCGAGGTTGGCGTTCTGCGGCGGCTGACCGCTGAAGGTGTAGAGCAGCGTCTGCGCCTCGTGGACGTCGTGCCAGATCGGCGGCACCCAGTTCAGATACCAGTTGAGGTGGACGCGCAGCGAATCGACGCCGTAGTTGATGTCGCGGTTGTTGTCGTGGAAGACGTACTTGC